>AYTS01000063.1 GCA_002009475.1 Candidatus Brocadia carolinensis | reverse complement strand
GGAGAAACACGAAGTTGGAATACGATAAAACAAATATTACAGACGCATCAGGTAGTAACCGTAGTCCTGCCCGATGCAGATGGTATCCATGTACACCATGTTCGGGTAGCAACCGAAGTGGAGGCAACACAAGGGGAGATATACAAAAAACTCGGAGTTGATCCACAGGCGATAAAAAGAAAGCGGATAACCTTCAAAAAAACAGCTTTGTAGTGAGGAAAATATTTGAGGACCCTTGTATACCAGCTACTTATGCTCTTAAATGCGTAACTTAGGTTAACAACGTTTAGCTGGGAAAATTCCTTAACAGGCTGCATCGAGCGGTTGTTTACTAAGGCCATGATTAATTCCCCCCTTTAAAATGGTTTAGATGGATAGACGTGTTGGATCGCATACGAAAATCAACACCCATTATTGCCAAATCGAACTCTATTGCTAAGGTGTTAGCAATAATAACATGAACATTTATATTGACAATTGCATTGTATGGAATCATAACATTACTTTGTTAAAAAACGTTTGTAAAAAAAATTTTTAAGTCATAAATGACTCTGTTGATTAAGTCCTTTCAAACCAAATCGGTATACCATATACAATCCTACATTGTCAATATTATGCTATATATAGTATAGCATGTCGTTGAAATGAGAGTTAATCAACAGAGTCATAAATTGAATTCAACTCAACTTACTACAAATAAATGCTTTGCAACTTATTTTACACTTGACTTGTTTCTTTACTCCTGCTGTTAATTGCACTTGTAAACTTTTTGATCAACCAACAACAGGAGCAAAGGATTTGAGTGTTTTTTGGCGTAAACATCCTATAAAACAAAAAAAGCCTTACTGCAAAAATGTTCATTGAAAACATCTTCGGCAGTAAGGCTATCTTTTCACGAAAGGATCAGGTGCGTCTTTAACTACATCCTTGCAAGCTTAAAGACCCTACACTTTGTGCCCCCTGATCACTCAGGGTTTACCTTTATCGTATGTTTATGTTAGTGTGTTAGTATGTTAATGACTGAATATTATACACTATTTATAAAATATACATTATTTATAATTATTTCAAGCAAAAAATATTTTCAAAGAAAAAATCATTTCAATGTACTTGATATAAAAACCCTATACACGGTATACGATCAAATCTTTATTATTGACAAACTTTACATCTGCTCAGGGGCGTGAATACCTAATATTTTAAGGCCGTTCTTAATGACTTGTCTGGTGGCATCCACCAAGAATATCCTGGCCTTGGTCAGTTCCTCATCATCGGATAAGACACGATGGGCATTATAGAATCTATTCAGGTTGCCACAGACATCAATCAGATAATTGCAGATCAAAGAGGGTTCATAAAACTCAGCCGCCTTCAGGATAATGGAGGGAAATTGCCCTAAATTCTTGATCAGGATAAAGGTCTCGTCTTCTTTCAACAATTCAAAACGTATCTCTGCCGTTACAGGTTTTCCGTATTTTCGCAAGATACTGCAGAGTCGGGCATGGGTATACTGAACATATGGACCTGTTTCACCCTCGAAATTGAGCACCTCATCCCAGTCAAAGACCACGTCCTTGCTGCGTTTGGTGCACAGATCGGCGAAGATGACTGCCCCAATGCCTACGTCACTGGCGACAGCCTCTTTATTTTCTAAAGAAGGATTCTTTTGTTCTATAATTTTTCGGATACGTCCAACGGCCTCGATTAACAGATCTTCCAGGAGAACGACCTTTCCCTTGCGGGTAGACATCTTGCCGTCTTTAAATTTCATGAGACCAAAATCCACGTGCACACAACGATCCGCCCAATTGTGACCCATCAACTCCAAAACTTTGAAAAACTGGTTAAAATGCAGCTTTTGCTCGGAACCGACCACATAAATCATCCTGTCAAAGTCGTAGGTCTTCTTCCGGTATTCTGCAGCGGCAATATCACGGGTGGCGTAAAGGGTGGTATCGTCTTTCTTGCGGAGGAGACATGGAGGCATATTGTAAGGTTCTAAGTCAACAATCAATGCCTGCTCACTAACCCTGGACAATCCCTTTTCTTTAATTCTTGTTATGGTGTCTTCAACCATGGTATTGTAAAAACTCTCACCAACAAAGGCATCGAAGTGTATCCCAAGCATATCGTATATCTTCTGGAATTCTTGCAAACTGATATCCTTGAAGTACTGCCAGAGTTCTTTTGCCCCAGGGTCTCCGGACTCGAGCTTTTTGAACCATGCCCTTGCCTCGTCTTCTAACCCCGGATCCTTTTCTGCTTCCTGATGAAACTTTACGTAAAGGTTGTTCAGATCAGTAACCGTGTAGGTATGGTGGGCGTTTTCACTTCCCCATTTTTTATAGGCAACGATCAACTGCCCGAATTGCGTGCCCCAATCGCCAAGGTGATTAATCCCAACGCAGGTATACCCAAGGGTTTTGTAACTATTGCAGATGGCATTCCCGATCAGTGCAGAACGGAGATGATGGACGGCAAGGTGTTTGGCGATGTTTGGGGAAGAGAAGTCGACAACAACCGTCTTTCCTTTGCCGACATCCTTGTTTCCATATCCGTCACGCTCTTTAGAAATGGTTTTCAAAACGGTCTCTGACAAAGTTGTTTTGTCCACAAAGAAGTTTATGTAAGGGCCAACGGCCCGTACGGCTTCTATTGGTTTGCCGGCATGAAGGTCTTTTGCCAGTTCACCGGCAATGACGTTTGGGGATTTTTTCAGGGTTTTTGCAAGACCATAGCAGGGGAAGGCGTAATCGCCCATCTTGAAGTCGGGTGGTATTTCGAGGAGGGTTTTTATTTCTTCTTCAGGAAGGTCTATTTTCCCTTTTAATAAAGATATGATGGTTTTTATAAAATAATCCATTTTTAAAGTTCTTCTCTGTGGTCAATCTGTCTTATCACATCAACCCCATTTTCTTTTTTACATCAGTCATGGTACTCACGGCGATGTCCCGACATTTCTTTGCCCCGGCGTGCAGGATGCTTAAGAGATAATCCTGATCGCCAATCAATTGTTCGTATCTCAGGCGAATCGGGGTCAGCGCCTCAATGATGTTATCTGACAGAATCTTTTTGCATTCGATACAGCCAATCCCGGCAGAGCGACAGACCACATTGATGCGATCGATCTGCTCTTTTTGTGAAAAATATTTGTGCAAGGTAAAGAGGTTACAGATGTCGGGATTCCCAGGATCAGTACGCCTCTTCCGGTTTTCATCCGTTACTGCTGTAGAGAGCTTCTTCCAGATCGACTCGGGAGTTTCCACCAGTGAGATATAATTTCCCAGGCTCTTGCTCATCTTCGTCTTGCCATCGAGTCCCATAATCCGTGGGGCATCAGAGAGCAGTTCAACCGGGTCTGGAAATGTCTCGCCATACCGCATATTGAATTTTCTGGCAATTTCCCTGGCTAGCTCTATATGCTGTACCTGATCCTCGCCTACAGGCACCGCCTCACCATGATACAAGAGGATGTCTGCCGCCTGCAAAACAGGATAAGTAAATAATCCTGCATTGATGTTATCCCGGTGCTGTTTTGACTTGTCTTTGAATTGAGTCATACGTTCCAAATGACCCATGGGAGTAACCGTATTGAGTATCCATGCGAGTTCTGTATGCTCGGGTACGTAAGACTGAACAAAGATAATACATCGTGCCGGATCGAGGCCAGCGGCAATATTAACCGCTGCTGCATTGAGAATGCGTCGTTGCATATCACCCGGATTATATTCAATTGTAATGGCATGATAATCGACGATACAGAAGATGCAGTCGTACTGATCAATCATCCGAACCCAGTTCTTAAGGGCTCCCAGGTAATTGCCGATGTGCACGTCACCACTGGGCTGAATCCCGCTAAATAGACGCTTTTTCATAAAAGGTATCCTAATCTTTCACCACGGAGATCCTGTCGTGGCCTCTGGCCACGACCAAATTCGAAACACGAATATCGAAATACGAAACAATTTCCAAATGACAAAAGACTCAATGCTCAAAACTTTGCGTAAACCTCATCTAAACCAGGTATCACGATCGTGCAATTTGAAAATCGAGCATTAAAAACAAGAAGTTGATGGATAGTAATACAGAGTATGCAGAGAAAGAAGAGAATTTTTACTAAGGAACATCCGTTATTGAATTAGGTCGTCGGCAACCTTCCCCCTTGTTTCCCCCCGTAAACGGGGGGATTATGTGGGATAATTGAAATTCCTTAATCTTTCATTATCTCTGCGTTCTCTGCGGTAAATATTTTTTTACAGAACCTTTGGTAATATCTTTTTGATCCGCCGGGCTGCTTCCCTCGTATTTTTGAGACTCGGTACCAGGGCGAAACGCACGTAACCTTCGCCGGGATTTAATCCTGTCTCTGTCTTATCACTAATCCATGCTCCGGGCGTTGTAACTATGGCGATTTCTGGCGAAAGGAGTTTTTGGGCAAATTCAACAGAGGTCATGCCCTCCGGCACCTTTTGCCAGAGATAAATTGTCGCCTCCGGGGTGCAATCAGGGAGTTTAATGCGCAGAAACGCATCCACCAGCAAATCACGTTTAATCCGGTATTCGGCCCTCATCTTTTCCACATGAGTTTCGTCACTAAGGGCGACAATCGCTCCATCCTGAATAAACGTGGCAGTGCCAGAATCAATGTTGGTTTTCACCTTTTTAAATATATCAACAATCCGCTTATCCCCAGCCACCCAGCCCACCCGATAACATGTCATGGCGCTTCTTTTGGAAAAGGAGTTAAAGACAATGACGCCTTCTTTGGTAATCTCCAGGATGCTGTGCGGAGGTTCGTTAAAATAGATTTCACTATAAGCCTCATCAGAGGCAATAATAATGTTATGTCTTTGTCCAAACTCCACGACCTCCTTTAAATACGATAATGACGCAACCGCCCCCGATGGACTGTTCGGGTAGTTGATCCACAGGATCTTCGCCTTTCTGCAGACCTCTTCCGGAATCGATTTCAGATCAATCAGAAACTTGTTTTCTGCCAGGAGCGGTACATAGTAAGGAATTCCTTCAGCAAACAAAGTTCCCCTTGTATAAGGCGGATAGCCCGGAGTAGGGATGATCACATAATCACCGGGATTAATGATCCCTTCCGCAAAATTGAATACCCCCTCTTTTGAACCAATGGTGGAAGAAATCTCCGTAGCCGGATCCATCTGGACGCCAAACCTCTTGTGCGTCCACTGGGCGATGGATTGGCGGAATTCAGAGGCACCTGTGTAACTCGGATACCCGGAAGATTTGCGGTTGATTATCCCTTTCTGGGTTGCCCTGCGCACGATTTCCGGAGTTGGTACGGTAGGGTCACCCACTCCGAAATCGATGGGAGTAATTCCCAGAGATTTTAACTTTTCAACTTCTTTGTCTACCTCTGCAAAGGCGTATGCACCAATGGATTGCAGTCTCTTTGATGCTGTGATCTCCATATGTTATTTTCTCATTCCTTTCTTACTTTTGTATAATTAAATCTGAATTTCTCACCACAGAGAGCGCTGAATACGCAAAGAATTAAAAAGTTATCGTAAACGTATTCAATAAGCTGACCTGTGCGAGTCATTGCAAGCGACAGCGAAGCCGAAGTTGCGAGCCTAAGCGAAGCAAACCCATGAGATTCCTCGCTTTGCTCGGAATGACAGTCATAGAGAGATTGCTTCTGGCGAGTGCCCTCGTAATGACAATTTTCTTTATGCGCTTACTATAGGAACTCTTTGAACACATCATTTTTCTACTTCTTATCGTATTTTCTTCCTCTGTATCCTCAGTGGAAATGCTTTATTTTTTTGCAGGATCGGTAATTGTTGGCCTTACCGGGCTCCTCTTGGCGGTTATTTCCCTGATCTCTATTTCGAGTACGTTTGTCTTATTCAGCATCGCGTCGGTAAAGGGAATTTTGGGATTTTGCGGTGCATATTTTTCGGCAAGTTTCTGAAGTGCATGGTCCTTTGCATGGTGGTCAGAGAGTATTTTGATATTACCGAACATGATAACAGATCGGTATGCCACGGAAGAGGCGCAGGTAGGCTGTTTGACCATCACATTTTTGACCTCTTCCACTTCAAAGCATACTGTTGGATTTATTCGGATATTATCGAGCTTCCTGCCTTCATTTGCACAATGGAGAAATATTTTAGATGCTTCCGCATCATACGTAAAATTCATTGGGGTAATATAGGGAATTCCATTGGCACATGTCCCCAACCTTCCCACCGTGGCTGTTAAAAGAATCTCCACGATTTCATTCCTATCCGCTATTTCTTTGTCTTTCCTTCTCACTTTTATATTTTTCTTCCAACTGCTTTTGCAACGGGTTTTAGTTCTTCCATGAGTTCGTCAAAGGCTTCGAGGGTAATTGTCTGCGGCCCGTCCACAAACGACTTTTCTGGTTCAGGGTGCGTCTCAATCAACAAGCCATCCGCACCTACCGCTACCGATCCCTTGGACATCGGATTGACAAGGCTTCTCTTGCCTGTTCCATGACTTGGGTCTACGATAATGGGCAGATGGGTCATCTCCTTGAGTTGTGGCACAACACTTAAGGATAAGGTGAAACGGGTATGCGTTTCAAAGGTGCGGATACCCCTTTCGCACAGAATGACATTGGGATTATTTTGTGCCAGGATATATTCTGCTGCCAGGAGAAACTCTTCAATCGTTGCAGACATTCCCCGCTTTAAAATCACTGGCTTCCCGGCCTCACCCACGGCTCGCAAGAGTAAAAAATTCTGCATGTTGCGCGTCCCAATTTGTAATATATCAGAATACTTACTCACCAATGCTACATGTTCCGGGGTGAGCACTTCGGTTACTATGGGTAATCCTGACGCCTCACGGGCATGTGCCAGGTGTGCGAGACCCGCTTCCATAAGACCCTGAAAGGTATATGGATTGCTTCGGGGTTTGAATGCACCGCCACGCAATGCGGTGGCGCCGGCATCTCTCACCCGTTTCGCAATTTCAATGATCTGCTCCTTGCTTTCAATGGCACACGGTCCGGCAATAACAGCAACCTCTTCTCCCCCGATCTTTTTCCCATTCATGAGATGAATGATCGTCCTGAAATCTTTTCCCTCCTTGCTGGCTAATTTATAGGGAGCAAGGATAGGGACAGACTTCTCCACGCCGGGCATAACATCCCAGAAGTCAGCAGGCAATACCCGTTCGTCACCAATAATCGCAATTACATTCCGGTTTGTTCCCTGTAATACAACCCCTTTTAAACCGGCCTTTTCTATACTTTCGAGGACATGATTAATATCCTTTTTTTGTAGATTCGGCCTTCATTACAATAATCATAAGCTACACCCCCACCAAATGTTGTAGACAAAAAAAAACCCTAAAACCAATGGTTTCAGGGCAATATATTAACAACAATAAACTTAATAATATCGAACCCTAACAACCTCCTTGCGGTTGACAATAGCTAAAGTAATACAATATCCAGTACAATGCTTCGCTTTTATTGTTCCCAGGGATACGCATAGACATCGTAGATAAGATTCATAAAAGAAATATAGCTCACAATTTTACCTGATGACGTTGCATTGTCAAGTCTAATTTTTTCCTCTGATGTTACCATCTCAAACCAGAACAAACATTCAGATATGTATACGAACATCCATATGCTGTCTTTCGGTATCCCATCTGTTTGATGGGTAATTGCATAATTATTATCCAATACCCATTTTAATATGATATGCCGATCCCGAGTCCACCTGTTTTATGGTCGAAATGGATGCAACAGCGGGAAGGTGCGTGAAGTCCTTATAGTTTCATCCAATTGCACATCATTCAGAAGTGTGAAATGTTTTGACTAAGGAAAAAGGAAGAGAGACCCGCTGGCAGGCCGGATCTGTTGAGGATCCGGCTTACCAGCGAACATGCGAAATGATTAGGTTTTCAGGGCTATTGAGGGAAAAAAAGGAAAGGCAAACTCATAACAAAACCTTAGGCCCATTGATAGACATTATCATCATAATACAACTCAAGCTTGTGCTTGTGTTTGAGTTCTTCCTGGGCAAGAATTTTGCATAAGTTTTTCATGTCAGGATTATCCGTAGACTTGGCCATACCCACATAAAAATTATACGATTTCTGTTCCTTCTTCATTGCGACAATCAACACATCCTGAAAACTTTTGACCTCAGTAATATCTTTATCTACCAGATATTCTGTAATATGAAGATCGTGGATTTTTTCCGGTTTAAATTTCTTCACCTTCGAAACATCAAAATTCTCCAACATCTCCTTATGCTTTATCTCTTCAGCGGCGAGTTCCTTTAACCATATTTGTGATGCCGGATCTTTTACAAATTTTAATGCATCCATGTAAAATTTATATGCCTTATCTTCCTGTTGTGCAGCCTGCTTTATAATTTCCTTTACATCCAACGTAGCCATTCAACCCTCCTTTAATTTTAAGGTATATCAATACCTAATGACAAATACGCGAAGCACCTATCGAAAACGCAAAAAATAACTTTTCATTTTATTTTACCTAAGGCCCTTAACTCGGCAAGCCTGTGTTCTGCTGCAATAGCAGCGGTAACTCCTTCTCCTATGGCCGTCGCAATTTGCCGGTACGAATTTTTCCGGATATCACCAACGGCATATAACCCTTCGATGGACGTTTCCATATGGATGTTTGTCTCAATATGGCACCCAACATCCACACACAGCAAATTGCCTAAAAAACCCGTGTTGGGCACACTTCCAATGAAAATAAAAACACCCTGACACGGAATATCCCGCTTTTCATTCGTCACCATATTTTGAACCACAACACCCTCAACCTTTTCCTGCCCATGAATACTTTCAACAACGGTATTCAGGACAATCTTAATCTTTGGATTTGAAAAGGCTTCATCCAGATAAATTTTCGTGGCCCGAAACGCATCCCTTCTGTGGATGATTTGTATGGTATTCGCATATTTGGTGAGAAAGATACCTTCCGTTATCGCAGAATCGCCTCCTCCAACGACAACCACGTCTTTGCCCCGGTAAAATGCGCCATCACAGGTTGCACAATAACTCACCCCCCTGCCGTAAAATTCTTTTTCACCAGGAACATTCATTTTTTTAGGTTCTGCACCGGCCGCCAGAATGACTGCATGGCTTCCGTAGGTGCCCGAATCGGTCGTCACGATCTTTAAACCGTTTTCTACCTGTAATTTCAGGACCTCTTCGTACCGTACCTCAACGCCAAACCGCTTTGCCTGAGCCTCCATGCGTTGTATGAGATCAACACCACTAATGACTTCAGGGAATCCCGGATAATTTTCTATCAGATCGGTGCCAACCAACTGTCCGCCCAAATATTGTTTTTCGAAGATTACCGTCTTCAATAAGGCGCGACAAGTATAAACAGCCGCAGCAAGGGCAGCAGGCCCACCACCAACAATAATTACGTCGTAATCTCTGTTCACATCCCCTTGAGCCCCTTCAAGGCATTTAAGACCTGCCATCCATAAAAATTCAATGCAAACTGTTTTTTCTCAATATGGCACTCCAGGCACCGCTTCGTCCCTTCAGTTGCCCAATCGCGCGTCACAAACGCCGTCTTGGATGTCTCCCCTTTTGGAGTAAGTTTTCCCTTTCCAGCATGGCAAAAATTACATTCCGTGCCCATGAGATCACTGAGCTCAAACATTTTTTTTTGCTTCCTGTTCGTTTTCTTTATATCGCTTCCGGTCAAGATGACAGTAGTCACATTCAACCCCTAATGCAACAGATGCCCGCATCATCTCCTTTGATTTTTTCCCTTCATCGGTAAAGACGGTTAAATCTTCGTTATGGCAAAAGTCGCATTCGACACCGAAAAGCGATGTCATCCGCTTGATTTGAGCATCCTTCTCTTCCTTCGTACCTTAAAATACGGGTTTGAATAGGTGACCTTTGGTATGCTTTCCTTTGCTGGTTCTGCCTGAGCCTGGGCAACACCCACAAGACATACCCCGGCTATCACGAGACAACCTTTTACAAATTGCCTAATCATGGATACTACCACAAAATATTTTCCTCAAAAATATACTCCTTACAAACTTACGCATCAAGTTTGTCAAAAAGATCCTGGCTAGCGCCACAGGACGGACAAACCCAATCAGCAGGCAACTTATCAAAAGGTGTTCCCGGTTTTACCCCATTATCCGGATCACCCTTTTCCGGATCATATACGTAACCACACACACGGCATTCCCACTTCGACATAGGTTCTCCCTCACTGAAAATTTGAAATATTGTACACTACTTTCTAGTCCGCAATCAATCTTTTAATTAGGAATTCTGCGACTCTCCCCCCTATTTCCCCCCGTAAACGGGGGGATTATGGGAGGTAATTAAAACTCCTTACCGTTTAATCAGGTTGTCATTGACAGCAACTTTAAACTCTCTTCATGATAAGGCGACCGACTGGTCGCACTACATAAGCCGATGGTATTCTGACTTCCCTACTAAAAAGGGATAAAAACTGGTTTGAAATCCCTGAACCTATAAGGGTAGTTTACGACATGTGCCTTTTCACGTGGAATCCACATTCACAATATCCATTCCACTTACGAGGTTGGAATGTAGAATGACTCTAAACATTTTTTTTGCCCACTGACGTTCAACGCAGTCTACCTTCTCATCCCTCAAGTCCTCAATAACAAAGGAAGTTCTGGGAGTAATCCCTACGATTTACGGATTTAACGTGACTTTACAGCATTATACCATACACAACCCCTGACCATTACCGGTTTTCAACGGGTATCATTTTGTCACGGATCTCTGCATGGCACTCAAAACAGGTCTTTTCCACCATATTCGTAAAGGCTTTAAACGTTGCTTTCTGATCTTCCGACTTTGCAGCCCTTTGAATTTCGAGCGCCGAAGATGCTATGTTTTTCAGGTAGACGTCGAATCCTTCCTTCAGTTGTGTTATCTTTTTTGAGTCATTGGGATCGATCTTGGCTTGTTGAAACCATTTATTTTCCTTTGGATCGATTGGAAAGAAGGCTTCGTTTATCCGGTAACTATCATCTACTATGGCACCGGCCTCCTGGGCAACGTATTTAAAACTGCCTGCCAGCGTTCCCTCGAGTATGTTGCTCATCCGTCTCGCTATATTACTCATCACCATCCTGGTGGGAAGCGCAACCCCTTCGTGGGTCATAGTCGCTTCTTCAGCCGCACTTACCGTCCGCGTACAAATGCTGTGCGTCAATCCGGTGAAACCTATGCAACAGATACCAGCAATCAACAGAGTTACCTTTTTCATAATTACACCCCTTTCCCTAAAAATAACTACTAAAAGAAATAAATTAAAAGACCCTTTACCTTATTACCTTTGAATACCAGGCTCCGTCATGGCCATGGGCGACAATACTTGATTCACCATTTCCTCCGTGAGTATCTCTTGTTCCAGAATAATCTCCCGTGCCGATTTCCCTGTCCTTATTGCTGCCTTCACTACCTCTGACGCTTTTGAATAGCCGATAACAGGATTTAAAACCGTGACAATGCCAAGACTTCGCATGGCGTAATCCCGGCATTTTTCCTCGTTAACCGTGATGCCCTGTATACATTTTTCATGAAATATCTTTGATGCATTGCTCAGAATCAAAAGAGAATCAAGCAGCTTGTACTGAATCAACGGCATCATGACGTTGAGCTCGAATTGCCCGGCCTGCGCTGCCAGAGCTATCGACAGGTCGTTGCCCATAACAGAAAAACTGACCATATTCATCATCTCAGGAATAACAGGATTCACTTTCCCCGGCATGATAGAAGACCCAGGTTGCACCGCCGGAAGATCAATCTCAGACAGCCCGGTATTCGGCCCCGAGTCCATCAATCGGAGGTCATTTGCAATACGAATGAGTTCTACAGCCAGAGTACGAAGTGCACCGGAGAGTTCAACGCACGGGACGTTGCTCTGCATGGCCTCAAATCGATTCTTTGCTCCCCTGACATCGAGATTAACAATGTTTCGCAGTTTTTCAATTACCCTGCCAGCGTACTCCGGATGGGTATTAATTCCTGTACCAACAGCGCTTCCACCAATTCCTAATTCTTTTAATGACTCGCGCGCCTTTTCAACTCCCCTCATTGCCCTCACCAGGGAATCCGTATAGCCGGAAAATTCCTGCCCCACACGAATGGGCACGGCATCCTGCAGGTGGGTGCGCCCGGACTTTACTATGGAATCAAAAGATTGCGCCTTTTCCTGAAACGTCTTCGTCAGGCCATCCAGATTCTTCACCAGTTTTTCAGACAATTGCAAGGCAGCAATGCGCATGGCGGTAGGATATACGTCATTGGTTGACTGACCGTAGTTGACGTGATCATTCGGATGGACAACTGAATAGTCCCCCTTTTCCCCTCCAAGCATTTCAGCCGCAACGTTGGCAATGACTTCATTAACGTTCATGTGATGTGACGTCCCGGCCCCGGCCTGATACACATCCACCGGAAATTGATCATAAAATTCGCCGTTCAATATGCGATCACATGCCAGAACAATCATATTGCCTATCCTGCCATCGAGACAACCAAGTTCCACATTAACCAGAGCTGCGGCCTTTTTTATAGAAACCATAGCCATAGTAAATACTGGCAGAGATGATTGTCCGCTAATGGGAAAATTTTCCAGCGCCCGGGCAGTTTGTACCCCGTAATACGCCACTGCGGGCACCTTCATCTCGCCGAGATAATCTTTTTCTCTGCGAAACGTATCAATACGGCTCTTGTTCATTATACCTGGCACCCTCACTCTGTGTCTCCGGTGCATTTCCGATTTTTTTGTAAATCAGGTTAGCCGGATATTTCCTCTCCATACTATCCATTCTTAATTTATCACAAACGACCTGAACACAGCCTTTACCATCGGATGCAGAGTTTTGTTTGCCAATTCACGATACAACTTCATCCCCTCCGTCTCCAACTCGATTGCTATTGATTTTATCTCTTTGATCGCATCGTTCATGTTTATTTCCACATTTTATCTTACCGTATGCTAACAGTCAATTATTATAACAAAGCCTTACCTGCAAAAATGAATAATCTTTGTCCTCAAAAAATGGATCGTCGCTCAGTAACAAGAAGTCTGCGTTATAGATATCTTTGGATGTATCAGGAATCTTGTATTACAGGTCCATTTGACTGGAATTGGCACGATTCTCCTCTACAGAGCATACCACTTTTAAAATTTTATTATACTTTCTAATTCTCTAAAAATAAATTGAAAATCACAGAGTCCCTTTTTACAATCTAAACAATCTACATAATGCACTATTTTATCTACCTTGTTCTCATGCTTTTTTGCATGGTATTTTCCAAAAAGGAGAAGCTGATTATGAATCAAAATTTTAAAAGAGTCGTTACCGCGGCTATCTGCATGCTCAGCATAATCATGACGGTATCTATATCATTTGCACAGACGCTCCCGGAACAAGAAAAGGAAACCACCGTGCTCTCGAAAGAGCAACTTCAGGAAGCGGAGGCATTCCATATCGGGGTACAGGCTTACCTTTGGGGGTATCCTCTGGTAATGAACCATACGTATCGTCTGGCATTGAGCGCGGTTGAAAAACCACTACCGAGCGGAATTTTCGCGCCTTTGAATGCGCTAAATCCCAGCAGACGATTATTAGGGCCGGAATGGAAGGCCCGGTTTACCAGCCACGAGGTCATCTATGGCCAGGTCTGGTTCGATCTGACAGAGGAGCCTATCGTGGTGGAAATCCCGGATGATCATGGAGGCCGACATTTCAGTATGACTTTTTACGATTATCGGGGAGATATCATTCGGGCGGTTGGAACACGTGCCACAGCAGGCAAAGGCGGGGAATATCTGCTGGTTGGTCCGAACTTTAAGGGAGACCTGTTCCCAACGTTGAACGTTATTCAGTGTCCAACGCGGTATGTCTATGGACGGGGAAGGATCGCGGTCAAAAAGGAGGAACAAGCCGAGATTGCGACCGTGGTAAATATCATGCGTCAATATTACCGGGTGATTCCGTATAGCCGGTGGCTTGACCCTTCTTTGCCTCCCAAACCCTATAAATCCTCTGAAAAACTGAACCCAGGTCTTATACCCCAGGACCTGCAGTTTTTCCACATCCTGGGAGAAGTAATGAAAATCATGCCACTCCGGGATGAAGAGCGCGTCTTTTACACCTTGTTCAAGACCATTGGCCTTTCCGAGTATGGGTTTGATTATAACGCCCTTGGGGAGCATACGAAAGCAGGATTAAAAAAGGCCATCCCGGAAGCCCGTTTAATAATGGTTTCACGAGCACAGTCGCTCTTTACCAATAACAGCGGCTGGTTGTATCCAACCCAGACAACAGGTTGGTCGGGATTGCGGTATCTCGATCGTGCAGCTATGTGCTACGCTTTTGATCCGTTTGCCGGTCTTGCTGTGGAACAATTTTGCCCGCGCACGAATGTCGATATCCAAGGCGAAAAACTTGATGGCGCCAAGAAAAAATACAAGCTCCATTTCAAAGATGGGTTGCCCCCCGTTCTTGGGGATTGGTCGCTTACGCTCTATGACAAACAAGGCATGATGCTCGGGAATCCCGCAAACCGGTACAGCATAAGCAGCATTACCAGTGGACTTGAGTATCAGAAGGACGGCAGTCTGATCATCTCCATTCAGGCAGATGAACCCGCTGACCCAAAGGAAAAGCGGAACTGGCTTCCGGCCCCGAAAGGAGAATTCTGTCTCATGGCACATCTGTGGCAACCTAAAGACACCATTCTTAAAGGCACGTGGAAATTGCCCGGGATCGAAGCGCTAAAATGATTTCACACAAAGGAGCCAAATCCCAGACTTTCAAAGGTATTGGCACGTGTGCTAAGGCATGTCAGGATGCAGGTATTGCTATCCAGGAACATTCAATTGGTTACCCTCGTTTTTGTTATTGGCAAGGATAGTCCCCTCAATTTCTGCTGTCTCTATTCCGGACAAATTAATTCAGGAATCTAAATCAAGCCAATAGTTTGTTTTACTTTTTTAACAGTATGCCAATCTCATCGTCAAATTCTTTTTCTGATACGTAACCAACATGCTTGTTGGCCATCTTACCATTTTTACCGTACATGATCGTAGTTGGATATGCCTGGAGATCGTATGATTCTGCAATATCAGGCCCTCCAAGATAAACGGGATAATTAATCCCCATTTTTTTTATGAACGGCGGAACCGCTTCTAGCCCATTTTCATCAAAGGCGATTCCGATGATCTCTACACCGTTACCCTTATGTTTATTATAAAGATTGATGAATCCCGGTATCTCTTTCCTGCAGGGCGGGCACCATGTCGCCCACAGATCAACAACCACTACCTTACCTTTCTTACTCTCGAGTAACGTATTGAATTCCGCCAGACTTATCTTCTTAACTGTTTCCGCAGCGCAGGAAATCATTGACGCAATACAGAGAACCGCAGCAAACAAAAAAGTAACGTAAAAACCTGTAATTATTTTCCTATTCACAAATCACTCCATTCTGTTCTATCTGGGAATATCAAGATATGGATGAATTCGTTTCGCATAATCCACCCTATCGAAAAACTGCTTAAATAAAATGAAAATTCTTATCCAATTTAATTATCACCACAGAGATTTACGAAGTCGCTGAAAAAACATATCCCCCACGCTCTTCATACAGCAGGTTGCTCATTTTCTTTTCATTTTCATGATGAACAACTACCGAATCTTTATGCGATTATCAACTCACCAGCAGTGAAAACTACCTTTCCGTTTTTCATATCAGCATTAATCTCCGTACCCTCCGCAAACTTACCCTCCAGAATCTCCACGGAAAGCGGGTTTTCAATCATCTGCTGTATCGTACGCTTTAGTGGTCTGGCACCAAAGTGTAAATCGAAACCCTCCTGTACCAGACTCTCCTTTACCTTGTCCGTAACCTTCAAACGATAGTTACTTTTCGACAACCGCTTTTGCAGATCTTTTAACTGTATCTCAGCAATCTGACCGATCATCTCTTTTGACAAACCATGGAATATAATTGTCTCATCTATCCGGTTAAGAAACTCTGGTCTGAATGCCTCTTTTAACGCTTGCTTCACCTGCCTTCTCAGCTCCTCCTCATTTTCAGGACCGGTAAGATCCTGTATCCACTGGCTTGCGATGTTTGAGGTCATGGCGATAATGGTATTTTTAAAATCCACCGTTCTACCTTGTCCATCAGTTAATCGTCCATCATCAAACACCTGCAACAAGATATTAAACACATCACGATGGGCTTTCTCTACCTCATCAAATAAGATAACAGCGTATGGTCTTCGCCGGATTGCCTCGGTCAGACGTCCGCCTTCTTCATACCCGACATATCCCGGAGGTGCTCCGATAAGACGTGCCACGGAGTGTTGTTCCATAAATTCAGACATGTCGATACGCACCATCGCATTTTCATTATCAAACAAAAAGGCAGCAAGAGCCTTGCAAAGTTCGGTTTTCCCCACCCCCGTGGGACCGAGGAATAAAAAAGTGCCTATGGGACGATTGGGGTCCTGAAGTCCGGCACGTGCACGCCGGATAGCATTGGAAACCGCATGAATAGCTTCATCCTGACCAACGACCCGTTCTCTGAGCCTGTCTTCCATCTTTAAAAGCTTTTCCTTCTCTCCTTCCAGCATGCGCGTCACGGGGATCCCGGTCCATTTGGAAACAACCGCGGCAATGTCATCAGCATCCACATCTTCATTCAGGAGTGGTTTGTTCTTTTGCAATTCCTGTAATTCAGTGTGCTTCTGTTTCAGTTTCTGTTCACACTCCCGGATCACCCCATATCGTATCTCTGCTACCTTCCCTAAATTGCCCTCTCTTTGCGCCGCATGTTCATCGATTCTGGCTTGTTCGATTCTTGCATTAATCTCCTGTATCTCTTTGATGACTTTTTTCTCATTTTCCCATTGGGCACGAAGCGCACCCGATTCTTCTTTTAAATCTGACAGCTGTTTGTCGATTTTTTCCATGCGCTGTTTTGAAGCAGTATCTTTCTCTTTTTTCAGCACCTCTTTTTCAATCTCCAGCTGCATACTCTTCCGCTCAATTTCATCGAGTTCTACCGGCATACTGTCGATTTCTATCCTCAGCTTCGAGGCCGCCTCATCGATTAAATCAATGGCCTTATCAGGTAAAAACCGGTCTGAAATATATCGCTGGGAAAGCGTGGCGGCGGCAACAATCGCTGAGTCTTTAATGCGTACCCCATGGTGCAGTTCATACCTTTCCTTCAATCCTCTCAGGATTGCAATAGTGTCCTCTACGGATGGTTCTCCAACGTACACCGGCTGGAAACGGCGTTCTAATGCGGCGTCCTTTTCAATATGCTTCCGGTATTCATCGAGGGTGGTAGCCCCCACGCAGCGCAACTCACCGCGCGCGAGTGCCGGTTTCAATAAATTGGATGCATCCACCGCGCCTTCAGCTGCCCCTGCTCCCACCACGGTATGTAGTTCATCGATAAAGAGGATAATTTGTCCTTCTTTTTCACTTACATCCTTCAGCACCGCTTTGAGACGATCTTCGAATTCTCCCCGGTATTTTGTCCCTGCTATCAGGCGCCCATGTCTAAAGACATAACCCGTTTGTTTTTCAGACTCTCCGGCACATCTCCGTTAACAATACGCTGGGCAAGTCCCTCTACAATGGCCGTCTTTCCCACCCCAGGTTCGCCTATCAGTACGGGATTGTTCTTCGTCCTGCGGGATAAAACCTGTATAACGCGCCGTATCTCATCATCACGCCCAATAACCGGATCAAGCTTTCCCTTTCGGGCCAGTTCGATAAGATCTTTGCTATAGCGCTCAAGCGCCTGATACTTCCCTTCCGGATTCTGATCGGTAACCCTTTGACTGCCTCTAATCTCCTTCAATGCCGTGTAAATGGATTCCTTGGTAAGACCAGCCTCACTGAGGATTCTCCCCGCGGAAATATTCCTTTGACCCGCAAGCGCCATCAACAGATGTTCGGTACTTACATATTCATCCTTCAGTTTGCTTGCTTCTTCCCAGGCGAGATTAAAAGTATCACGAAGTTCTGCACTTACATACGCCTGGCCAGGAGCCCCAGACCCGCTTACTTGTGGTAATTTATTGACCACATTCATTACCTTGTCGAGGACGACATCCGTATCAACCCCTAACTTTTTCAGAAGCGGCATTACAATGCCCTGTTCCTGAGTTATCAGAACTTCCAGTAAATGCACCGCCAATATCTGCTGCTGTCTTTTGGATTCAGCAAGTTCCTGGGCTTCCTGTACAGCTTCTTGTGCCTTGATAGTAAATTTATCAAATCTCATAACTTATTCTGTTGTAAAAGAAATAAAAATTTAACATACAACGGTCATTGCAAGAACAAGCGAAACAATCACTGATTGAGATTGTCTCGTTGCTTTGCTCCTCACAACGACAAACGAGCCATTACGCTCACGCTACTTTTGTCCAAATATTCCTAATAGACATACTTCATCAGGTAATAAAAGCACACTTACAATCTTATCTGCAAAACATCTGACATACGGTACATCCCCGGCGGTTTGTTGGCAATAAACTTTGCTGCACGAAGAGCGCCCCGCACAAACGTATCCCGGGTATGTGCCTTATGGGTAATCTCTATACGCTCTCCCAAACTACCAAAGACAACGGTATGATCACCGACAACGTCTCCGCTACGAACCGCATGAATACCGATCTGGTTCGCTGGCCGTTCACCGGTAATCCCGTTTCTACCGTAGACAACGTCTCTTTCCATTTCACGACCCGTTGCCTCACATATCCCTTCTGCAAGTCGTAAAGCCGTACCACTGGGCGCATCTTTCTTAAACCGGTGGTGAGTTTCCACGATTTCTATATCATACTCTTTTTCGACCATCCGTGCAACCTGTGCCACAAGATTAAACATAATATTGACTCCGACGCTCATATTGGGAGAAACGAGGCAGGGAATCACGCGAGAGAAACCCTGAAGTTTTTCGTGCTGATGGGGACTCAGTCCCGTGGTTCCGGCAACAAGAGCGATCTTCTTCTGTGCACAAATCTCAGCAATAGCTACCGTAGAGTCGGGTGATGAAAAATCGATTAAAACGTCCGCGTGCGCATCTAAGGAAAAGGTGATTTTGATGCCCGTGTCTCCGCACCCGGAAACCGAACCCACATCTTTACCAAGGAGCCGGTGTCCCGGTCTTTCCAATGCGGCTACCAGTTGTAACTCGGGGTCTTCACAGACGAGGGCAGCAATCCTGGCCCCCATCCTTCCGCAGACACCATTTACTGCAATTTTAAACATCGTTTGCTCCATAGAGAATCATATTTCAGCATCATCACAACAACTCATCTTCCCTCTAAGTCTTTACCTCTTTATTTTTTTTATACTGCTTACTTGCATTCTTGAGAAAATTTCTTTCCCGCCACGTTAAATTTTTCAAACCCTCACGGTTCACTTTATCAAGAATTTCGTCCACTTTATCGTGCAGTTCCTGATCTTTCATGAATTCCTTTTCGTGTTGGCGAACCTGCCATTTTTTGAGATAATCCCCTACCCGGTACGAATATCGAACAAAGAGAAAACCGTACACAAGCCCCCCTAAATGCGCAAAGTGCGCAACATTACCAGACCTTGGAATAATGCAGCTAAAGATCGTAAGGCCGGCAAAGATCATGACCAAATACTTTGCCTTCATCGGAAAGACATAGAAAATAACCGTACTATTCGGGAAATACATGGCAAAGGCCACTTCAATGGCAAAGATGGCCCCCGAAGCCCCCAGGATGGGAGTTCCCGGAGTAAACACACAGCAACATATCCCGGCAAATATCCCCGCCGTAAAATAAAGCGTTAAAAATCGCCTGGATCCCAGTACCCGCTCAACCTCACTTCCAAACATCCAAAGACCCAGCATATTAAAGATTAAGTGCCAGGGGTCCGTCGTACTGTGCAGAAACATGTAGGTGAAGAGCTGCCATAACCATAAGTGCCCCAGCGTATCGGGCGGATAAAGCCAGAACAACTTTGTAAACTTATCAGAGGCGGGATAATACCACGGATAAGCAGCTGAACGGCCGAGTTGCGCATCGGTTAAGATGTTTACCGCCTGAGGCGACCATTGCAAACTCACCGTCGAAAATAGCAATTGGAGCATAAACACGCTGACATTGGCAATAATCAATACCATGATGATGCGTGTCCATTTACTCCCGATATTCATTCCGAATGTGAGTCTGTCATTCATGCATTAATCCGTTATATTAAGGAAGGTAAAACCGTTGATGTAACTCAAAAAATGGATAGTCGTAATACTAATGCTTTTCCATGAAAAGTCAAGAAGTTATGTGTGCAAAAAACCGTTGACACATCGGCGTCTCCGTTTTGAAAAAAAAGGATGCCGGCGCACAATACGTTTATCTCGCAAACATTTTCCTGAATATAAACATGCCACCAAGAAAAAGGATAATATCTGCGCCCCATATGGCAGGCACCACAGGAACGAAGGTGTCCTTTGCCATCACAATGCCAGTTACCACCAGGGGATAATAGAGAAACAGAATTACCATAAAACTAGCACCCAGCCCAACAATAAGATGCCCGCTCCGCAACATAATGCCCATGGGGATGCCTATGATAACAAAAGGGATACACGAAAGGGCCTGCGCCAGTCGCTTATGTATGGAAACATCGTTCTTTCGAATCATTTCCTCTTTGTTAGCAATATACGATTCATTTTCCAGCACCTCGATATCTTTCATCAAACCCTCTCTCCGGGTATTTACCTCGGCAATAGCCTGAGAGAGCAAAACAATTTCTTTCGTTTCCTCAGTCTTTATTTCGCTGGCCGTAGCAATTTTCTGCTCGATACTATAAATTCTCTGTTTTTCTTTTTCGATGTTTTCCTTGATTTGCATGATTTTTTTGTCCTTATCCTCATTCCCGGAACTCCGCTGTTTATTTCCTTTTTTCAGCTGTATTAAATTTTCATTGGCAATAAGGATATAGTTTTTGGCAATCTTACTCTCGTTTTCCAATCCCTCGATCTTTGTTATCTGCCGTGTTACATTTTCATTTGCCCGTTTCAATTCTAACTGAAAGTTGTCGCGCTTTTTGGATAAATCGGTCAATTCGGCACGATAAACCGCGAGTTCCTTCGCTAACACATCCTTGCTTTTTCCGGAATTCAACGGCAACTCTTTGCTTCTGGCCATTTCCATTGCAATTTCCTTATTGTTCCTGCAAAGTTGGAACACCGTCATATACCGGGAAGAAGACTCCCGTTTCTTTTCGCTCAAAGAAATCTCGAATGTCGTTTCATGAAATACCCCGAGCCGGGGGATTTCTTCTGTCTTTTTGTAATTTGGTTTCAAAAATTCACCCCGATGCAACGTAAGCAATATCTTATTTTCTGCCTCGTCCATGGCGATAGAACCTTCCTCGGCAAGAATTACATTCGTCACATAGTCATTCACATACTCAATCACTACAATATCTTTGTTAATGTTGTTTTCCACACTTCCCACATAAATTTGATAGGGATACAAATTGAGCTTTTTCTGGAAGGTTGCCAGACGTCCTGCAAGGATATTATTCACGGCACGTTCCTGAAGTACGATTATTCTAAAACTCGACCGCGGCAAGGCTTCAGAAACTAAAAATACGGTTAACAGCGAAAAGACACACCCAATAACCAATACCGGTACAATGACTTTCATGATATGCACACCACTCGCCTGGATAGCAACAATTTCATGGTCAGCGCTCATGCGCCCGTAAGTCATGGAAGTTGCCGTAAGCAATGCCGATGGTATAGAATAAGGCAACGCCTGAATAAAGAGATGAGGGATAAGTATCCTCAGGGTAACAATGTCGAGTCCTTTATGTAATAATTGAATAGCAAACCCTAAGAATATGAGGAGTTCGAAACACGCTAAAGACGGCAAAAACATCCTGAACCATTCTCTCAGAAGATAGCGCTGTAATATGGTATATCTAAATATGTTTTGCATTTTCATCGTTTGATGTACCGGAGGAGTGACACATCGCTTCCAGTTCTCTCCGTAAGTCAACAGAAATTAATGATACTTATAGTTAACGTATTAAATAAGTTGCCATGCACCGGGCATTGCGAGCGACAGCGAAGCAATCCCACAATAGAGATTGCTTCAGGCTAGTGCCCTTGCAATGGCAACTTTCTTCAAACGTTTCCTACAGCATTTTTTTGCCTCAGCATGATTGAACAATTTTCAATTCCAGTATCCAAAATCAACCTAAGAATCTTCTGATCTTTCCCGCAGCAATCACATTTTCCGGCACGGTTTCTTTTTTCCCGGAAAGAACCGCTTGAATAATATGTGATGTATATTCGCTATGCAAGAGATTCTCCGTATATTTTACCATCCCCAGCACCTTCTCAATATCCTTCACCATCTTTGGGGATATTAATTTTTTGACATCCCCGTTGTAATATGATGCAGCCAGTGAAAGGTCTTCCAGAAATGACGGATACGCGCTTTTGAGAAACCCTAAATCTTTTTCAGTTAAGTTGTGCAAACCCAGCAATTCCGGTGGGAGTCCAATCGAGTAGAGAGATGCACAAAAAGAAATTACTCTTGGCAACGTGATCCCTTCAATACTTCTCGAATAGCCAAAGAGACCAATATGAAGCTTGCGCATCCTCCGCTTCGGAACAAACCTGGCTACTTCGTTAATCAGCGGGGCAAGCTCCTTCATTTGTCCCCGGTAAGCTGATGACAATCTTTCCGTAATATCCAAAGCCATTTCTTCATTGATAAATACCGGCCCCGTCCTTGCCTGGGAATGAATCTTCCGAATTGCATCTGTCACCAGTCCTTCATCATAATCATATTTAAACGCTGACTGGACCGTAAAAGTCTGAACACTGGGATATTCCTTCAGGCATTCATCCACTGTTAAAGGCGACAGATTGCCCCGGAACAGGTTCGAACCCAGCCCCAGGATAGGATAGACAGGAACACGAATTCTTTCCTGCAACAGATGCAACCGCTGTAAAGCAATTTTAGCCACCAGTATAGCAGACAGCATCCCATAGTTTAATGCAGGGTCAGAACGACCAAGAAATACCCTTTGATATGAAACTTGTTTATCTTTGAGATAACTTTCGACCATCGTGTCTGCTGAAAGCATGTAAGGGATATCCTCAAACAACGGAATAACCTCTATGGTTTCAGGTTTAAATTCACCAATCCATTCCTTTATCGTAATATCGTTCCCAAAACACCTCTTGTGCTGCTTCCCTACAACAAAGTCGCGGTAATAATAATAGACACGGTTAATTGCTTCAGCACTCGTAGTCATGGGAAGGATAACTTCAAAAATAGGCGGTATATTATCCGTTCCGTAAAACTGGTTTGCAGTATCATACGATCGTGGTGCGCTCTCCAATGTCTCCAAAAGAATCTTTGCTTCGCTTTTTTCCACCATGGGATTGGGCACCCGCAGCGTAATAAAACAATCTTTGCCAATACGATTGTTTTTGAAATAATTGTCATACCGGGTAAGCAGTTTCTTAATGACAAACTCATCGACTTCCTTTCCTTCACAGTCCCACATCTGCTCATCACACCGAAGATGTGAAAATACATAATATGCCTCTTTTATTTCGTCTTCCCCGAGAAAGCACGTTCCTTCAGTAAAAAATGGCATAGTTATATTATCCGGATGCTGGGTACTCATCGTCCTTGGTATTTTTCTCATGTTTGCAACCTCTTAACGTGAAAAATGTGTTCCTCTGGCGCTTATACTCAATTCTCAGACAACGTTTGGCAGTGATGCTGTTCCCATAATTGTCTGAAAAATCGTAACAATTTGGTTTTTTTTTAAAAACCAAATAATAGCGCTGTTTGCCTTACCGCGCAGGGACGAAGCATGTGCCAGAATCGGTATAAGTACCGTTATACCCGGTTGGATAAATGCACCACCCCTACTTTTTCAAAACACTCAATTGTTACGAAAAAATCAAATTATAGTAAAAAAACTGCCTAATTTCATTACTTTATTTAAAAAAATCGATAACGACCACGATATTCCCGGGAACACCATCCTATTTCATCACAAACCTATTTCTTACTTTTCTTATCAACAAAATAGTTTTATAATAAAGTATTATATAATTATAACATACTTTTATTTTTCGTGTATAGCGAATTAGGAGAGTGGGCATGTCCAATGAGTGTTTTATAAATGGGAATAAGCTCAGCATAAACGAATTACTATCCCTTGTTCATACAGAACAATACAATAAACTGGAAGAAGCGTGGCTCGAAGTCGTTGAATCCAACAATAAAAATCTATCCGCACTTTTCGAGGTGGTCGATCTTCTGAACAAACGTGAGGAAAAAAAAACGCGCACAGGACTTCCTCACAACGCTTACGCCTCATTACAAACAAAAAGGCCTCTATCAAGATGTCCTGGAGATATTAAAAAAGGTACTGGAATATAACCCAAAAGAAAGAGGACTGGCAAAAGAGATTGCCGAGTGCTATTCAAACATCTATAAAGACAGGCCCTATGTGAAAGACCTTATTGAAAAAACCTGTCCGGAGACAACGAGCGACATCAAAAGCGCTATGAAAATGTTAGAGAGGTACTTTTATCTCGATCGTGGTAATTATGTCTTTCACAAGAGTTGGGGCGTTGGAGAGGTAATCTCCGTTGACATATCCAGTGAAAAAGTACATATCAATTTTGAAAAAAAGAGCAATCACAGCATTGCCATGGATATTGCCCCGGATATATTACAGAAGCTGGATAGCGATGATTTACTGGTAATGATCTTTGCCCGGAAAAATGAATTACAGAAAATGATTGAAGAAAGACCGGTGGATTTGGTCAAACTCACGCTAAAATATTTTAAGGGAAAAGCCTCAGTTTCTCAGATAAAAAACCGGCTTATAGCAGGAGTCATACCACCTGAAGGATGGAGCAGATGGTGGACAAATACAAAAAAATTGCTCAAAAAAGACCCTTATATCAAACTTACCGAGGGCACTCCCACCACCTCATTTCTGGAATTCCGCACAACCCCCAAGACCCATCACCAGGAGATACTCGAAAGGCTTACCCATACAAAAGACCTGGATTCCAGGATAGAAATTACGAAAAAATATATTACAGAAATGAAGCCAACGGACATGTGCGCAGAAACTCTCAACGAGCTGATCAGCGTATTTAAAAAAGAATCAGATCAGTGGTACGAAACAAACCCTTCCCTGGCTATAGAGTGTCTCATCCTCTTAGAAGAGATACAAGACATTCTCAAAGAAGATCCGGATAAATACAAAAATGAAATTGAAGCGCTTATCAGAACAAACCCTAACCTGCCAGAATTCGTTGACATGATAAGTATTTTAGAATATAAGAAATATGTTCTTGATTTAATGAAAACGGTCAGGCAAGAAAGATGGCAAGAGGAATTTGTCCGCGTGTTCTTTATTAACAGCGGCAATCTCTGGGAATTCATCGTTAAGGAACTTATTACGGAAAACAAACACCCTGCCATCGAAGAGGTGGCAGTAAAAATGTTCAATCACTTCAATGCATATCCGGAGCATTACATCTGGTTTTGCAAAAATGGTATGCATGGCCGATATCCTGAGCTTTATAAAAATATCGATCCGGCAATCATGTTCAATCGGCTCATTGAGTTATTAGACAACCTCTACTTTAAGATTCAGAAAGGGCGTGACGGAGATTTCAAATCCAGCGTTAACAAAATCAAAAATCTCTTAGAGGACAAAGGAACTGATTACGCCATCAATATTCTGAATGATGCCAACGCGGAAAGCATCTTTACGGTTGTTTCCAGTAGCAAGGGTCTGGAGGATTGGTTCAAGGTTTCTGTGGAAAGTGTCATCCAGGACCGCTATCCGGAACTCTTCGAAGAACCGGGACTCCCCAAGCTTGATGAAAGTAAGATCTATGTCACCAGAGAAGGCTATGAAAAGAAAAAGAAAGAATTCGACCACCTCATGAACGTAGAATTCCCGGAAAACGCACGCGACCTCGGAGAGGCTATTAGCCGGGGAGATCTCAGGGAAAATGCGGAATATAAGGCGGCGAGGGAAAAACAGGCCATGCTGGTGGAAAAGGCCGAGCGCATGAAGGCAGAATTGCAACGGGTAGTTATCCTGGATCCACATGCCGTACGTCCAGAAACTGCCTCACCGGGCACAAGAATCACCTTAAAACACCAGGGAAAGATAGAATTGGAGATATACACCATACTAGGCCCCTGGGACGTCGATATCGAAAAAGGCATCATCTCCTATTTGTCGCCTATTGGGAAAGGACTGCTTCATAAAACGGCTGGAGAAACGGTAACCATCAAACTCCCGGAAGGGGAATCTGTTTACGAAATCATGAAGATTGAAAAGGCTTTATAAGTCGATTTGTCATTTTGTAGAACGAGACCGACAGAATCGACGGTCAATCCATTGCAACCATTCTCCAGAAAGGTTTTTTACCGGCAATGGACATTGTCGCAGTTTTTTCAGTTGACTATAACCTCACGAGACAATCTATTTTTATTGCTACATGACGATTATACCTCTCATGATATAGTTTGATATCTGTCCATTCAAAAGAGTAATCACATTTTCGAATCGCCGGTACAGCTCTTTCCTCAATACCCACACTAAAAAACCGCAAAATATATGACCAGCAATGTTCTCTTCCCGGTTTTATATACAGGTCTCGTATCCATGACTGATTTGACATCCCAAAAACATCTGTTCTACCTGCCAGAGTTCTTTATATTAGCTTTTGGAGATTTCTGAGAGTAAAGCCCACTATTTAGGTTGGTTTTATGCATTAAACCCCCGTCCAACGGTAAAAGAAAAGCCTGGCTGGACCTGGTATAATTCTTTTTCTTCAGACCATTTCTACTTTTGAAGATATCCTCTCCCATTATTATTACCTGCCATACAGCCTGTCCCATTGTTGAGAAGGAATCCTATCCTGGTGCCAGTCTGATTCAGGATTGCCTTACCTGTAAATGCCCCACTACAAGGCGATGTTATCGTTATTCTAAAATCAATTATACTTTGTTGATTCATAATAGAAAATATCTTCCCAGAAATTTTACCTGATATCCCAAGAGAATCACTACGTACGGTACCACTAAACATATCGCAATTTTGTGTTGTTATTTTTACAGTAATATCCGTCGCATAATCAGCAGGAGGTATACGAATTTCTCCCTCCCACGAACCTTTTACATTCACCATTGCAAAAACAACACCATTAACAAACAATGATAAAATCACCATTAAAAATACCATCTTCAATGTTTTCATGATGTTACCCTCCTTTATCGTTTGTAAATAACTTGTACAGGTAAAAACAAAAGCCTTACTGTAACCTAAATCCTGCAATCAAGGTGCAGCCTTTCAAATATTTTTTTTAAGATACATATTCGTTCCTGTATAAAAGGCACTTTTCTGAGGGGTATTTTCGTACAATACTCTCGGGCATATTGCAATAGTCCCTCGTGGTTGCAAGGAGATCAGCAACAACATTCAAAATCGGTGCAATGAGAGAACGTTTAATTCAACCACTGCGGTTTCACTTCATAAAACGGCTGAGAAATGCCTTCGTCCGGTCGTTTTGAGGATTAAAAAATATTGCCTGCGGACTGCCCTGTTCCACAATTTCACCCTTATCGAGAAAAACCACGTGAGTTGAAACGTCCCGTGCAAAGGCAATTTCGTGCGTTGCGATGACCGTTGTCATCCCTTCCGACACCAATTCTTTAATAACCTGTAACACCTCCGCAATCATCTCAGGATCAAGGGAAGACGTCGGCTCGTCGAAGAGCATCGCTTCCGGCTTCATCACCAGGGCGCGGGCAATGGCCACCCGCTGTTGTTCTCCACCGGAGAGTTGCCCGGGGTACTTTTTTGCCTTTTCCTCCAAATGCACCTTCATGAGTAAAGAAATAGCATCGGTCTCGGCTTCGGCCCGCTGAACACCCAGCACATGAATGGGAGCCACGGTTATATTATGAAGCACAGACATGTGGGGAAAAAGATGAAACTGCTGAAAGACCATCCCTACCTTTCTGCGGATGTTTTTGATTATGATACTTTCTTGTCCCCTGTTGTAATCTCGTTCAAGCACGCCATAGAGCTTAAGACCATTAACAGACACACTTCCTCTTGAAAACACCTCCAATCCATTCATGCAGCGTAAGAGTGTGCTTTTGCCGCTGCCGGATGGCCCAATAATGGCAACAACGCTTCCCTTAACAATGTTCAGATTCAACCCTTTGAATAAAGACTGATGGTCAAATTCCTTCGATAGATCACGAATTCCTATCATGTGATGTTAACTTTTTCTCCCATTTTCTGGCATACCACGAAAGGGGATAGCTCATCCCAAAATAGAGGAGTGCCGTAATGATTCCCAATTTAAAAAAATCCATGGATGCAGCCGCCAATATCCCATAACTCTTCGTCAACTCCGTTATGGCAATGACAGAGACCAGAGACGAATCTTTAAAGAGGGCAATAAAATCATTGGTCATCGGTGGTATAGCAATGCGCAATGCCTGCGGCAGAATAATCCGTTTTAAGGTCAAACGTCTTGACATACCGAGCAATAACGCAGCCTCTGTCTGTCCCTTGTGAATCGCCTGAATACCAGCGCGATAGATCTCCGCCTCATAAGCAGCATAGTTCATACCCAACCCGAGAATGGCGGCGCCAAAGGCGCTCAAGGAAATGCCGATATTCGGCAGACCATAATACAAAATATATAACTGAATAAGGAGTGGGGTGCCACGATAAATCTCGATATAGGCTGTAGAAACCATCTGGAGCCATTTATTCCCATACAATCTCATAATCGCCAGCACAAGTCCCAGTGTAATAGCCAGCATCATGGATAAAAGGGAAATCCCTATGGTAACCAGAGCACCTTTGAACAAGGTCGGTAGAAATCTTGCTACCCCAACGGGCGTTGTTTCAGAAACGGACGGAGGACTTTCTGTGTACTTCTGCAAAAGCCCCTCATGGAAAAAGAGCTTCTCCTGTGAACTATTCCACAGTCCCCAACGGCGGTAAATCTTCTTTAATTCCCCCGATCGTAAGAGTTTTTCAATAATTTTATTTAACTCTTCAGCCAGGGCAGCATCTTCCTTCCGCAGGGCAATGCCGTAATACCCTTCACCCACAGGAGGTCCAACCATGCGCAACTGCGGGTTGGGCATGGCATAGTAAGCAGCGATGGGCACATCCACGAGAACGGCATCAATACGGTTTAAAGAAAGATCCTTGAACGGTTCCACCTGTCCGCTGTAGATACTAACGGCAACATCCCCCATCTCTTCCAGGAGACGCTTTGCCTCTGTATTATACAAGGTACCAACCTTTTTGCCGTGAAGGTCTTCCAGACGATTGATGCGATTATCTGATGCCCGGACAACGATCTGTTCAGTATATGTATAGTATGGACGAGTAAACAACGCGGTCTGTGCTCTTTCAGGGGTGATCTCGATGCCATTCAGCGCAATATCAAAATCTCCACGCCGAAGGGAAAGCAAAATACTGTCCCACGCATTCTGGAAGAACTGCACCTTTACTCCCAATTCCCTGGCAATAGCCTCAACAATCTCCACCTCAAAACCAATGAGTTTTGCCGGGCGTGCCGGGTCATGAAATACGTAAGGTGCTCCCCCCTCTGCATCAAATCCCCAGGTTATCACCCCACTGCTCTTTATCTTTTCAAGAGTGTCCTGATATGCAAATGCATCAGATTTGGGCAAATACTCTGATGAAATAAAAATTTGCAATAACATACCTAGAATGATGAATATCCTATATTTCATAATCATGAATATAAGCCATTTGCAAATTCTTCTCAAGATAAATCCTTCAAAATTAAACAGGATCATCGTGGAAATGAGTGGGTAAATTTAGGGGAAAAAGGTGTTGAAGGAGATGGAAAAGGATGTCACGATGAGAAGATGAGAAAAGAGAAGCGGCTCCTGAACGAATATCGGTTCACTGGGCTTCGTCCACAGTCCGGGATAATGGGGATATTTGGAGAGACAAAGGTGCACGTTATCCGATTTGTTCGGAGTCAAAAAGCGGTATGCGGTTGTTGTGATGTGGCACACCGGAGCTATTACGACAAGAAGGTGCGGTATGTATGAGACTTATCCTCCGGAGAGATGCGGCTTCACTGATGCAGAAGAAACCTTCGTAGAGTTTTCCTTGCCGTGTCTCTTGCCTGATTAAGGAAATCAGGTTGAACGTTCCATAATGATTTGCACCTTAACCTTTCGCCATGGATTTCCCGAACAATCTCTTTTTCATATACCAGAATACTACACTCACAAAACAGCCCTCTGCACCTGCCTTGCTGCTGACAAAGTAGTTTGACACTTCCAGCATATTATGATATTATCAAAAACGGTTTTTTTGCATTAATTCATGAATATTTTTATCAAAAATGGAGAGAATCTGCATTGGCAAAGGAAAAACTGGTTATCATAGGTTCCAGGGGCAGTAAACTTGCGCTTATCCAAACAAATTGGGTTATATCAGAGCTCAAAAGGTTAAATCCCGGATGCGAATTTCAGATTGAAAAAATTTCTACCAAGGGTGACAAGATAACCGATGCCCCCTTATCACGTTTAGGGGGAGTTGGTCTCTTTACTAAGGAACTGGAGACGGCGTTAATGAAAGGCAAGATTGACCTTGCCGTACACAGCGCCAAAGACGTGCCAACAGAGCTGAACGAAGGGTTAATGATCGGCGCAACACCCAAACGTGAAGATCCCCATGACGCTCTGATCAGTAATAACAACGCCAATCTGGAAAAACTGCCTGATAATGCGCGCATTGGCACCAGCAGCCTTCGAAGAAGGGCACAATTGCTTGCTTTCAGGCCTGATTTTAAAATCTTAGATCTGCGGGGCAATTTAGACACCCGGCTTAAGAAACTCGAAACGGACGACCTGGATGCCATTGTCGTTGCCCATGCCGGATTACGAAGGCTGGGCTATACAGGACCAATAAGTCAGATTATACCGTTCGATATTATGCTTCCTGCTGTAGGACAGGGCTCTCTGTGTATTGAAATCCGAAAAGATGACGAGCGGGTTTCTAAAATAGTTTCTGGTCTTAACGACACACAGACCAGAATTGCCGTCGAAGCAGAGCGTGCCCTGCTTGCGAAACTGCAAGGTGGGTGTCAGGTGCCTATTGGGGCATATGCACAAATACAAAAAAATGAGATATTCCTTGAGGCGATCATTTGTACCGTGGACGGTGGCCATGCCATCCGGGATAGTCACAACGGCCCAGTCACGCAGGCTGCAAAACTAGGAGAAGAACTTGCCCAGAGAATGCTGGAAAGCGGCGGCAAGAGGATACTCCATGAAATTCGCCAGGAATTTCAGACGCGCGTTGACCACATGTAAAAACTCCCCTTTGCAAAGGAATGGAGGAACGAAGCATTTGTTGTTAAAAGCGGGAGCAACACTTTTCCCATCAATTTAAACAAACGCTCCTGCACTTAACATGGTAAAACAAAAAAGCCCATGATGATTTGCATCATGGGCTTTTTTTTATGAATCCATCTCAACTACTTTATAAACGTTCTGTGAACTCCTATTTTGGCAGAGCGACCTTCTCGATACGTCCTTCCCGGCGCAGCCTTGCTGCCTCTGATTGAATCTTCGTAAACTCCATCATCATAGGCGCCTGACCCCACCACCAGGATACGTCCTGCTGAACATGTGCAGTACCTTTGTAACCCTGGAGCTTGTACCAGAACCATAACCGATTGTACATATTCTCGATATTGGACGGATTGTCTTGCTGCTGTATGAACATACCATACACACCAAGAATTGGGCCCACTACCGGGAATTTGCCCTTCAAAGTCTTAAAGGCGTTATAAATAGGTTCACCGAGGAATGCCGGACTCAGCTGTTTCTCAATCCCGTCGCTTAAAGGATACGGATCCCTGTCAGCAGCGCTGGGATAGAGGTAACCGTCGGCAATTAAGTCTTCAACAATCTTCTGCGCTCTGTCTGCCAGGGTATGAGCCTGAAACATGAACTCATCCAATGATTTCAAATAGGTATCGGCAAAACGGTCACTATGGCATTTGGCACAGACCTCTAACCAATATGACCTCTTGGCAATGTTTTCTTCCGAATAGATATCGATTTTATCACCAATAATCTTAATGCCGTAAGGATAATCCTTCAAGGAAGAAGTATATTCCAGGTTCTTCGGTGGTATCGTACCCATACGCCAGATACCCTTCATAACCGGGTTGTGAATAAATCTGCCATGCTTTTCATACATATGACAGAACTGACAGGTTGGAGTACGATAGTCCTTTCCGGGTCTTACTTCAGACAATGGCCGGTTGAAATCAAAATGCTCTTCTTCCTTATGATAGATTACGCCATGCTTTGACTCACCATAGGACTCAGCATCAGGATGGTCAGGACCCATATGACAGGTAATACAGGCCTCTGGCTGTCTGCCTTCGGCGGCGCTGAACTTATGCCGGGTATGACATACATCGCATTTTTCTGCACCGGAATGGCACAAATCACAACCGTGCTGTCCGTACAAATACCCTCTTCGTGCAGCCTCTGCATACCATGGCACGATGGTATTTGCCTCCCACGACTGGATGTGGTTGGGACGTCCCATCTCTCTCTCGCGCAGGAAGTCATCAAACTGCGGCCTGTGGCATTCACCGCACACCTCGCCGGTTGGCATCCTGATCTGTTTCTTTTTCGTGTCCGCATGGCAATCGAAACAATCAACTTCATTTAAAATCCTGTTGGTGCGCTTTTCAATTTCTGACGTCCTTGCAGACAGATAAGGAGTGCTCTTGGGATTCTTATGGCCAGAACCTCTCCAGTCTCTCACAACGCCCGGGGTTGCTTCTTCGTGACATGTTATACACAGATCCCTTCTTTCTTTTTCAATAAAGATAGAATGATCCAGGTTTTTCATGGGTTCATAGTGACGGTTGGGCTGCCAGTACATATCCAACATCTGTGGTTTGAAATAATCTTTAAATGGTCCTGAACCCTCGCGGAGTCCAACGTTATCTTTATAAGTCGCCCTATACCAGTCAGGCGTCCCCTCATACAGATCTGGTGGCGTTTCCTTCTTGGGTGGTAGTTCGGCTGCCCACGCCACAGAAGTAAACAGCATCGCAGACAAACACAACCCTATTCCAAATTTTTTCATTTCATTCACCTCCATAGGTATTAGATGCTATTTATTTTTTCGTTTCTTCTGGTTTAATGAGTGACATTACATAATACGTCAAGCACCATCTTTCTTCGTCAGTAAGCTCTTTCGCAAACGATGGCATGGGAGTGCCGTTCAATCCCGTAGTAAATCTGAGGTAAACATCCTGAGGTGAATTGCCTCCTTTAAATTTTCCCGTAGTAAAATCAAAGGGTTTTATCGGAAAACCAAAATCATCTTCCTGTTCAGCAGCGCTGGGACCATCTCCGCGTCCTTCAATGCCATGACACTTCCAGCACTCCAGTTTTTCTTCATAAATCTTTTTCCCCTCTGCAAGACATTTTTCCGTAGGCCTAACCCGTAAACCAACTTCTACGGGCGAGTCAGGTTTCCTGACTTCAAACGCCTCAGAAAAACTCTTCAGGACAGGAATTACCGACACCCGTTGTTCTTCCGTCAAAATGTCCCACGGAATCATCGTAGAATTCGGAACCCCAAAAGAAATCGTACGGTAGATATCCTCATCTGTTGGAAGTGAACCACTCGGAGTTGTTCTGAATTTATAAGCACCTCTGGTAAAATCACGCGGTTTAGGAAGCATCGACCTTGCAACAGGCCCGTCTCCCTTACCCTCTTCGCCATGACAGGGGCTACAATACTTTTTATAGGTATCCTTACCTAAATCGGTAACCTCTGTTGGTATCTTAACTTCGTGGGCAGTTACCGGCGCTATACTCTGCATCAGCGCTGCGCTTGTTACCGCCGTAACGCACCAAAAGCTAACCCTATTCAATAAGACCTTAGGTTTCATATCGCCTATCCTCCTTTCCGATTGCCATTGTAGAGACTCAAACACATTATCCTCATCAACACATGCATCTTTTTCATTGCTAATTCTGTGAATAAACAAACTCTATCGTCGTAGTTTCTTTCGGATGTACCGTTACCTCCTTTTCTAATTTTCCTAGCTCTTCATGCCATACCTGAAATGTATAGGTTCCAGGCGGGATATCACAAATTTCAAAATAGCCGTTTCTATCTGTTGAATCAAAATACGGTTGATCAAGAACGACGATCCATGCGTATGCCTGTTTATGAAGATCGCACGTTAACTTGATGATCTCAGGGTAATCGAATTTTTCCCCTATTCTCTGTTTATATGTGGTGCCTAGATTAAATGGCTGATTCCTTGTTGACCTAGTATGAATATTATGCATCTGCTCGTCGCCATTTAAGAAATCCACGGTTGTGCCTGATACAATCGCAATTACATGAGGAATGAAATTATTATTTTGCTGGTCTATTATCGGATGGACAGAAGGTATTATCTTTTTTTTTCCCACGGGTAATATCTGTGAGAGAGACAACCGCGTTTTTTTAACCCGTTATTTACCTTGCTGAAAACAAGTTTTTCTGGATTGGTTTTTGAGGTATCTGATAATTCCCAACTACGATAGAGATTTAATCCCACAGTAGCCAACTCACCCATATATTTAACGTTGCCAATAACCGTACCGCCATCAGTAACTTCTATCTCAGTATAATTACTATCTGCTAGTATATACTTTGAAGATGTTAAATTACAACATAAAAATCCAAAAAGAATGCTTAGAAAAAGTGTCGGTTTCATAATTTCCAATGGGGTTTCCTTTCACAATTAATAATGAGTAAAGACACATGTCAAAAACTGTTCCTACCTATAATAAAAATATAAAAATATGAAAATATCTTCTAAGTTGTAAATTTCAATTATACTTAAATATTTATAATCATATATTTTTTTTTGAAATATATTCTATGCACAATTTCATGGATGAAATGGTATTTTCATAATATAATGTTATTTGCCAAGACAAGTAACTTTCCTCTGAGGAAAGTTACCTATTTACTCAGATATCTCCGAAGCGGACTGCCCGTTACAGCATATATTCCCTTGTCAACGTTCTTGCTATCGGCAAAGGCGAGGTAACTGTACTTTCCATAATGAGGGATTTTAAATCCGGTACCTTTAATCGCATCTGCACTAAGACCGGCAAACAAAACGATTCCTTTTGTCCTGTTCTTAGCGTTTCTGGAACATACGAGAATGGCGTTACCTTTCTCCTGATACCTTACTTTATTCACGACAAACGACCCTTCTCCCAACGTAAAATCCGCTGGCAACTGATCTATGAGTATTTTCACAAGTTTGTTTTCTGTCAGTCCACCCAATATGAACAGGCTTTTTTGAGCTATCTCCGCCTCTGTAATCTCAGTATCCGACTTTACTTCGTCCTCTTTGGCTGACAGAGATACTGCAAGATTCTTATATGCCTCTTGCGAAGCGCGTTCACCGCCTGTCGGATACACGATAACCTTTTCTTCGTCTCCCAGGACAAAGTCTATGGTTGGAGGAATTTCTTCCAGATGGAGACGTCTGAATACCTCATAGTGTGGGTCTATCACAACAGCACGCGGTTCAGATTTTGTCTGAATGGAAATGACTTGTGACGGTCCCTTCAATTCCGCAATCGTATTACAGGTCCCTTCGTCAAGTTCCAACTGGACAGGCAAGGAAAAGCGATACCCTTTGTCCTTTTGAATGACCTCCACTCTGGTGACCCAGCCGTCTTTGTCCTTTTCAACCTCCGTTTTACCCAACACCAGAAAGGGAGCTCCCGCCCGGCTAATCCATTGCTCAAAAAACCAGGACAAGTCCATCTTGCTGGTATCTTCAAATACGTATTGGATATCTTTCCAGCCTGCTCGCTGCCATATCTTTTCTTTATAAAACCTTCTCAGCGATGTATAAAACACCTCATCACCAACCATTCGTCTGAGCATATGGAACACCATTGCTGTCTTCCCATATCCGATAGCCCGGGTTGTCTGATCCCGTCTGCCAATAAAATTTTTCAAAGGGAAATCGTTCTTTTTCGTGACGTAATTGGTGTATTTTCTGCAAATATCACTGCGATACTCCTCGGCCGAGGCGTCATCCTTGAGTTCCTTATAATAATAATCTGCCATATAGGTGGTCAATCCCTCACACCAGTTCCCCTGAGATTCATTCACAAAGACCGAGTTACCCCACCAGTTATGTAAAATCTCATGTCCCAGAGAAGTATCCACAATAAAAGGCATTTTAACCACGGTATTCCCCAGCAGGGTAAATGAAGGCATTCCATATCCTGTCTGAAAGAAATTCTCCACAATGGCAAACTTTCTGTACGGATAATCTCCCAGGAGCTTTTGGTACATATCCAGATACCGTGTCGTGGCCTTCAGGTAGGTATCCACCAAACCCTGATCCGCAGGGAAAAAGAAGGCATAGACATCGATATCATGATGTTTGAGCTGAGTTATCTGATACTTCCCGGCCACAAGGTCACATCCCTCAGACGTGTTCTTCTCTTCCCACGTAACAGATATCTTATCGCCAATCACTTTTCTGTCCACGAGGGCGCCAAGTGTCACAGCCTCGTATCCTGCGGGCGTAACAACCGTCACCTGAAAAGACGACAGAGAACCGGGGACATCCGGATACCACGCACATGCAGGACTCAGGTACACACCCGCCTCATCAATAATGCCGGTTGTTGCGCCAACGTCCTCCAACTCCAGGGAGGCAGGCTTTCCAAAAAGAACCCCTTCGTATGCAATATCCAGCACTACGCCATCCGATTGCCTCAGGTCTGATGGTATGATAATTTCCAAACGCTGCCAGTCTCCATGCGCTGTAGCTTTGAAAGCTAACTTTCTATTTACAACACCAACGGATAAGATTTGAAATCCGCCGTTGATAAAACAGGAAAACGTTGCCTTATCTTCACCTTGGACGCGCACATGATCGACCGCCTTTATCTTGTGTTCTTTCAAACAGAGTTCAACCTCCAGATTATGTCCAAGAATCTTATTTCCATGCACCTCATTGGCAAATGTGCCAGACACCGTAGCAATGAACAAAATACACACAAAAGGCAATACCTGCCTGATTGATTTTGTAGTTACCATATCTCAACTCCTATTTAACAAACGCTAAAAAGTCTCTTAAGTTTTCAAAATCATAAGGAACTTGAAAGTATAAAGGGGAACACCAAAAGAACACATGAGAGATTTACTTATAAAACTCATATAAACAAGCGTTGAACAGCGGAACAAGTAAATCCCCCCCATAGCAAGCTTACTGCTGGACAAAGCAAAGGGTGAGTAGTCGCTATTATTCTCTGATGTTTCGGCGTGTCCTCACGCCGAAACCCACTGTCGATGACTCCGGATTCGTCACGGTGCCGAGGATTAATTCTTGTTTCGGTGAGAGGACTCACCGAAACATCTAACAATTATACGCTCCGTACAGATAATAGCTCCGTCAGCAGCGGCCTGTTGCATATCCGTCAGATACAGGTCGCTCCTATGGAGCTCATCATATCGCAACATTTCATTACTACAAACAGTACGCCCTTAACAGGGCTTCCTTTTTCAAGACACTACTTTGATATAAACTGTTTAGTTTTGTCCAGCCAAAAATTGTCCAACTGTAAGCATATCAAGGGGGGATAACCTGAAATCCCCATTAGGAAAGGGGGACCAAGGGTATTGTGCCTTTGCTTGTATTTTTATTTTCATATCCTTCAATCCAGTTTACAATTCCTTCACAATAAACATTTTACACCATAAACCTGCAACACCTCATCTCCATAGTGGTTGATAACTTTGACAGCGATTTTGCCTTTTGCTGGTATTGAAAAGGAACGGCTTTTGGTCCTGTTCGTCCTTTCCCTTCCACACCAATTGCGGGTCAAGGGAAGGGTCGCGCGGATAGAGAATTTTTTTTTGGTTTGGCTTCATCCTCTTTAACAAAATCCTTAAGTTCTGCGGTGGGGATATTGGTGCGTTTATCCTTTTTGTGGATATGTGCTTCTACAGGAGTGTTTGGTGATGGATTCTTTTTCTTCGCCATAAACTAATCTTCTCTTGGCTTTACTTTCTTTGCTATTTCAACAATGGCATCTAATTTTTCTATGATTTCGGGTCAACATTTTGTTTTTCTCTGCATTTTCATACATTGCTTTTTCCCGGAATATTCTTTTGCTTTCCTGTAAATATCCTCAACGCTCATATCCTCAAAAAGTTTATCCTGGAGCTTCAGATAATTCCGTTTTTCGGAGGTAATCTGAGAGAGAAATCTTATCGCGTCAACCTCTCCGAGACTTTTAAATAAAATTTTCAGTCCTTTTTGCCTTATTTCCATATCACTTGCTATCCTGGTCATTTATTTTTCCTCCATTTCCTCAACGAATCTTATCGGATTCATTATCTTGAGATCTGTTCCCATTGTGGATACCTTTTTTATCAGTTTATCGTCGCACGTCACTACTGTCCGGACGTTTGAATAAATATTTGTTGTAAGTATTATAATTCAAGAGAAATACAAGCAAAAAAGGTCGTAATCGATTTGAAATTCAAAGTATACTATAGCCATTCTATTCTTCATAACAAACGGAAAGGAATGGCTCATGAATATAGGAAAAACTGTTTTCTCACAAGTAATCGATTTTTTACCCATGCATGAATTTCGCAAATGTGTTCAGCGTTACGAAGGCAATCACAAAGTAAAAAGCTTTTCATGCTTTGATCAATTTCTCTGTATGGCA
>AYTS01000062.1 GCA_002009475.1 Candidatus Brocadia carolinensis | reverse complement strand
CTCCGCCTGAGCATTTCTGTCAGCAGCGCCCACTGCTCTCTCGGCACATCGATATTGCCCAGCGTAAGAATCGTTTTCTGTCGTGGACCTTTCTTCGTCCTTATGGTCTCAACCAGGACCAGACAGGAATATTTCTTATCACCTCTCTTTTTGTATGCATCTCTGATATACATACCATGATTATACCAGAGAAGATGAAAATGTCAACACAATCCCCACTATTCACACACTACATCGCCGGCAAAAATTTTCGACCCATATTATTCAACCACTTACGACTTGCTCACTATGCAAAAGTGCGGCTTCGTCTACACTTTTTGCGTAAGTTCGGTTAGGATATGAGGACTTAAGTGATCTTGATCCGCTGAGGCTAGACCCGTTGTTGGCGGTTTTGTGCAAGAAGAAAGACTCGACCGGGCAGGACAGGAGAAGCAAGAACGAAAAGTGACAGGCAAGAGTACGTTGAACCGTCTGGAGTTAACGCCTGCAGAGGCAGGAAAAGAGAGTCGTTACAAGAAGATTGTTTATCAAGGGGAGAAGATAGAGCGATTTTTTGTTGAGGCCTTTTTGAGATCGCACAAAGAAAAGCCGGAGCGAATTGTTTTGGATTTGGATGCGGCGGATGACCCGATACATGGAGACACGAAAGCAGCATGCTGAGACAGGGAGAGCATCCAGGGTGTATAAAGATTTTTTTTATAAAATAAAACGGTAAAAAGTTGGTCCCAGGATCGTCGGGTAGTTGGCAAGGCGGAACATTTAGAGAAGGGGACAAATCCCCGATTCGTGGTAACATCATTAAAATCGGAAGAGAAAGATGCCAGGAGTCTTTATGAGCAAGAGTATTGTGTGCGGAGAGAGATGGAAAACAGGATCAAGGAATAGCAGTTACATTTATTTGCCGACCGGACAAGTACCGAGACGATGCGTGCCAATCAACTAAGGCTGTGGTGGCGTATGTGTTGCTCAACGAATCAAGGCGGACGGGGCTTTGTTCAACAGAATTCTCACAAGCACAGTGCAGCACAATCCGAACGATACTCTTCAAGATTGACGCACAGATAAAGGTGAGTGTAAGGAGGATAGCCGTTTGCATGTCCAGTGCTTATCCCTACAAAGAAATCTTTCAGCTTGCTTTTCAAAACATTTGTAAAACGTATCCCCTGCTCCGCTGAGGTTCAGAAAAGATTCCCCATGGTAAGTATGATTGCTAAGCCGGAGGGGAGCGATACGCCCAAAATACGCCTTTTGACAGCACCTTCCCAGGTTATTATCAATAAACCGATCCGGATATTCCATGTTAATGCATAAAAACAGAAAAATCAGTCTTGTGAAGCAACAACATTACGTCTCCTGCGACCTTTTGACATCACAAATTACCCTCGGTGAGAAATGCGGGCTAAACGCAAATCCCCCCACATATCCATACCGCCCGCTCTCTATCAGATACTTCATCTGATACCCGTACAATGGCCCACCACCCAAATAATGATACCCATCCATCAACTCTTTCCATACCCGATAGGGTTTGCTATACCTGCCGGGTACCTTGACTATTCGTATCTCTCCCAGTTCGGACAAGTCACACGCTACACCTTCCCTCTCAGCCTCCTGCTTCCTCCCACAACCTTTTTGAACTCCCCAACCCGGACGCTTTTGCACCTCCGGCAATTGAATTATCCCCTCACGATACAACCTCAATAAAACTACACGGCAACTCGCATCTTTCAGTCTCCCATCCGGACCGCGCCATTCCAGGGCTTCGCACATTTGCTGGGATAATTGTGTCCTGGATTTCTGCCAATTTTCTGCTATTATATCTCGTATCAGACTGATATTTTCTTCCGGTATCTCTTTCCCGCTTATTCTCATGCAGGTAAGGTACCACATTACACCCATCGTGTTCAGTGAAAATTGTGGAACATGATAAGCGCTGGCGGGGGGATCAAGGGGACAAACTGGCATAGCTATGAATTTCGGAAGGCTTATAGCCTGAATATCTATAAGCATTTTTCAAATCATGGCACACTAGCAATAATTGATAAATCAACTCCAGGGTAAAGGTGGAAATTCTTATTCATAATGCAAGGGTTTTTGAAACGAGAAGGGAAAGCCGATTCATCCCCTATACCCAGTCTTCAGGGGACATGGTGGGCGCAGTACGCATCAGGGGCTGTCGGTGATTGTTGTTCCGGAACTTAACACGTATGGGGTGTAGGGGTTTGTGAAAAAGTTGCCAAAACTCGTCCTCATGAAACTCGCCCTTGTAAAAACGGGGAATGGGGAGAAGGAACTTTTACAGGGTAATATGATAATTCATGACTAAATTTCTAAAACGATACTCTACCTTTCTCATATCATGGAACTACCGGTAATCTCGCTCAAGGCAAAGAGGAATTCACTCCATCCATGGATATTCAGCAGAATGATCCGTCATCCCCAGCAACGCCTGCAGCCCGGCAGTCTTGTGGAGGTTATTTCCAAGGAAGGAAGCTTTATTGGCAGAGGCATCTATAATTATAAAAGTAATATTGGCATTCGCTTGCTAACTGAAAACGCCTCTGAAATGCTAGACCAGGGGTTCTTTTTTAAAAAGATTGAACAGGCAAAGATATTTCGTGAGGATATTCTGCAAATTCAGCGAACTGCTAACTGCTATCGACTGTTCCACGGAGAGGCCGATGGCCTTTCCGGGTTGATTATAGATAAGTTTGCAGAAGTATTTGTTGTAGAACCTTATTCTGCTGGCTACATTGGAATCATGGAATGGATTGTCGCCTCTTTACAAGCACTTTATCCCGGTAGCCGGATTGTCGTACGTCCGGATGAACGGATTGCCGCTAAGGAAGGGGTGAGTTTCTCAAAAATTGCCAGAAATTACTCCTGTCCTGATTTTGTAGAAATTAATGAGTATAATTTACGGATGATGGTAAATTTAAAAACAGGGCACAAAACAGGATTTTTTCTTGATCAGCGTGAAAATCGTTTTACTCTGTCACAATATTGCCGTGACAGGGAGGTGCTCGATTGCTTTTGTTATACGGGAGGGTTTGCCATTTCTGCAATGCTGGCGGGCGCAAAGTCGGCAACGGGAATAGATCTGGATGAAAAAGCTCTGGAAATTGCTCAGGAAAATGCTCAACTCAATGCGGTAAAGGTAACATTTCAGCACATAAACGTATTTGACTATTTGCGTACCAAGATCAGTAAAGGTGAGCAGGCCGATATCGTGATCCTCGATCCGGCAAAACTTGCCGGATGTGTCGACGAGATTAAACGGGCGCATCGCACCTACGGAGACATCAACAGGTTTGGCATGCAAGTCATTAAGCCGGGCGGTATCCTGCTTACCTGCTCGTGTTCTGGTCTCGTATCGGAACGGGATTTTCTGTCCATTTTGACACGTTCTGCCGCGGAGGCGGGAGTCGTGTTACAAATCTTTCGGATTACCGGTGCATCTCCGGATCACCCATTCTCAACCATCTTTCCTGAAGGTCGGTACCTCAAGGCCGTCTTTGCAAGGGTATATCCCTATGTAAAAAAGGAGTAGGGATCGCTCGTACCTTTCTTCCGGGATAGGGGTAGGGAAGGCTTTCACCTCCCCTCCCTCCGAACCGTACAGGCGGGTTTCCCGCATACGGCTCTCCAGTCAGTGGTTACCCCTTCGGGATTGACAGACTAATGCATGGGCTGTGGTTACTGTGAACAACCCATGACTAATAATGATGACAGCGTTTCTCATCATTCATCTCATATCGACCGTCAACAGGTATTCCGCTTTCGGCCAGGTTCAATCCTGTTTTCTCCGGATTTCTCCAATTTGTTTAGGCGTCTCGGCCACTCACCTTGGTTTGGATTCCTGACTTCTCCACTTCATGCCTCCACCTTCCTGCCTCCCTTTGCTCCACACCCATTACGGTGTCTCTTCGCTCCTATGGTGGCTCTGACTCCTGATACAGTCACTCCTCCCTGCTCAGGTATCCCTGATTCATGCACCTTGCCTTCCAGCCATCCGTCTCCAACCACCCATTGCTCCCTATCATCGCTTTATTACGCTACCCCTCAGCTTGACAGGCTTCCTTTTTTTCTCAAAAGTCTGGGCTTCGCCATTACCTAGCAGGCTCACCGTTACAACAGGCCGAATCGAGTTCGTTATCCTACGGACTAGCTTTTCACCTCCCCTTGCTTCCCACCACACCTCACGGTGTCGCAGTTAAGGTCGGCTACAGGGCGGAAAGCGTTTTCCCTGAAGGGGACTTTCACCCCTCTGACATGGTGCACTCTCAGGCGCACTAGTATTATAACTAATTAATTACGAAACATAGTGTCTTGACAGCTTTTGATCAGCATCTTGTCGTGTAAACTTCCAATCTATTGTTGATTTGGCCTGATTGCGTCGGTCAGTCCACGCAGCAACTTCCGACCGAGGGGTTTGTTCGTTTGGTATTCGGCACC
>AYTS01000061.1 GCA_002009475.1 Candidatus Brocadia carolinensis | reverse complement strand
AAAAAAGATGCTGAAATTGGGAATAAGGCTCGCCACGGTATAAGGTAATACAAGGAAAACAAGCCCTCCTTAAGCAGTTTCAGGTACCCTTTCATACGAAAATACAAAATTATGATTTGGATGGAAAAATCTTAAACGTTTCCTGACTTGCTTATCGATCGTATTTTAATTTACACACCCTTTCCTTTGTCTTTTATTCTTATTTACTGCAACATTCTCGGACAGCCTGTCAGCCCCTAACCCCCGTCAGCGGGAGACATTTCCACACTACGCATTCTATTTTATCCGGATTAAATTCAACGGTATGACTTTTTCAAAGAGTTAAATCGTTACGAAGCCACAAATAAGAGGGAAAAGGATTATACATTTCCCCTTATAGCAAATGGTGTAAAGGATTGGTTATGCAGAACAGTTACTACTTATCAAAAAATTACTGAAGAAGGTTAGCATGAATACAAAACATATCGAAAAGATTGCCGAAGAACTTCGTTTGACGGAAAAACATGTGTTGGCAACTGCCACACTCATTGAGGAAGGCGCTACCGTGCCCTTCATTGCCCGGTACCGAAAGGAGGCCACCGGCTCTCTGGATGAAGTTGCTGTTACTGCCATTCGTGACCGGCTTGATCAGCTCGGGGAACTGGATAAACGACGTGAGGCGATTCTGAAATCTCTGGAGGAACGGGGACAACTTACCGATGAACTCAGGGAAAATGTCCTTGCTGCTGAGACGATGGCAGTTCTGGAGGATATCTATCTCCCGTATCGCCCCAAACGCCGCACCCGGGCAACTATTGCCCGAGAAAAAGGGTTAGAGCCTTTGGCCCGGCTCATTTTCGACCAGGGTACTATCGATCCTGTTGCTCAGGCCGGGGCATTTGTGAATGCAGAGAAAGGCGTCGATTCCGGTGAAGATGCACTTGCAGGGGCGCGCGATATTATTGCCGAATGGATCAACGAAGACCTCAATGCCAGGGCAAGGATTCGTGAACTATTTCTCGCCAAAGGGGTCTTCAGGACAAAAGTAATTTCAGGCAAGGAAGAAGACGGACTGAAGTATAAGGATTATTTTGAGTGGGAAGAGCCGGTATCAACCGCCCCGTCCCATAGAATTTTAGCGATGAGACGGGGAGAAAAGGAGGGGTTCCTGAGCCTGCGCATTGTTCCGCCTGAAGAAGAAGCCCTTGCTCTCCTTGAATCGCTCTTTGTAAAAGGAGACGGAGAGTCTTCCCGGCAAGTCAGGATGGCAACTCACGACAGCTACAAACGGCTCCTGTCCATATCCATGGAAACGGAGATCCGCCTGGAAACGCGGAAAAGGGCGGACGAAGAGGCAATCCGGGTTTTTGCAGAAAATCTCAGGCAACTCCTGCTTGCGCCACCGCTGGGGCAAAAAAACGTCCTTGCCATCGATCCGGGATTTCGCACCGGATGCAAGGTGGTCTGCCTGGACAAACAGGGCAAACTGATCCATACCGACATGATATATCCCCATCAGTCTGAGAAAAACTCATCGGAAGCAGAGGCGAAGATTGTCGGTCTCTGTGAAAAATTTCAGATTGAGACCATTGCAATCGGAAACGGCACCGCTGGCAGAGAAACGGAGGCATTTGTACGAAAGCTTGGCCTGCCTGAAAAGATTTCAGTCGTCATGGTAAACGAGAGCGGTGCATCAATTTATTCCGCATCTGATGTGGCCCGCGAAGAATTCCCCGACCAGGATGTAACGGTACGCGGGGCGGTGTCCATTGGCAGACGGCTTATGGATCCCCTTGCAGAGCTGGTGAAGATCGACCCCAAATCCATTGGTGTAGGACAATACCAGCATGACGTGGACCAGGGAGTCCTGAAGCGATGCCTGGATGACGTCGTCATGAGTTGTGTGAATCTTGTTGGCGTGGAAGTCAACACGGCCAGCAGGCAATTGCTCATGTACGTGTCCGGTTTGGGTCCCCAGATTGCCAAAAACATTGTTGAATACCGCGACGAACACGGTCCCTTTCGATCCAGGGCGGAATTGAAAAAAGTAAGTAAGCTGGGACCAAAGGCCTTTGAACAAGCGGCAGGCTTTCTGCGCATCAGGGACGGCGAAAATCTGCTCGACAGAAGCGCTGTGCATCCGGAAAGCTATCACCTTGTGGATGCCATGGCAAACGACATGAGATGTTCGGTGCTTGATTTCATGCAGGACGAGCGCCTTCGGGGAAAGATAGACCTCGCCAAATATGTAATGGATTCGGTAGGACTGCCAACGCTCAATGATATTGTGAAGGAATTAGCAAAACCAGGCCGTGATCCACGCGAGAAGTTTGAGGCGTTTAGTTTTACCAAGGGAATCGAAAAAATTGAGGATGTTACGCCAGGCATGAAACTCCCCGGCGTAGTAACGAACATAACCGCATTTGGCGCCTTTGTCGATATCGGGGTTCACCAGGACGGACTGGTACACGTCAGTCAGCTTTCCGATCGTTTTGTGAAAAATCCCGGCGATGTTGTGAAAGTCCATCAGAAAGTAACGGTCACCGTACTGGAGGTAGATCTGAAGAGGAAGAGGATTTCTCTGTCCCTGAAAAAGCAACCGAAGGAAACGTGAAGCGATCATCCTTTCGTGTTAAATGTTAAGGAACTTCACATGAAAACTTCCTCCCCTTGAATCCTCCCCACTGAAGTGGACAAGCAACTGTCCCCCGCTGGCGGGTGGACTACCGTCGGAAAAATTTGTATTTATAAGCACCGAAGACCTAATTTAAAAGGTTTAGGAATTTCAACCACCCCATAATCCCCCAGTTTACGGGGGGAAACAGGGGGGGAAGTCGACGAAGCCATAATTCGAAGGTTTGGGAATTTCAAAAACTGCGGTTGTAGAGCGACGAGCCTCGTCGTTCTACATTGAAAAGCAGTACACCGAATGACAAATATCGAACAAGGAATGTTGAATGCTAAAGTATTTTACTTCACCAATCGATATTCCTTGTTCTGCGGTTCGCTCTTCTCTTTATTTTTGCACATCATGCTTAGGTTGGGTTGAACGCCAGCGAAACCCAACACCAACCTTATTCCACCCTACCGCAAACCGCTTAATTAGAATGAAAATTCCTATACGATCAAGAGAAGTTGATGCTTGTATGTTTTCATCAATTTTGCTATGTTTTTATGACAATGAGTAATCAAAATGCCGAACAAAGAGCACGAGACCGTATTGATAAGCAGCTCACCGCCTGCGGCTGGCGCATTCAGGATAAGAACAGGATTAATCTTCATGCGGGAATTGGAGTTGCAGTCCGTGAGTATCTCACTGATGCAGGGGTAGCCGACTATGTCTTATTTGTTGATGGGAAGCCCGTTGGTATTATTGAAGCCAAGCGTGAGGAAGAAGGACACCGCCTCACCGTTCATGAAACACAATCTGAAGGATATGCCTCGGCGAAACTCAAATACCTGAATAACGAAAAACTTCCTTTCGTATACGAAAGCACAGGAGAAGTAATCCGGTTCACCGACTTCAGAGACCCCAAGCCACGCTCAAGACCCGTATTTTCCTTTCACCGTCCGGAAACCTTCCGCGAAAGGTCGAAGAAATCAAAATCGCTTCGCGGCAGTTTGCTTGACTTGCCAGCGCTGCCCGTAGAAAGGTTGCGTGACTGCCAAATCAAGGCCATCAACAATCTTGAAATATCTTTCAAAGACAATCGGCCGAAGGCATTGATTCAGATGGCAACGGGTTCCGGAAAAACCTATACTGCCATTACGTCTATGTATCGGTTACTGAAATACACCCATGCAAAACGGATATTGTTCCTGGTTGATACGAAAAATCTGGGCGAACAGGCAGAACAGGAATTCATGGCGTATCAGCCAAATGACGACAACCGCAAGTTCACCGAGTTGTATGGCGTGCATCGTTTGAAATCAAGCAGCATTCCTACTGACAGCCAGGTTTACATCAGCACCATTCAGCGACTATATTCCATCCTGAAAGGAACGGAACTGGAAGACAGCGCCGAGGAAGAAAATCCGAATGAAAGAAGATGGCAGCCGAAAGAAGTCCCGCCGGTTGAATACAATGAAAAACTGCCGATTGAATTCTTTGATTTTGTGGTGATCGACGAATGCCACCGCAGTATTTACAACCTGTGGAAACAGGTACTGGAATATTTTGACGCATTTCAGGTGGGATTAACTGCAACGCCTGACCAACGCACAGTGGCTTACTTTGACCAGAACCTGGTCTCGGAATACCCCCACGAGATGGCTGTGGCGGACGGTGTGAATGTGGGTTACGATCTATTTCTTATTGATACACGAGTTACCCAGCAAGGCGCCACCTTCTGGAAAGGCACGTATGTGGAGCATCGTGAGCGATTGAGCAGGAAGAAACGACTGGAATTGCAGGATGAGGATGAAGCATATACCGCACAACAACTGGACAGGGATGTGGTGAACCCGAATCAAATCCACACGATCATTCGCACATTCAAGGAACACCTGCCCGAAATCTTTCCCGACCGCTACAATAAGCAGGGCGAATTCGAAGTCCCAAAAACCCTCATCTTTGCCAAGACTGACTCCCATGCGGACGATATTATTCAGATCGTCCGTGAGGAATTTGCCGAAGAAAACCATTTCTGCAAAAAAGTGACCTACAAGGCAACTGAAGACCCGAAGTCGGTGCTGGCGCAATTCCGCAATGAGTATCATCCTAGAATTGCCGTAACGGTGGACATGATTGCCACCGGCACCGATGTAAAGCCGTTGGAATGTTTGCTCTTCATGCGTGACGTAAAAAGCCGGAATTATTTTGAGCAGATGAAAGGCAGGGGCACACGAACCATTCCCTTCGATGACCTGAAAAAAGTCTCTCCTTCGGCTCAATATACTAAAGACCATTTTGTAATCGTGGATGCCATTGGCGTTACCAGGAGTTTGAAAACCGACAGCCGTCCGCTGGAGAAAAAACCCGGTGTGCCCTTAAAAGACTTGCTGGCAGCCATTGCCGTAGGGGCAAGGGATGAAGAGTTGTTCACCGCTGTTGCCAATCGTCTGGCACGACTGGAAAGGCAAATCAGCGATAAGGAGAAAAGGCAATTTTCTGAAAAAGCCAGCGGCAAAACCGTTTCGCAGGTGGTGAAAGACTTGTTAAATGCCTTCAACCCTGACACCCTGGAAGATTTGCGTATGAAGGTAGAACAGGAAAATCCCGGCGCTGCGCCCGTTGAGAAGGAAGAAAAATTCAACCGCTTGCAAGCTGAATTGCAGAATAACGCGGCAAAGGTATTTACTGGTGAGTTGAATGAATATATTGAGAACGTCCGCAAGGCGCACGAGCAGAAGATGGATATGCAGAATCCCGATAGCGTAACTGCCGTGGGTTGGGCGATAGACAGCAAAACAAAGGCGGAGACCATTGTGCAGGATTTTAAGGCATGGATTGAGCAGCGCAAGGATGCAATCATGGCCTTGCAGATTTTTTATGCGCAGCCCTATCGCAGGCGTGAACTCACCTACGCCATGATTAAAGACGTGCTGGAAAGGTTGAAGGCAGAGAAAGACCTGTGCTTGCCCCCGTGCAGGTGTGGCGTGCCTATGAGCAACTGGAAAGGGCAAACGGCTCACCGAGGAATGAACTGATTGCATTGGTCTCTTTAATCCGTAAAGTTTCAGGGGTGGATGAGGCGCTGACGGCTTACGACAAGACCGTGGACAGGAATTTTCGGCACTGGGTGTTTAAGAAACAGGCGGGCGCATTGAAGTTTACGGAAGAACAGATGCAATGGCTGCGGATGATTAAGGAACACATTGCCACCAGTATCCACCTGGATGCCGATGATCTGGATTACACACCCTTTGACGCCGAAGGCGGCAAGGGAAAGATGTTTCAGCTCTTTGGCGACAGGATGCATGAGATTATAAACGAACTCAACGAGGCATTAGCGGCATAATCCCGGAGGGATGTTATAATTATAGCAGTGAAACACACAATTGAATATGAATCCCGAAGGGATGATAGAAACAATTTCACCCTTCGGGATTTGTGTAGAGATGGTAATTGATTTTCTGTAACACTTTAGTTTTTTTGAATAATAACCCCGTAGGGGTGAAATGTTTATAGAGAAAATGTGATATATATAATTTTAGCTCCATCGGAGCGGCATGTGAAACACGGAAATAACATGCCGCTCCGATGGAGCTGGATCTCGTAGCATAATGGTTTTGTCTATAAACATATCGCTCCTGACGGAGCTTTTCACGGTATTTTTTCAAAAAAAGAAAGCAAGCGAAAAAAGGAATTAACGCACCCCGAAAGGGTGATAGAAAGATGATTGATAGAAAACAAATACCGTCAGGTTGGGAAGTGGTGAAGTTGGGGGAAGTGTGCAAGAAAATAATTGGAGGAGGAACACCGTCAACAGCAGTAAAAGAGTATTGGGAAGGGAATATTCCATGGATTTCGAGTGCAGATATTTTGGGGTTGAGGGAAATCGTTCCGAGGAGAAAAATATCATTAAAAGCATTAGAGAGTTCAACAACAAATATTCTTCCAAAAGGAGGAATCGTTGTTGTAACAAGAGTTGGCCTTGGTAAACTTGCAATTGCACCATACGAAATTTGTTTTAGCCAAGATAGTCAAGGGTTATTGCTGAATGAGACACTTATTTCACAGTCATACGCCTTAGTTTGTCTTTCAAAGGCAGTTCAACAGTTTAAAGCACAAGGCAGAGGGACTACAATTAATGGTGTTACTAAAAAAACAACTCGTAGAACTTGAAATTCCGCTTCCCCCTCTCCCCGAACAGCACCGCATTGTTTCCAAAATCGAAGAACTCTTCAGCGAATTAGACAAAGGCATTGAGAGTTTAAAAACCGCCCAGCAGCAACTCAAAATCTACCGGCAGGCCGTGTTGAAGCGGGCGTTTGAAGGAAGGTTGACACATGAAAATATAAAAGATGGAGAATTGCCGGAGGGATGGAAGTGGGTGAAATTAGGAGAGAAAGGAAATTTGGTTTCCGGTCAACATATTCTCGAAAGAGATTATAACTTTTCTAAAGCTGGAATACCTTATTTTACTGGTCCAGCTGACTTTGGAAATTGTTTCCCTTCAGTTTCAAAATGGACAATACATCCAAAAGCAATTGCAAAAAAGAATGATGTTCTAATTACAGTGAAAGGAGCCGGAGTTGGAAAAATAAATTTGATGAACATTGAAGAAGCAGCAATCAGTCGCCAGTTAATGGCGTTCTCTTCTTCAGAAATGGATATCAAATACATTTATCATTTTCTTGCCTCAAGATTTCACGACTTTCAAAGGCTGGGATTAGGCTCTACAGTCCCAGGAATTGATCGAGATACAGTATTGAATTATCAAATTCCACTTTGTAAATTAGAAGAACAAAAACAAATCGTTCAGGAAATAGAAACCCGCCTTTCTGTATGCGATAAATTAGAAGAAACCATAACAACCGCCTTGCAGCAAAGCGAAGCCCTACGGCAAAGCATCTTGAAAAAGGCATTTGAAGGAAAGCTGGTTGAGCAAGACCCAAAAGACGAGCCGGCATCAAAGCTCTTGGAGAGGATAAGGGCAGAGAAAGCTGCGGTGCAGCAGAATATTTATAGAAAAGGCGAACCATCAACCAAACAAAGATACAAGATAAAATGAATGAACAAACAACATGCCACCCTTACGGGGTTTTAAATTTTGGGGATGCATCTTATGGCTATAAACATATCGCACCTCTGGCGCTGGCAGGTATACACGGCAACGTCATAGCTGCAGAGCAGCGGAATGTTTATAGAGAAACAAACCGCCAACCAGACCAAGCTCCATAGGAGCGGCATGTTTATAGCGTTGCGGTGCAGCAGAATATTTATAGAAAAGGCGAACCATCAACCAAACAAAGATACAAGATAAAATGAATGAACAAACAACATGTCACCCCTACGGGGTTTTAAATTTTGGGGATGCATCTTATGGCTATAAACATATCGCACCTCTGGCGCTGGCAGGTATATACGGTAACGTCATAGCTGCAGAGCGGCGGAATGTTTATAGAGAAACAAACCATCAACCAGGTAAAGCTCCATAGGAGCGAAATGAAAACGAACGATGAAAGGACATACCACCCCTACGGGGTTTCAAATATGAGTGGTGAATTTTATGGCTATAAACATCCCGCACCTCTGGTGCTAATGGACATATACGGCAACACCATAGCTGCGGAGCAGCGGCATGTTTATAGAGAAACAAACCGTCAACCAGATCAAGCTCCATAGGAGCGGCATGTTTATAGCATTGCAGCGATATGTTTATATAAAAATCAATTACCAAACAATTTTCATAGGAGCTAAAAAAATGGCAAATACCTACACACAAATTTATCTGCACGTAATTTTTGCCGTGAAAGGCAGAGACAACCTGATTTCACCAACGTGGAAAGAAGAACTATATAAATACATTACCGGTATCGTGACAAACAAAAACCAAAAACTGATTGCCATTAATGGAATGCCCAACCATGTTCATCTGTTGATTGGATTGAAGCCGGACATCGCACTTTCCGATTTAATCAGGGATGTAAAGGCAAATTCATCTAAATTCATTAACGATAAACAATGGGTCATGGGAAAATTTGAATGGCAAGCCGGTTTCGGCGGGTTTTCATACAGCCATTCACAATTAGATGTTATTATCAATTACATCAGAAACCAGGAAGAGCATCATAAAAAAAAATCATTCAGGGAAGAATACCTTGATTTTTTTGAAACGCTATGCAATTGATTACAAAACGGAATATCTGTTTGAAGATGTTTAATATCGCTCCTCTGGCTAATTGTTTTGTGAAAATTAATGGCTGTAAACATCCCGCACCGCTGGTGCTGGCGGACATGTACGACAACACCATGGCTGCAGAGCAGCGGTATGTTTATAGCATTACGGAGCAACGATATGGTTATAGAAAAAATAAACCAACCACCCCAAAATAGCTCCGTAGGAGCGAAATGGAAATGAACGAAGAAAGAACATGTCACCCCTACGGGGTTTTAGATTTTTGAAAGGCATCTTACGGCTATAAACATATCGCGCCTCTGGTGCTGGCAGATATATACGGCAACGTCATAGCTGCAGAGCAGCGGTATGTTTATAGAGAAACACACCATTAACCAGACGAAGCTCCATAGGAGCGTCATGTTTATAGCATTGCAGAGCAGCGATATGTTTATAGAACGGAGGAAAACCATCAAAAAGCAACGGAGCAGCGATATGGCTATAGGAAAAATAAATCAACCACCCAAATAGCTCCGCAGGAACGAAATGGAAATGAATGAACAAACAAACAACATGTCACCCCTACGGGGTTTCAAATGCGGGTGGTGAATTTTATGGCTATGAACACCCGCACCGCTGGTGCTGGCGGACATGTACGACAACACCATAGCTGCAGGGCAGCGGAATGTTTATAGGAAAAATAAACAAACCACCAAATATAGCTCCATAGGAGCGAAATGAATGACGAAGGGATATGTCACCCCTACGGGGTTTTAAATTTTTGGGATGCATCTTACGGCTATAAGTATATCGCGCCTCTGGCGCTGGCAGGTATATACGGCAACGTCATAGCTGCAGAGCAGCGGAATGTTTATAGAGAAACAAACCGTTAGCCAGACGAAGCTCCATAGGAGCGACATGTTTGTAGAATGGGGAAATACCTATGCCACAACCTATTGAAAATGTAAAACGAACTGCTTTGGTCTTAAAACCAAAGCAACCATTTCATGATTGGCTGTTACGTGTTGAAGCGGGAGAAGATTTTCTTGACGGGTTGAAAGAGGGGGATGTTTATCTATTACCTGACTACGATGAAATCAGTCAGATGCAAAACTGGTTAAAGAGAAACTATGACGCTATTTTCACCGATCAACTAAACAACTGGTACACAGACGAGACCTTGTGGCCACAAAACAGAACCATGAAAATGTTTGCGGAATGGTTTGAATATTCCTTGTTTACCATGGTTTTAGACACCCAGAGGGGTAGGATCGAAAAAACATGAGCGACAATACTTCATCAATCATTAGCAAAATATGGAGCTTCTGCAACACCCTTCGTGACGATGGCGTAGGCTATGGCGATTACTTAGAACAACTCACGTACATGCTGTTCCTGAAGATGGGAGATGAATTTTCCAAACCGCCTTACAACCGCAAACTGCCCATCCCAAAGGCGTATAACTGGGAAAGTCTGACTGAAAGGACGGGGGCTGCGCTGGAAGCGCATTACACCACGTTGCTCCGCGAGCTTTCACAACAAAAAGGTATACTTGGACAGATTTTTACCAAAAGCCAAAACAAGATTCAAGACCCCGCCAAACTCTACAAGCTTGTTGACATGATTGACAAGGAGCAGTGGAGCACCATGGGCACCGATGTGAAGGGGCAGATTTACGAAGGGCTGCTGGAGAAAAATGCAGAGGATACCAAGAGCGGTGCAGGGCAATACTTCACACCAAGGGCGCTGATTAAGACAATGGTGGAATGTTTGAGGCCTGAACCCCACAAAACTCTTGCAGATCCGGCCTGTGGCACAGGCGGCTTCTTTTTGGCTGCTTACGATTTTATTGCCGATAGTTCTTTGCTGGACAAGGAGCAAAAGCAGTTTCTTAAATACAAGACATTTTTCGGTAATGAGATTGTTGCCAGTACCCGCAGGCTGTGCCTGATGAATCTGTTCCTGCACAACATCGGCGATATTGACAGCGAAAATGTGATTTCCTCCACCGATGCGCTGGTTGCCGATGACGGCAGACGGTATGATTATGTCCTCACCAATCCGCCTTTCGGGAAAAAGAGCAGCATGACGTTTACCAATGAAGAAGGCGAACAGGAAAAGGAAGACCTCACTTACAACCGGCAGGATTTTTGGGCGACTACGAGCAACAAGCAACTCAACTTTGTCCAGCACATTCACACTATGTTAAAAACGACAGGACATGCAGCCGTTGTGGTGCCTGATAATGTATTGTTTGAAGGTGGGGCGGGAGAAATGGTGCGTAAGAAACTTTTAGAGACAACCGACCTGCATACCATCCTTCGTTTGCCGACAGGGATTTTCTATGCTCAGGGCGTAAAGGCGAATGTGATATTTTTTGATGCAAAACCTGCCGGGAAAAAGGCATGGACAAAGGAGACATGGTTTTATGATTACCGCACCAATATTCACCATACCCTGAAAAAAAATCCCTTAAGGCTGGATGACCTGAAAGATTTTATTACCTGCTACAATCCAACCAACCGCCACAAACGGAAGGAAACCTATACAGCAGACACCAACTCAGAAGGCAGGTGGAGAAAATTCACGTATGACGAAATCATCAGCCGTGACAAGACGTCGCTTGATATCACATGGATAAAAGATAAATCCTTGGCCGATCTTGATAATCTGCCCAACCCCGATGAACTGGCCGGAGATATCATTGATAATTTGGAAGCAGGTCTGGAAAGTTTTCGGGAGATCACGCGATCCATCAACAACAGGAAATAGCCAGGTCCTTGACCTTGAGGCCTGTCCTTAATTTCCTTTTTGGATAGATCTGGTTTTCGTGATAAAATGGAAAATAAGCACAATGCTTGATGTATAGAAATTTCAATCGCCCTCCACAATCCCCCCCGTTTACGGGGGGAAAAAGGGGGGAAAGTCGAAGAAGTTTTCATTCATGCATACTTTAAGATAACGATATGCAAGATCAAACCATAACATGTCCCTATTGCGCTAAAGAGATACCGCTGACCGAAACGCTCTCCCATCAGATAAAAGAAGGGCTTCAAAAAGAGTTCGAACTGAAGGCAAGGGAAAAGGAGTTGGAACTTTCCCGGCGCGAGAAATTGCTTGCAGATGAAATTAAGAAGGTTGAGGATGCAAAAAAAATCATTGATCAGCAAGTTTCTCAAAAATTGCAGACCGAAAGGGAAAAGGTAAAAAAAGAGGCCAGGAAAGAGGTTGAGGAAGCCATTCGGGTTGAGTTAAAAGACCTGCAGGAACAAAACAGCGAAAAAGAACGGAAGCTTGCGGAGGCACAAAAAGTCGAGCTGGATTTTCGCAGGAAGGTACGCGAGCTGGAAGAATTGAGGAAGAATCAGGAACTTGAAATTACAAGAAAACTTGATGATGAGCGCAAGTTGATCTTCGAAAAAGCCAAAAAAGAAGCGGAAGAAGAAGGTCGCCTAAAACTCCTGGAAAAGGAGAAGCAACTTGAGGATACCAAAAAGGCCCTTGATGAGGCCAAACGTAAGGCACACCAGGGTTCTATGCAAACCCAGGGAGAGGTGTTAGAATTAGACCTGGAATCTCTCCTGAAATCACAATTTCCGGTTGATGAGATCGAACCTGTGCCCAAAGGGATTAAAGGGGCCGACATTGTGCAAAAGGTTCATGACCGCGGTGGCCGTTTTTGCGGCACCATTATCTGGGAATCAAAGCACACGAAGGCCTGGAATGAAGGCTGGCTATCAAAACTCAAGGACGACCAGAGGGAGGTAAAGGCGGAAATTGCCGTCCTGGTGACTGAAACCATGCCCAAGGGAGTAGAGAGATTCTCGCAAGTAGAAGGGGTGTGGGTTACCAGCCACGTGTTGTCAATTGCCCTTGCATCCGTTTTACGAATGAGCCTGATAGAGATGGCACAATTGAAATCATCCCTTGTTGGGAAAAGTGAAAAGATGGAGGTGCTTTACAATTATCTATCCGGTCCGGAATTCAGGCAAAGAATTGAGGCAATCGTGGAATCCTTTCAATCCATGAAAGAAGACCTGGATCAGGAAAAGAGGGCGATGATAAAAATGTGGGCAAAGAGAGAAAAACAGATTGAACGGGTCGTCAACAATACCGTAGGCATGTATGGTGACATGGAGGGCATTATTGGCGCTTCATTACCACACATCAGGAGCCTGGAGCTGACAGATGGGACGGAACCTCTTAAGGCAAATGATACCTAACGTAGCAAAGTCGCAATCAAAAATAGCAGGCTTACGGGGTAGAAAACCCCCCACCCCGTCCCTCCCCGTAAACGGAGAGGGAGGTAGTTATCCCGTGTTTGTGGGGGGATAAAAAACTTCATAAAAAAAGGAAGCTTTTACAGGACACTATAATGTTATCCGTTAAGACAGGGCACTATCACCCATCCCTTGAAGACTCATTCGCAGAAACAATACAGGCATTAAAAAGGGAAAATCCGTTAACACCCCTTGCCGTTGTGGCGCCCACAAACTGGATGCTGCTCCGGCTCCAGGAACGGCTTGTTCAGGGAAATGACGCCTCATGTATGAATATCTCGTTTCTGAACTTCTCTTCCCTTGCAAAGGAGATATGCTGGCTGTCAGGAGTAGGCACAGGTCAGATTATTCAACGGCCCGTTATTTACGAAAGCGTCATCGCGGGATTGCTAAGACAGCAGATACTACAAGAGCCACTGTTTAAAAATGCACAATCCCTGCCTGCCCTCTCCAAGGCCTTGTTCCAGGTTATCCAGGATCTTATTGACGCAGATGTTCACCTTGGCACCATGCAGGAGGCCGTGCGGGAAGGATTTGTTGAAGGTATGGAGATACAGAAACTTTACGGTATCATGCATCTCTTTGATACGTTCAGGCAGAGGTTAAAAACCCTGCATATATCCCACTATTCTGACGTCTATCGTGTGGCTACGGCATGCGTGCCTGACTCTGCATTTCTGAGGGGTTTTCAGCAGATTCTGGCGTATGGATTTTATGATCTTACCGGGGTTGAACAGGATTTTTTCGGAGAAATATTCAAACATTATCCAACGATACTCTTCCTGCCTTACCAGAAAAAGCACCCTGCCTTTGTATACGTAAAGCCCTTTTTCGAATCGTTTGTGCTGGGCATGGCACGTGATGTAGAGGAACTGCCTGCGGACGACGGTTATGGATTTTCATACCTGATGGATTCCAAATCCGAAGGTGTTTCTGCGGCAAGTGGCGAGTTGCGGGTTGGAGGTTACGGGTTAAACGCACAACTTACAACTCACAACTCGCAACTCGCAGCTCGCAACCCGAAACCCGTTATTATCAACGTCTCTGGCAAAAGGGATGAGGTCTGGACGGTTGCTAAGGAGATCCTGAAACTTGCAGCCGAAGGGTATACAATGGAGGAGATTGGCGTGATTGCGAGGTCGCTTGATCCCTACACCGATACCATCAAAAAGATATTTCAGGAGAATGCTATCCCATTTGCAACCAGCGCACAGGAACCTATTGAGAAATATCCACTGGTAAAGGTCATCCAGCAAATTCTTCTGCTGAAGAGGGAAGATTTTTACCGCCCTATGGTCATTGAATTACTTGGATCACCTTACTTCAGAATGCCGCCATGCGCTCCCGGCGGACTTATCCCACGCCCTGATCTCTGGGACATGCTGAGCAGAAGACTGGGGATTCGTGGTGATATCTCGTGTTGGTTATCAAGGCTTGCGCAAGCAAAAGGTATGTTGCAGGAATGCACAAAGGGCGATAGTGATACTCAACTCCATTTCCTTCATTCACAGGAGAGAAATAGGGATGGTTCAGATCTATTTTCGAATAACGAACAAACAGGAAGATACATCCCCATTCCTGCAGCTCAGATTGAACTCTTAGAGAATATCCTGCGTGCCTTATCACATGACCTGTCTTCACTTCCAGAAGAGGCGTCATGGGCGATGATGGGTCAAAAAATAACCCACTTGCTCCGGAGCTACATCCACATTCCCGCGGAAGGTATGAATCCTGAGGATCAGGAGAGAGACCTCCTGCTCCTGGATAAAATAGGGGAATTATTGCATGCGTTATGCGCCCTCGACTGTTTGGGTGAGGAGGTAACGCGGGATCAATTTATTGACACCTTCATAGACGCATGCCGGCAGGAAGCCTTGCCCATCGGGTTGAAAAATGGCAGGGGTGTGAGGGTGCTGGACGCCATGTCAGCCCGGGGTGTCCCCTTTCGTGCCTTGTTTGTCCTGGGTCTTAATGAAAAAGTGTTCCCCCGTGCTATCTCTGAAGAGCCCTTCCTGCGCGACCACGTTCGGCGCAGGTTATCCGAGGTGTTGGGAAACGTTATTCCCGAAAAGCTCCGGGGGTTTGATGAAGAACGTCTGCTCTTCTCCTTCCTGCTGAACGCAGCAAGGGAACGACTCTACCTCCTCTACGAACGCTCAGATGAAGCGGGAAAGCCCAGGGTTCAATCCCACTACCTTATGGACATCCTTCAAACCCTGAAAGGTATATTGCCGCTCACAAAGGAATCCGGGGAAAGTCCGGTGCACGAAATTTATGTTCCGCGCAGTATTACGGAAAAACTCTGTAAACAGGAAATATCTTTGCTTACACCAAAGGAGGTCGGCATCCGGATGGCACTCGACCGAATGAACCCCACGAATCTTAAGGATGCCTTCAACATCAACCGGGATGTCTTTGATCGCTCACAATCAGCCCTGGGTTTGATGGAAGGTTACCATTCCCGTTTGACCCCATACGATGGGGTCGTCGGTGATATGGCCACGTGGTGGAATGAGGCGGCATGTCGCGGCTTTAGCCCAACCATGCTAGAGACCTTTGGGATGTGTCCGTTTAAGTTTTTTATGGGTAAGATACTTGAACTGGAGTCCCTGGAAGAGCCTGAAACGGCTGAGATGATAGCCGCCGTGGACCTTGGTTCCCTTTATCACAACATCCTCCGGGATTTTTATCATGCCTTGATGGAGAAAGGATATTTTACCGCAAAAACAAAAGGACAAGATCCTATTGAACTTCTGCAGAGTATTGTCCGTAAATATTTCACCGGGATAGAGCAGCAGATACCGATTCCCTACCCGATCGTCTGGGAAATCGAAAAAGAGGAGATTCTCGCCCTTTTGACAAGATTCATCACATGGGACCTTGAACAAATTAAACAAACAGGCTTTGCCCCCACGTACCTGGAAAGGACGGTAAAGCTAAGTCCGCAGAACGACGTGCTCAAACTCATCCCTGAACATTTCAAAGAGGGAGATACTTCAAGGATTACATTTAAGGGAAAGATTGATCGCATAGATATGAAACAAGCCGGAGACACAGCAAGCTACCGTGTGATTGATTACAAATCTGGGAGATTTTTCAAGGAAAACCTCATGAGGGAAGCCATCCGGGGTCAAAAATTACAACTCCCCTTTTATGTCATCATGGCAGAGCATATATTATCAGAGGAAATTAAGAAAGGTCGTATTTCCAAAGGTCAAGCCAGGCTGGACGAGGCCTCCTTTGTTTATGTTGCAGAGCATGCTGAAAAAAAGACGGGAGAGATGTCCCCACAAATGAAGATCATCAACCGTGATGAATGGATGAACTGTAAGGAACCGTACTGGGAGACCCTGAGGGAATTTCTGAAAATCATTCGGGAAGGCATCTTTCCTGTTTCACCAGGAGAAGATACCAGGAAATGTGAATGGTGCGAATTCGCCACCATATGCCGACGGAGTCATCAACCACTCAGATTCAGACTGGAACATGATGCAAGGCTAAGGAAATATCGGGAGATAATTAATCAGAATATCAATAAGAAATCCAGTAAAGACGGATAATCATCCCACGGTTGCAGGAGGATTACTCATAGCGGATTCAGGCTGCGTCGTGAGTGCTCAGCCGGACGGTTTACAACCTGAGCCCATGATTTGGCGGGACAACAGGAATCTCCATTTTTCCGGCATTGTGTACCATGCTCTGTTTGCCGACTGTTCCACGCAGGCTGGAAGCTGCGGCTACCAAATTTTGAAGGGTAAGAATTCAAAGGCCTGTAACATGATGCCACGATATCATCTGCAGAAAAAAGAAAGGGAAATACATGACCGGAATGAATTGCTGAGAATAATAAAAGCCGGAAAATATCTGACCATTGCGTTGTGCAGAAATAATGAACCCTATATTGTGACACTGAGCTATGGTTACGATGAAAGAAAAAATGCCTTCTACTTCCACAGCAGATTGAGAGGATTGAAATCTGAATTCATCAGAGAGAACCCCTCGGTATGCGCCACCATCATTGAAGACAGAGGGTACATCATGAATGACTGCGCACATGAATTCCGGTCGGTCATTATCCGGGGAAAAATATATTTCGTAGAAGCGATGGAGGAAAAGAAATACGGGATGGACATCCTCCTGGAACATCTGGAAGATAACCCTGATAAAATAAGGCAGGAATCTTTGTCGAACGATCTGGTTTACAGGAATTTGGCGATGTTAAGGTTGGACGTAAACGATATACAGGGTAAGTGGGGAAGATAGGGGGGGAAGCGTAACGCATGAAATGCAGAATTGGTTGTGGGGCTTGTTGCATTGCATTATCGATTTCGTCCCCCATTCCCGGCATGCCGGACGGAAAACCTGCCGGTGTCCGTTGCCCGCAACTCAGCCCGGACAATCGTTGCCTTATCTTCGGCAAGCCGGAAAGACCGGCAGTATGCTGCAGCCTTCGGCCACTGGAAGAGATGTGCGGGCGAACCTCTGAAGAAGCGCATGCGTATTTGGAATACCTTGAACAATATACCACGCCTTCACAGTAATATGCGGGGATTTTGATTTCTTCCCCGGAGATTACCGGCTTTGGGAAAACCCATCATAACGGTTTTTTCTCTGCCTGGCGAAAGGCGGCCATTCCACCGCTCATATTGAATACCTTCCTGAACCCGGCTTTCAGTAATATGGCGGCGGCAGTTTGTGCCCGCGCTCCACTCCGGCATATGGTAATAATCTCCTTTTCCCTAAACTTTTCCAACTCGTTCAACCTTTGTGCTACCTGTCCTACCGGGATATTGAGCGCACCCTGAATGGCCCTTAACTCGCCTTTGAGTTCTGCCGGTTCTCTGACGTCCAGGATTACCGTGTCATCAAGTTGATTCGTTTCCAATCGGCGCCTGACCTCTGCAGCAGCAATGGTGGGTACTTGCTGTTCCGCAATTTCCTGTGATATGGTGCCCTTAATTTCACAGGTAGGGGTATCGGCAGGGATATGCACTGCCTTGGGATCATGGGTGCAGGCATAGTTGGCCTTTAGTACAGCGTTCATCCACTCAGCCGGACCGAGTTTCATGTCGATAAGCCATTTGATATAAGCCTCTTTTGTGCGGGGTTGCAGATTTGGATTTCGTTTTTTTTGCTCACCTAACGTGGATGGTTCACGTCCACGGTATTCATGGGCCGGATATACCATGAGATGATCCGGCAATCTCATGATTCTTTGCAGGGATTCCCAGTGTTCACCAGGGTCGCCACCAGGCAAGTCGGTGCGCCCTGCCCCGCCATCGTCTAAAAACAACGTATCGCCGGTTAACATGCGATCTGGAAAGATAAGGCACATACTGTCCTTCGTGTGGCCTGGCGTATGCATGACGGTAACAGGGATGTCGCTCAGATGACAGTCAAACCCATCGGGAACACGGAAGGACACACAACGAACAGGGGAATTCTGATGCATGACGTATACGGCGCCGGTGAGATTAATCAGCGCTCCGGCACCGGAGACATGGTCTGCGTGGGTGTGGGTATCCAGCACATGGGTTAGTTTTAACCCTTCGCTTTTCAGAAGAGACACATATTCATTTACCTGCGGCAGGACGGGATCCACAAGAATCACTTCTTTTGTAGCTTCCGAACCGGCGAGGTAGGTTTTGCATGCCGTCTTGTTTAACTGTCTAAAGATCATTTGATCCTCCTTTATCGTTTGCATTTTGTTGAACCTTAGCGCATGAGGATTGCCCTGTGAAGACTTTTTCTGTAGAATATCTTACGGCGAAAAGAAGCCGTAGTCAAATTTTAGGTTGCAACGGTGCTGCGTCCAGCTAGATAGATAAAAAGGTTTAAAACAAGGAGGTACGCATTATGGCTGAATTAGGTGCGTTTGGTAAAATTTTAATAAGCCTGGGCATTCTTATGATTATTATCGGTGGCCTGTTCATAATCGGGGGCAAGCTCCCTTTTGTGGGAAGACTGCCAGGTGACATCGTTGTTCAAAAGAAAAACTTTAGTTTTTACTTTCCCATCACCACTTGCATCATCATCAGCATCATGTTCTCTCTGATCATGTGGTTATTGCGCAGAAGATAAAAACGACACTCGTTCAACAGCACCAACTTGCACGGATGTGCTGTCGGCTTTAATTTGTACCATGTTTAGCATGTTTGGTAATGCTGCACATTTGTTAAGGCAGGCGACGCCCGCTCTTCATATAACTTAAATCTTCAACCCCGCACCTTGCCCACGGGCGACAGATAGACGGCAAACTCGTCTTTCCCATCAATACGGAGCAGCCGGTCCAGGGCTTCCTGATCATAGGCGGCAATGGCGCACGTCCCTGCACCAATCGCCTCGCATGCAAGATAGAGATTCTGGCATATATGCCCTGCGTCAATAGCAATAACCTTATGGGCTGCCAGGTGGTAGCGCCATTCCATCCGGTACGGAATAGCCGTCCAGATGAACGTCGCCGCCGCATTCCCCGGATAAGGCTGGCGGAAAACGGCATCGACCAGCTTTCCAGCAAGGCGTTCTTCAGAAAATTCAAAGAGCAATTGATGAGTAAGCGGAAGATACCGGTAGACACCCGGATCAAGCCCTTTCCCATTGAGCACCACCAGATACGTTTCAAAGGCATGCCGGCAGCCTGCTGAGGGTACGGTGCGATAGGCATGGCCGCTCACAACTTCCCCCCGTACACCCTGGGTTGCCCAGAGCAGGAAAGAGATTTCTTCCAGGGTGAGAGGTTCTTGCGTGTATGCTCTACGGCTCTCCCGGTTCCCGATCGCCGTGATGATATCAGCGCCGGCAAAATTTTTCCATGCCCCGGGTTTTACAAGGTCAATGCGCAGGGCATCCGCCCGATAAGGTTTTTCAACGGGTGGGATGTCAATGTCTCTGTTCTGGTCTGTCTGGGAAAAATCAATCTTTTTCCGGATGCTATCCTTGAGAAAGTACCGATATTGCGTTATCAAATTTTCGTCCATAGCCTTCATTCTCATTTCTTATGATGTGTGTGTTTATGCACATAGTATAACATCGAACAAATCTCTTTGCAAAAGGATACCCAATCCGACAAAGACTCTTTTCTCATTAATTTTCCCTGCCTTCTTTGTCTTAACCGAACTTACTCAAAAAGTGTAGGCAAGGCGGTGCTCTTGCATATTGGGCAAGTCCGACGTGGGGAGAGCTTGAAGGTGGTTATAAAGGAGATCTCAGGCGATGTCAACGTGCTTTACAGGGGCGGGGAGCGTAGCGAGAAAGACAAAGGGATACGGAAACAATTCGAGGCGAGGACAGAAGATGCGCTGGGAAAGTCGGGAAGGAATATTGAGATGGACGGCGCAAGAACATGGGGAAGACGGAGCAGAAGATAGGGAGAGCCAAGGGAACGAACCGTGACAAAGCAGATCCCGGGGGGCAACTGTTGAGGGCAAGCCAAAAGCTATTCGTTAATCAGCAGAACAATCTCTTGATGAACATCGTGCCGTAGCATCCCCTTGGTAGAAAGAATTTCAGGATCAATTTTCGCTTGCCCTGATAAACCTCATCTTCAGCAGCATCAACGCAAAGGTCTTCGGGAGTGATTATTGCCCTCCTTTCAATACCTTTAAAAAATGCCTGCCGTAATTTTCTGATGTTAAACAGGGGAGATTTTAAGTTGTTTTCCTGCAAAACTTCCGAATACTGCTTTTCCGTCAGGGCATCGGGCATCTTGATATTGGATGCAGGCATGGGGATAATGAGATTGCTTAAATACGCTTTTTTTTCTTGATTCAATGACGCGTAAAACAGGTAATCCCCCGCAATTCCTTTGGAAATTTTTAAATTAGTCCCGGGTAAACAAGTTTGTCCGTGACACCCTTTCGTATGGGAATTCCCTGACATGAAATTATCGTTACAAACCGAACGGATAATTTTCCTCAAAACTTCGTTCCACAGGTGCGATTGATACGCGGAAAAAAAGAGCACCATCTCTTCGTGCGAGATCCTTTGAAGGATGGGAATGAATCCTTTGGGATTTTTTTCCAGGTAACGGAACGATTCCTGCTCAAATCTGCTCCTTGTCCCTTTCAGGCATGTCGGCCAATCTCCCCAATTTTCTCCCAGAAATTTTCTGTGGTCCCTTTCTTCCTTACTGTCTTCCGGATGGATGCGGGAAAAATATATCTTCAGCGCCCCGTTGTAATGCTTCCTGAGTATCTTTTCCGCAACGAACCCCTGCCGGGCATCGAAACTCCCGAATCGCTGATCATCGAAATAATTGGGGTACCCATCCTGTTTTACTGAGTCCATTTCACGCAAAGCCGACCTTAATTCACTCTCTGTAAGATGCCTGACAACGATGTGAAATCTGTTTCCCGTTATGAGATCAGGTCCCATGGGCCTATCCATATAACCCACAAAACCCAGAGAATAGTTTTCCTCTTCTACCTGCTGTGGCAGGACAGGCGGTTTGTGCCGTGAGATTTCATCCGGAGTTGCCCTGTTATCTTGTGTGAGAAGCCTTGCATTTGTTGTTCTGTTGGTAGCGTTATTTCCATCTTCTTTGTTTTCTCGTTCTAAGGGACGGGGAAAAGGGCGGAAGGTGTGGTTTTCACTCTTCCGCGCGATGGTGATGTACTGCGAGGTTAAGGCATATTTATCCTTTTTACCACCATAAGAAAAATGTGAATAGGGTATGTTGACCTTCCTGGAAAGCATCTTTAAGATATCAACCGTATTCCATCCTCTCTTTTTCAACAGATAGACACAGAAGTTCCCGTCTTTCCGAAATGGAAGGTCGGCAATCTCTTCGACAACAAAATCTTCGGGTTTAGCCTTTACTTTAAGCATCTATTTTTTTGTAACAATTTGGTTTTTCGAAAAAAGCAGGAATGAGGTATTTACTGGCTTTGGTATGAAAATTATAATAAATGCTTCGCTCTTACCCTTTGGCTAAACAATAAAACGAGCCAGGTGGATAGTACAAATGGCGCTGTTAGGGTAATGACACCAAGCTTCATGATTCCGTACATCATAAAAACAGAAACCATACCGGAGACTGTTGCTAAAATAAGAGATGTCCACCGTCTATTTGAAAATGCGATGCCGCATAAAACGGCATTAAAACCAAACATGCCGCTATTGATCATATTCAGAGGGAATGGAGATGCAAAGGCCGCAACAACTCCAATCGAAGCCCCCAGAAGCGCATAGCATGCTGATATTCTGGAACTCACCAGTATCCCAATAAATACCATGATCCCGGCAACAATGTTTTCCAAAAACACTACCTGTCCCATGCCCTTGGTTACCGCGGCAATAATATCGACATATCTTGCCTCCGGCACGCCTCCTGCTCGTAACGGAACTATGTTAAATATGATGAGCAGTGACATCACGATCCACGCCGAGATAATAAACGGTGCGGTATAAGGTGGTACCTTCCATACGCTCATTCCTTTTCTGATGATGGATGACAGGGCAGCGCCAAAAGCGAGTGCAAGCACAGAAGGCAGGTTAAATCCAAAAAAATTGATAATTGACAGACCAACCAGGATGCCGTTATAACCGTAAAGACCTTGCTGAATGTCATTGCGGTCGTATTTCAGCAATAATGCGGTAGACGTACCAACGAGAACGCCAATGAAAGCCCCGATACCCATGAAACAGGAGCTATACCCAATCGCGGCAAAAAACAAGATCCCTGTTGCAACATTATTGAGTAAGAATACCTGACTCATTCCTCTCAAGAGGATCACTGCGAAAGTTTTCATATCCATCGTATTGCCTCGCCACAACTCACGCACTGCATCTTCCTCTCCTTCGCACGTGTCTTTACCCACATTTCTGCCTGTATACCGTGAAATGAAGGTCCCCTCTTGAAAACGGGATTCTGGGGATTGTATACATTGCATGGGTTAACAATCCTGAATGTATCCGGTTTTTCCAGAAATATAAGTATCAAGGTAATTGATATTTTTTTATTATCCTTTGTAACGACCGCCTGGCCCCCTTTGCTAAGGGGGAATTCACCACACTTTTTTCCCTTATTCATGCTTTCCTTATTGTTTCAGCCTTATAAATTTTCCCATTGCTTTTGACAAGCGCTTCTATTATCCTGAATTTCCGCTGAGAAAGCAAACTTCATTATGTTCAACAAAATCGCGTATTTCGTTTTTTTTTGTCTTTGTGTCCTCACGATATCTGCGGTGCGCTCAAATACCCTGGTGGCCGAAGATATGCAGGTATCTGTCGAGGGTCAGCATTTTGATCCCAACAACTTCTTTGCCTTTGAAGGAAGAAGATTTAAAAAGGATGCGGTTGATTTCAATAAAGGCTGGCTGGGGATCTTTATGGAAGATGCAGATGGAACGGGTGTCCTGGTGAAAGAGATAACCCGCGAATCGCCTGCCGCCGAGGCCGGTTTAAAGGCAGGAGACATTATTACCAAGATTAATAAGGAATTTCCCACCGGCAGGAATGTGCTTAATCTCATCCAGTTCAAGAAGACCATAGAGACTATTGGCGCCGGAGGTATACCTGAACTTACGGTTCTCAGAGGCGACACTGAAATGGTATTCAAACCGGTGCTTATTAGAAAACTTTTGAAGAATATAGCAGAACCAGGTACTCCTTTTGTTTCAAGTGGTTGCTTGAAACATGCCGGGATAAGCTTCGTCGACTTTGCCATGAAAAACGAAAAATACAAGGAGATGCTTGATGCAACCTTGCAGCGTATTGGTGAAGAGGCATATGCACGAGAAGGTTTCCAATCCAATGAGGAGCGCAATCCGTTTCGTTTGTCTTTGATAAATTATCTCATGCTGCACCCCTTTGATACCCCGGGGATTGGACAGGCCATCATCGATCCGTTTTACAAAAAAGACGTTTCCGCTCAATTAGGGTTTGTGGCAGCATGGTTGGATATCAAGTTGGATTTGCCCGACATCAAGCGTGAAACCGGCCCCTTACCTCCATCTTTCATAGGTGACGACGTGAAAGATTCTTCTTTGACCGACCCTCTTTCTCCTTCTTTGCAAGGAGGTGGTAGCGGAGTGATCGATAAATCCCCAAATGTCCCGTCAGATACTGTGCAATCAACGAACAAGATAGGAGCAACTGACTTACAAGGGAAAATACAGGTTGTCGTAGATAGTTTGCCATACCTTGTTTTGCTGGTGAAAGAAGCATTCAGGGATTTATCGGAGGAAGAAGTTGACTTCTTATATCAAAACGCCCACACGGTTTGGTTGCCCAATACGAGGATTGAATCGCAGTACCTTGCCATGATACTGACACTCTCTCAAAAGGTTGACCTGGCAAAGTTGTTCAGTGCAACATCATTACTGCTGAGGAAACTTGCTCCTTTCTTTGATGAACAGGGAATAGACGATCAGGAAAATACTCATCCCGAAGCGCCACAAACAAAGGTGTCTGCACTCCGCCTACCAGCATCCCTTCACGGTGCAAATCAACCAAAAATTTCCGATGAAGTATTCTTGGGATATAAACCTTCGGAGAATGTCGCAGGGGCTGGAGAAAAGGCAAGAGGTGATTTATCAACAAACAGAACCCTCTCCACTGGCGGGAGGGAGTTAGGGGGAGGGGGTACAGGAGCATCACAGGATTTTGCTGGTGACATTTTGTTTGTCCAGGATACAAGCATTGGAAAAATCGTTGTTGGGGGGACTGGCACAACGTATTATTATGCCGATGCGGCGGTAATCATCGACCTCGGTGGGGATGATTATTACTTTAATAATGCAGGTTCTTCCAACAAAGAGATATCTGTCTCTCTATGCATCGATTTTTCTGGTGACGATACTTACCAGACTGATGACCCATTCACCCAGGGCACCGGAAGATTTGGGATTGGGCTCCTGATGGATTGTCGGGGAAACGATCAGTATTTAAGCAAAGATTTTTCACAGGGGGCGTGTCTTTTTGGAGTTGGGTTATTGCTGGATAACGACGGCGATGATTTTTATGACGGCCGGGTCGTCAACCAGGGAGTAGGTTTCTTTGGCGCGGGATTGCTGAACGACACGAAGGGCAACGACGCTTATTTTAGCCGGCAGTTTGCCCAGGGCGTGGGATTCACAAAGGGATTTGGTGCTTTAACAGATGCGGACGGAAACGATTATTACTTTGCCGGTGGAGTATATCCGGATTTCCGCGATCCGGAAAAATCCTATCAGTCCATGTCTCAGGGAATAGGGATGGGGATCAGGCCAGAAGAGACCATTGTTGGGGCATCAGGCGGGCTTGGAATACTTTTCGATCAAAAAGGTTGCGATACTTACCATGGAGACTATTTCGCCCAGGGCAGTGGATATTATTTTTCGTTTGGATTGTTGTATGACCGTGACGGCAACGATCGGTATTATGCGGGCCGCTACGCCCAGGGCGCTGGCATTCATTCGGCAATCGGGTTGTTGAAGGACACATCCGGAGACGACACCTATGAATGCACCCTTGGTGTTTCGCAGGGTTGCGGACATGATACCGGCATTGGATTCCTGGTGGATAATTACGGGGACGACACGTATCGGAGCAAAACCACTTCGCAAGGCGTTGGTCTGGAAAAAGGCATTGGCGTCCTTGCAGATTTTTACGGAAATGATGTTTATCAGGCAAATGACAACAGTCAGGGTGTCTCCTTCCCATCAAAGACCGAAGAAATACGCGGCATGGGGATGCTAATTGACAATCAGGGCAACCAGGATATCTTTCACGAGACTATTGCGGAAAACCTGCTATTCTATCGACCCAATGGAGGGCTGGTGTTAAATAAATGAGGCGATACTGCAAGGTGTTAATTGTAGGTATTCATAGTTATTTATGGTTATTTGCTGGGGGTAAAGATAAACAATTTCATTTCTTCCTTAAAATCAAGAGCTGCTAAAGATAAAAAATAACCACAAATAACATTACAATCTTTCATAATTTTAGAACTACTGTATGCACATCAATTTTATTGAGCGTAAAGGGCATGTTCTTACCAAACCCACGTTGAAATGCCTGAACCAGGTAGCAGCAATCAATCCGACCCTGGGGTGCATCCATCAATGCGCCTATTGCTATGCAAGGGGTTACTCGATCTATCCGGGCGATGGCAAGGTGCTGGTATACGGAAACATGCCGGAAAAGTTAAAGCGCGAATTATCTACCCGCCGGAAGTTGCCTGCCTATGTATTTTTTAGTCCCACCTGTGACGTCCTGCAGCCTATCCCGCAAGTCCTCAAGGTAACCTATGAGTTGATGGAAGTGTTGCTTGAATATGGTATTGGTATAAATCTCCTTACCAAAGGCAGGATTCCTGCAAAGTTCCTGCAATTGTTCAGTCAATACAAAAAATTGGTGCATGTTCAAATCGGCATTACTACATTAAATCGGGATATTCAGAAACAGATAGAATCGTATGCGGCAACACCACAGGCAAGATTGCTTAATATCAAACGACTCTGTACGATAGGCATTGTACCCGAAGTAAAATTAGACCCGTTGATACCAGGCGTAACTGATACAGAATCAAATTTAACGGCTCTATTTACGGCGCTTCAGGGATTTGGTGTGGATTCCACCGGTATCAACTATCTCTTTCTGAGACCACAGATAAAGAAAAATCTGTGTAAGGCGTTGGTTAATACCCCATTCTTGTCAAAAATCTTGGGGCATTACCAAAACGGTAAATCCATGAATTTACTGGCAGAAAAGTCACGCGTGATTGCTTTGGATGTGCATTACAGAAAGCAGGCTTATGAGCATATTTCACAATGGGCGAAGGATTTTGGGATAGATGCCTATGTGTGCGGCTGCAAGAATCCGGATATTACCGAAGAACCGCTGTGCGGCATGAACTGGGGTAAACATTTCGAAAGTTCATCAAGTCAGAAGCGGATCTTTTAAGGGTAAGGAATTTCAATCTTTTGTATTCACCCCCTCTATCGGGAGAACAAGCGTCCTCGCATGTCATGGTGATGTCAACCGGGGATGGTTGACCTACCGGCGGAATAAAAGGGGGTAATCAAGTTATAATACACCCCCAGCCGCTGTTTTCGTGGGAAGGGAGAACACCATCATGCCCATGTAGAGCGACCAGCCTGGTCGCTCTACAGTAATGGGAGCATACAGTTGCTGATTTTTACAGCCCAATTTTGAGTAAAATGAAATTTGGATTTTGGTAACTACCGCGAAACTGGTGAAGAATGTTTTTTCAGAATGGTTAAGAGCCTACGGGAAAAGCGGGCAGACGGAAAAATCCCGAAGGGATGACATGATTATAGAAATAAACGCACCACCCTATTCAACCCCCTTGTGGTGAAATAATGAGAAAACACTGGTATCATGCCCCCCTTACACGGTTAACCATAATCGCATAGCGCAGCAAAGTCGCAACCAACTCTCCGTTGAGAAGGCGGGAGATTGCTTCGGAAAAGACCCTCGCAATGACACAGGCCATGTTTTAATGACATATTGTGCGTTGTCATTGCGAGCACAATCGCGTTGCTCAGTGTAAACTCCGCGAAGCAATCTTTTTCCCTTAAACAATCTGTACCTTGGGATGAGGGATAAATAGGGTTGTGAAAAAACTTATAAAAAAAAGAAGCTTTCACACGGTAATACGGTAACGACATGTTATAATAATGATATCCCTTTGGAATTCTATAAGCAATATATTGTTCATTCGTAATGGCGTGGACAAAAACATGCTGAATAGTTACGAATTTTGTGGATTTTCTGGTTGTTTTTATCTTTTATTTTCCGTGAAACTTTTAAGAGAGGAGGGCCTGTGATCTACAAGGAACCAAATACAAAAGGAAGTCTCGTTGCCTTCAAGTCATCATACGACAACTACATCGGCGGGAAATGGATCGCACCCAGAGACGGTGAGTATTTTGAAGATATTTCGCCAGTGAATGGAAAACCTTTTACGAAGGTTGCACGGTCGAAACAAGAGGATGTTGAACTTGCTCTGGATAGGGCGCATGAGGCAAAGAAGAAATGGGGACACACATCCGTCGCTGAACGGAGTAATATTCTTCTAAAAATTGCAGATCGGATGGAGGCAAACCTGGAACGCCTTGCGGTAGCGGAGACCTGGGAGAATGGCAAGCCGGTGCGTGAAACCCTGGCGGCCGATCTGCCTCTGGCGATCGATCACTTCCGCTATTTTGCCGGGGTGATAAGGGCAGAGGAAAGCGGGATGTCCGAGATCAACGCACAGACCGTTTCGTATCATCTCAAGGAACCCATTGGCGTGGTGGGTCAGATTATTCCCTGGAACTTCCCGCTGCTTATGGCGGCATGGAAACTGGCGCCTGCCCTGGCAGCCGGTAATTGCGTGATACTCAAACCTGCGGAACAGACCCCGGCGACTATCTTGCTACTTGTCGAACTTGTTGGCGACCTTCTGCCGCCCGGAGTGATCAATATTGTCAATGGTTTCGGCATAGAGGCAGGCAAACCGCTGGCATCGTCTCCCCGCGTGGGAAAGGTGGCATTTACGGGCGAAACGACCACCGGCCGGCTCATCATGCAGTATGCCGCCGAGAATATTATCCCCGTCACCCTCGAACTGGGCGGGAAATCGCCGAATGTCTTTATGGAAAGCATTTTTAAGGAGAGGGATGCCTTTTCTGAGAAATGCCTGGAAGGTTTCGCCATGTTTGCGTTGAACCAGGGTGAGGTTTGCACCTGCCCCTCCCGCGCGCTGATCCAGGAATCGATTTACGATGAATTTCTGCGGGAGGCATTACGGCGTGTCAGCAGGATAAAGGTTGGCAATCCGTTGGATACGGAGACCATGATGGGAGCACAGGCATCCAGAGATCAGTTCGAGAAGATTCGCAAGTACCTCGATATCGGCAGGCAGGAGGGTGCCAAATGTCTTACTGGTGGTAAACCGTATCTCAGCAAGGAGTATCCTGAAGGCTTTTATATTGAGCCGACCATCTTCGAGGGAAATAATAAGATGCGGGTGTTTCAGGAAGAGATTTTTGGACCGGTAGTCTCCGTTACAAAATTTAAGGATGAAAGGGAGGCTGTGGAGCTGGCAAATGATGTGCTTTATGGTCTGGGTGCAGGTTTGTGGACGCGGGACATGCATCAGGCCTACCAGGTGGCGCGGCAGATTGAGGCTGGCAGGGTCTGGATAAACTGCTATCATTTATACCCCGCGCATGCGGCATTTGGAGGGTATAAACAGTCGGGTATTGGCCGTGAGACGCACAAGATGATGCTGGAACATTACCGCCGCACGAAGAACCTGCTCGTATCGTACGACAAGAACCCCATGGGCTTTTTTTTAAGATGTGAAACGGTTTATGCTCAAGCGGCTCACAATTTGTGATTCGAAAACTTGATACTGAGTTGCCATAATCTAACAGGGTGGCACGGACAATCTCGGCTTGTCTGTGTTAATGCAATACCGCTCAAAGACTCGCGCTTGCGTGGTCTGCCTTGTATTGTCTATCCACAGGTTAAAACGAGTGCTTCGTAAACGATGTCGTGCAATTCCAACACGGACAAACTTCGTTTGTCCGTGCCACCCCGTTACCAATTTAATATTCACATTTTATAGTATTACTGTGTAAAAACTTCTTTTCCCCATTTTCATGAGGACATGTTTTTGTATGTTACACACCCTTAAATTCCCTACGGTAGGTCAACCGTTCCCGGTTGACATCATAAGGATAAGCGAGGCACTTGTCCTACCAATAGAGGGGTTTGGTTGCGGCTTTGCTGTGCTATGTCACCAAAGGCATAGCCTGTGTCATTGCGAGGGTCTTTTCCGAAGCAATCTCACGCTTTCACAACGGAGAATTGGTTGCGGCTTCGCTGAGTTAGAAGCATTGTGAATAAAGCTGGGGGAAATAAGCAAAAATTTCAAAGATTTCAGAAAACAAGTTCATAGCTGAAAAATTATATCGGTTATTTCGTAAGAAAATATTTTCAAAAACGAGTGATCTTATGATATGATGACAAGTAGCCTTTCGGAAACTTTTATAACAGCGTAGTGTCAAGGTGTGCCTTGGCACTACAGATAGTTGAAATCTTTAACATGAACATGTGCTTATGCAGGGTTCTATCGTAGCTATTCACGGGGATGTTGTTGAAATTGAGTTCAGCGGGGGACTTCCCAACATCAATGATTCACTTGCTGTTAGGAAACCGGACGGAACAGATATCATCCTCGAAGTCCATGACCACATAAGCAGTACCGTGGTAAAGGCTATTGCGCTTGGATTTACCCAGGGCCTGAAAAGGGGTATGCCCGTCGTTTCTTCAGGCAGTTCGCTCAAAATTCCAGCCGGTAAGGATTGTCTGGGAAGGGCATTCAATGTCTTTGGTGAACCGATAGACGGCAAGCCTCCCCTGGAAAAGCATGCTTTAATACCCATTCATAAATCGTCTCCGGCTCTTGATAAACAGATACCAGCTTCAGGTATCCTTGAGACAGGAATAAAGATTATCGATCTCCTATCGCCATTTCCCAAAGGTGGTAAAATCGGTCTTTTTGGGGGAGCTGGAGTTGGTAAGACCGTATTGCTCATGGAATTCATCTACAAAATAGCGAAGGTTTATTCAGGTACATCCATATTTTGCGGCGTCGGAGAAAGGATGCGGGAGGGGCATGAACTCTGGCGAGATATGGAAAGACAGAATATTATCGCCAATGCAATACTGGTATTTGGTCAGATGTGTGAATCCCCCGGAATACGGTTCAGAACCCCATTAACGGCAATAACCCTGGCAGAATTCTTCAGGGACGAAATGGGAAGCGACATCCTCTTTCTGATGGATAATATCTACCGGTTTGTTCAGGCAGGAAATGAGGTCTCTGTCCTCCTGGGAAGGCTTTCCTCGCGGGTGGGTTACCAACCGACCCTCCTTTCAGAGATTGCCGAAGTGGAGGAAAGAATTGTATCAACACAAAAGGGTTCTATTACTTCTGTGCAGGCAATATATGTTCCGGCCGATGACATTACCGACCCTGCCGTTGCAAATGTCTTTCCTCATCTCGATACAACCGTCGTTCTTTCCCGTGAAATAGCGGCAAAGGGGCTTTACCCTGCCATTGATCCCCTTCTTTCAACTTCAAAATTCCTTAGTCCCGAAGACGTCGGAGACCGACATTATAAGATATCAAGAAAGGTAAAAGAGCATCTTTCGAGGTACAAAGAACTCCTTGATATTATTGCTATGCTGGGCATAGAAGAGCTTTCACCGGCTGACAGACTCATTGTGAAGAGGGCCAGGAGACTTGAGATGTTCCTAACACAGCCCTTTTTCCTTACGGAGGAATTTACGGGCAGAAAAGGGAGGCACGTGCCTCTTGGCAAAACCCTCGATGGTTGCGAGATGATACTTTCAGGAAAAATGGACGATGTATCAGAGAATCAATTTTTTATGATTGGCGACATGGGAGAGATAAAGTGAGCAATTTGTCCTTCTTTTTACATATCGTTACTCCTGCAAAGATCATGAAAAAAGAGATAACCTATATTCGATTAAAAGATGAGACAGGTTTTTTCGGTATTTTAAAGGGCCACACAAATTTTTTTAACAGTCCTTGTCCCCTCCCTGGTGTATTATACAGATACCACGGGTAAAGAAGTGTTCCTTGCTGTTGCTGAAGGAATATTGAGTGTGAGGGAAGGGACGGTAACGATAACATCACGAGAGGTATTTGAAAGTGACAATGCTGAAAAGCTTGCGGAAATCATTGAAAATACCCTTGCCAAAAGAGACGAATCTGAGATGGTTTTTCGTGAGATGTTTGAGGGAATCGAGAGGTCGTTTATGGAAAAGACGATAAAACTGGCCAAAGGAAGTGTGTGATGGAAAACAAAAAATTCTCCAGGGATATTGAAAAATCGGCCAAAGAACTGCTTCGCGACCGAAAGGAAGGTTCAAATTTCTGGCGCTATGCCAATCTCCTTGGTGTTGGAGGATGGGTTTTTGTTATTCCGGTTGTCGGAGCCGCTTATCTTGGGAGATATCTGGACGGAAAGATGCATGGGGAAGGTATTTCATGGACGATAACCCTTATTATCCTTGGTATAGCCATGGGTATTTATAATGTCTGGTATCTGTTCATCAGGAAATCTCAGCAATGAAATCATTTAATATTTTCCCGGAAACAATTTTTTCAATCGGTCCCGTGCAGATCACAGACACCGTTATTACCACATGGGTTGTCATGGCGGCAATAATAACCATATGCTATCTTGCAACAAGGAAGCTCTCCATAAAGCCGACTTTTTTCCAGGAGATTTTAGAAGCTGTCTTTGAGGCTATCGAAAAAACGATAAAGGACATCCTCCCGCTAAATCCCTGGCTGGTTGTGCCGGTGCTGGGAACCCTGTGGATACTTATCGGTTTCTCCAATCTTGCCGGTTTAATACCAGGATTGAAAACCCCTACCGCGGACCTCAACACAACCTTTGCATTTGCGTTAATCTCTTTTTCAATGACCCACGTTATTGGCATAGTAACACAGGGGCTGAAAGGATATCTCCTCCACTACAAAGAACCAACATGGATATTACTTCCTTTCCATCTTATAGCAGAGATCACAAGGACGGTGGCGCTTGCTATCAGGCTCTTTGGGAATATGTTAAGCGGTGATATGATTGCCATAATACTCCTCGGCATAGTCGGATTGCTGGTGCCGATCCCCTTTAGTTTGCTGCACATTATTATTGGCCTGATACAGGCGTATATATTTGGTGTTTTAACCGTGGTATTTATCGCGGGTGGCATAAGAACAAAATCATGAAAGGAGACTTGGAATGGATGCTAAAACCGTAGTAATTTCTGCTTCTATAATAGCTGCTGCCCTTGTCATGGCTATTGGCGGATATGGCCCTGCAAGAGCATTGGGCAGGGCGCTTACCGAGGCGCTTGACGCAATAGCAAGGCAACCCGAGGCCTCTGATAAGATTATGCGGGCGCTTTTTGTTGGAATGGCATTGATAGAGTCTATTGCCATATATGCATTTGTTATCGCGCTGATTATCCTTTTTGCAAATCCTCTTATCGGGTATATCTTAAAATGAAATTCAATATCTGGACACTGCTATTTCAGATAATAAACTTTGTTGTGCTGCTGTTTATTCTGAAAAGGATGTTATATAAACCCATACGGGAAATCATAGAAAAGAGACGAGGGCTTATAGCAAAAACCGTCGAGGATGCAGAAAAGACAAAAAAAAGAGGCGCAAGAGCTTAAGGGAAAATACGAGGAAGAGTCGAAAAAATTACAGGAAATGCACAGCCAGATGATCGAGCAAACGAGGGAGGAATCTCTTAAAGATAGAAATAAGGTACTGAGCGAGGCAGAGAAAGATGCAGCAAAAATAATCGAAAAAGAAAAGGCCTTGTTTGATGCGGAAAAAATGAGGACAGAATCTGAGTTAAAAAACAAAACCCTTGAAATTGCTTCCGCCTTTGCATCAAACCTTTTGGAGGACATTTCAGATGAAGAGCTTCATAAGGCAATCTTCAGGAAGCTCTTGAAGGAAAACGAGAAAATTGTTTCTGATATCTCGAAAATAGAGGAAAAAGGCGAAGTGTTACCTATAGGTCTTGCAAGTGCATACCCATTAAAACCGGATGATATAAAAATGTTTCAGGAAACTCTGGAGTCACGGCTTGCAAAAAAAAGTGAATATTACTACGACTGTTGATAAGACGCTTATCGCTGGGGTAAGGGTAAAGGTCTGTGATATGATTTACGATTCCTCGCTGGCAGGCCAGATAAATGCACTCGCTTCCAGGCTGAAAGAAACCACATAAATGGAAAAAGAATTAACGGTTTTTTGGGACAAAGTAAAAGAGAAGGCCAAAACCAGCAGATTCTCTATTGAAGTTACTGAAGAGGGGAAAGTGCTGGCCGTGGGTGACGGCATTGTGCATATCGCGGGTTTAAGAGATGCAAAACTCTACGAACTGATAAAGTTTGAAGGTGGTGATGAGGGAATAGTTTTTGACCTCGATATCAACAGCATTGGCGTTGTGCTTCTCACTGAGCGGAATGGCATAAGAGCGGGTGATAAAGCATATAAAACTGAGCAAATTGCTTCTGTAAAGGTAAGTGAAGAGCTTTTAGGACGGGTATTGGATGCCCTCGGTAATCCTGTAGACAATGGACCGAAACCAGAGCAAACGACAACCTATCCCGTAGAGAGGGAAGCCCCCACTCTGTTGCAAAGAGAATTTATTACTGAGCCTCTTTACACCGGCATAAAGGTCATCGACTCTATGCTTGCCATTGGCAAAGGGCAAAGGGAATTAATTATCGGCGACTCTTCCACAGGTAAAACATCAATAGCCGTGGACACGGTTATCAATCAGAAAAACAGCGAGGTAATCTCTGTTTTTGTTGTCATAGGGCAGAAAAAATCACAGGTCTTAAAGATTCTGGAAGAGGTAAAGAGATACGGCGATTTCTCTAAAACCATATTTGTTATTGCCGATGCCTCAAATTCTCCAGGCCTTCAGTATATCGCGCCTTACAGCGCCACAGCCATTGCCGAGTATTTTCTCGACAAGGGGAAGGATGTTCTTGTTGTTTACGATGACCTGACAAAACATGCGGATGCATATCGTTCATTAAGCCTTTTGCTGAAGAGACCACCGGGGAGAGAGGCATATCCCGGTGATATCTTTTTCATCCATTCAAGACTTCTCGAACGATCTGCAAAACTCAATCAAAAAAACGGGGGCGGATCCATCACTACCCTTCCGATTGTGGAAACACAGCAGGGCAGGATATCATCCTATATTCCTACAAATCTCATATCGATAACGGATGGGCAAATATATCTTGATTCCTTCCTGTTCAACAAAGGCATCCGGCCCGCAGTTGACGTTAGCAAGTCTGTGTCGAGGATCGGGGGAAAGGCTCAGGTTGAGGCAATGAAAGCCGTGGCTGAAAGACTGAAAATAGATTATTCAAGATTTACTGAGGTGGAAGTATTTACCAAATTCGGGGCGCATTTAGAAGAAGAGACTGCAAAACTCATCAGGCGCGGGGAGCGGTTAAGGGAAATCCTGAAGCAGCCGCAGTTTCATCCCTTCACCCTTGAAGATGAAGTATTAAGCTTCGTAATTTTAGAATCAGGCATACTCGATACGATTGACAATGCCTCAGTAGAAAAAGTTTGTGAGGAAATAATCAATAAGACAAAAGCCACATTCCCGGAAATTATAAATACTATGAAACGCGATGGTTTGCTGGGGAAGAAGGACTTGGATACCTTAAAGGATTTCATTGTAAAAGAAAGGGCATAGACGTGCTTTCTTCTCTGGATATCGAAAAAAAAGACAAGGGCATTATACACCATAGAGGATATTGTCGGCGCTATGAAGGCATATGCGGGGGTTACCATACGAAGGACGGAAGATATTGTACAAAACATAAGGGCATATGAAAATAATCTGCTTCTTGCGATGGCCGATATTATAACGCATCACCCGGAAATATCATTAAAGGAACACAACAAAGGGAAAAGAATTCTCGCGGCTTTCGGTTCTTCACAGGGGCTCTGCGGTTCTTATAATGAAAAAATGGTTCATGTTGTTTCCAGGATAATTACCCCTAATGACATGCTATTCGTTATTGGGAAAAGGCTTAAAGTGTCTCTGGAATTAAAACATGTACCCTATGGAGACGCCACCGACTCAGTGGCAAGCATTAGCGGAATACAGTCAGCATTGAAAGAAACGGCCTCAAAAATAATGAATATATACCGCAAGGAAGAGTACTACAACCTTACCCTCATCTTTACCAATATTTTTGAGAAAAAGGCGGAGGTTTCCGTGGAACAAATCCTCCCCCCTGATACGCACAAAATAATTGCTTTCAACCCAACCAGGGTTCCACCTTTCACCTATCTGGAACCAAAGAAAATATTTAAGAAAATCCTGGAAGAGTTTTTGTTTATCAGCCTTTACCGATGCTATATGGAGTCACTCAGGAGCGAGAACTGGTATCGGTTGCGAAGTATGGAAGGCGCATCTGAAACTCTTAAAAGGCAACTTTCGAACCTCAACTCTATGCAGATGTACACCAGACAGGAAGAAATTACGGAAGAAATGCTTGAAATACTGGGAAGCGGAATGTTCTACAGGAAATACTAAGAAGGGTTGTTGCGGGAATCTTTGTCACCGGTTGGTTTTTTGAAATAAATACATGCTCTGCTACCGTTCTCTAGTAAACATATTAAATAAGCTGACATGATCTGGTTATTAAGAGCCCAAGCGAAGCATACCCAAGAGAGCCTCGCTTTGCTCGGAATGACAGTCATAGGAAGGTTGCTTCGGGCAGTACCCCCCCGTAACGACAATTTTCTTTATGCGCTTGCTATAATCTGGCCAAGGAGAGACTATGAATCACCCTGATAGACCAATTGACGTTGAACCAGCTTATCATAATAAAATATTTCTCGACAGCGACGACGGAAGACCTCTTCGTATTCTGGCCGAGTACCTTGAGCCTCTTTACCGGCTCCGGCGGGAAGGGGTTCATGACACCATTGTTTTTTTCGGATCTGCCAGAATGAAGGAAGACGGGCCGCTCGGACAGTACTACAAAGATGCGCGTTTGCTGGCGCGGCTTCTGACCGAATGGTCACTCAGGATTTGTGATTCAAGGCGATTTGTGATCTGTTCTGGTGGTGGAGGTGGTATTATGGAGGCGGCGAATCGAGGCGCTGCGGATGCAGGCGGCAGCACAATCGGTTTCAATATCGGTCTGCCTTATGAACAGCGCCCTAACCCCTACGTCACGCCATCACTCTTATTTGAGTTTCATTACTTTTTCATGCGCAAACTATGGTTTTCTCATCTGGCACGGGCGCTCATTGTGTTTCCAGGAGGATTCGGCACTCTGGATGAGTTTCTGGAGATACTAACACTTGCACAAACAAAAAAGATTGACCGGGATATCCTCATCCTTCTCTACGGCTCGGAATATTGGAAAGATGTAATCAATTTCGACTCCCTCCTGAAGTACGGTATGATCGATGCAGAAGATTTGAATCTTATTCATCGCGTGGACACCGTGCAGACTGCCTTTGAATTTCTCAAAAATTGCCTGCCGAAAGAAAAAGAAGCGGTTTGCCCCGCGATCGCTAAGGCGAAGTTTTCAAAACCGCGAATTGAGGAGTCCCCGCGATGATAGAACTGGAATTTATAGGCGCAGCGAAGACCGTCACGGGATCGAAACATTTACTACGTACATCGCGTGCATCTGTGTTGTTGGACTGTGGTTTGTTCCAGGGCCATCGCAAGGAGGCTTACGAGAAAAACCGGAATTTCTCAATAGATGGCAAGCAACTCGACGCCATCGTATTATCTCATGCCCATATCGACCATTCAGGCGCCCTGCCATGCATTTTTAAAAATGGTTATCGCGGCCCGATCTACGCCACGCCTGCAACTCGCGATCTTTGTTCACCCATGTTGTTGGATACAGCGTGGATAATGAAGCGTGATGCCGAACACATCCAAAAACTTGTCTCGCGGGGAGCGAAGGATCTCGATCCCATCGAACCTCTTTATGGCGAAAGGGATGTGATTGGTACGCTGTCACAGTTTATAGGAATTCCCTATCACAGAAACCAGGCCATTGCACCAGGCATTTCATTGTCATTTTTCGATGCTGGCCATGTATTGGGAAGCGCTATATCCGTTCTCGATGTCGAAGACAATGGACAGAAAGTGCGTCTCGCTTTTACAGGTGACTTAGGCCGCAAGCATCTTCCCATTTTGCGAGACCCGGAAATTCCGGATGGGATATCCTGTCTTCTGACGGAAAGCACCTATGGAGGCAGGCTTCACGATCCTATTGAATTGACGACTGAGGCACTGGCTGAAGTGATTAATCGCACCAGCAAAAGGAGCGGGAAAATTGTCATTCCGTCCTTTGCTCTGGAGCGTGCCCAGGAGATCATCTACGAACTCAAAAAACTCCATGACCAAAAGCGGATTCCTCCAATTCCGGTGTATATTGATTCTCCTCTTACCGTGAAATTGACCGACGTATTCAAACTCCACCCTGAGTGTTACGACACGGAGACCCTCGCTCTCCTTCAGAGCGATAATTCTCCCTTTGAATTTCCAGAGCTAAAATATATTTCCAGTGTCGAAGACTCAAAGAGGGTATCTTCGTCCACCGAACCCGCCATGGTAATTTCAGCAAGCGGTATGTGTGAAGGCGGAAGAATTCTGCATCATCTCGCTGCCACGATCGAGAACCCCAGGAACACCGTTATTATCGTTGGTTATCAGGCAGATCATACTTTAGGGAGAAGATTGGTGGAAAAGCGGCCGGAAGTTAAAATTTATGGTGTCATGCGCCGCCTCGAAGCCGAGGTGGTTGTCCTGAACGGTTTCTCTGCCCATGCAGATCAGAATGGATTGCTCCACTTTGCTGATGCGGTCCGAAGTCAGGGTCATCTCGAGAAAGTTATTCTTGTGCACGGAGAACCAAATTCTCAGGATACTTTAAAAACAAAACTTAGTACCCAGGGTTTCCAGTCCATTAAGATCCCGGGGCCAGGAGACGTAATAAAACTATGATTATTGCCTCGCAGATCCCGGATAGAATTTCAGGTCTTGTTGAATTAGCATACAATCTCTGGTGGAGCTGGCATCCAGAGGCAAGAATGCTTTTTAAGATGCTCGATCGCGTAACATGGAAGATAAGCATACACAACCCGGTAAAAATGCTTCACGAGATTGATAGCAAAATCCTCAATGCAGCCGTACGGGATCAAAAGTTTCTCAGACATTACGATTCAGTTATAGCGCGATATAAATCCGACATGATTACAAACGGCGGCTGGTTTTCGAATAATATTTCTGATTCCAGTATGTTACCAATCGCCTATTTTTCTGCTGAATATGGGCTTCACCATTCCCTTCCTTTTTATGCAGGTGGTCTCGGTTTTCTTGCGGGAGACTTTATAAAGGAATGCAGCGATCTTAAAGTACCTTTGGTTGCGGTTGGATTTATGTATCCTGGCGGATATTTGAAGCAGCGAATTAAACCTGACGGATGGCAGGAAAAAGAAAGTGAAATACTTGACAGAGAAAATGCCCCAATTTACCGCATATCCGACAGCAAAGGGAATCGGCTGGTAGTTAAAGTGCCTTTTATTGACCCTCCCATATATGTTGAAGTCTGGAAGGTTCAGGTTGGCAAGATATCCCTGTATCTGATGGATACCGATATAGATGCGAATGACCCATGGAATCGAAATATATCAGACCGTTTATACAGCGGGGGGCAGGAGCAGCGCTTACGACAGGAAGTTGTTCTGGGCATAGGCGGTGCAAAGGTGCTCAATACCCTTGGTATAAAACATTCCGTCCTTCATTTAAACGAAGGTCATCCGGCCTTTGCCATCCTTGAAAGAATCAGAGAAAGGGTTGAAGATGGCATGAAATACCAGGAAGCCCTCGATCAGGTGAAGGCAACAACGGTATTTACCACCCACACCCCGGTGCCGGCGGGCCATGACGTATTTCCTTTCCCGATGATGGAAAAGTATTTTGGCGCCTATTGGCCTGTGCTAGGATTAGATCGTGACACCTTTTTCAATCTGGGAATTAATCCGGAAGCTCCAACTGCAGGATTTAATATGACCGCATTTGCGCTCAGGATGTCCGTCTATCACAACGGCGTAAGTAAAAAACACGGAGAAGTTGCAAAACGGATGTGGAAATCTCTCTGGAATGGTATTCCGGAAGAAAAAACATCCATTGATTCCATTACGAATGGAATCCACATCCCAACCTGGATTGAACCGAAAATACAACTCCTTTTCAACAAATATTTAGGATCCAACTGGTTAGCAGATCACGACGATCGCGACATCTGGAAACTCATCTATGACATCCCGGATGAAGAACTATGGAATATCCATTCCTGGTTAAAGATGAAATTATTGTTAAACATCCAGGAAAGGGCGCGAAGAAGATGGCACAATGATAAGGCAGACACACAGATAATTATTGCTTCGGGAGTACTCCTTGACCCCAATGTATTGACACTGGGCTTTGCCAGAAGATTTGCTACCTATAAGAGGCTACCTTGATTTTGCAAAATGTTGAGCGCCTCAAGAAGATGCTGAATGATCCCTGGAAACCCGTACAGATTATCTTTGCGGGAAAGGCCCATCCCGACGACAACCCAGGGAAACAGCTCTTGCAACAAGTATTTAATGCAGCAAAGGACCCGTCTTTCGGTGGCCGAATAGCCTTTGTTGAGGACTACGACGAACAATTAGCGCAATATCTTGTGCATGGTGTTGATGTATGGCTGAACAATCCTCTTCCCCCTCTTGAAGCGTCTGGTACGAGTGGAATGAAGGCGTCTCTGAACGGTGTTCCCCAGCTGAGCATTCTTGACGGTTGGTGGTCAGAAGGGTTCAATGGTAAAAATGGATGGGGTTTTGGTGATGGCGTTGATAATGGGGAAAACAGGGATTCCGCCGATTCCGATGCCTTGTATACACTCCTGGAGAATGAAATAATCCCGGCATATTATCGTATCGATGATGACGGAGTGCCCCGTGACTGGATTAAGGTTATGAAAGAGGCGATAGAAAGCAATTCCCCCCTGTTCAGCGCCCGGAGAATGGTGAAGGAATATGCGATAAAGTTTTATCAAAACGCCTTGAAATCGGCATAAATGACACTATTAATAACGTTTAACCAGGATAATGGTCTTTATACATCAAACCGTTATTTAAAGTAAGGGTTTTAGAATCCTTGAGGAAGGAGACAATGTCAAGTTGAAATCATTAAGGATCGAAAAGGCTACAAAGCTACAAAAGGCGTCAAATTATAAGATTTATTAAAGCAAGCAATCGTTTATATTATGGCGAAATTATTTTTGGTTGACTGAAGTATATCAATATGAAGTTGTTATTTAAGATAATTAAGACACGAAAACTACAGGGTCTGCATAAGGTAAGGTATTGAGGGTTTTTTTGTTTCGGGGTTACAGATTGGGTTTAGTACGTCTTCTTGTTTAGTGTAGCCAAAACCTTTTCATATTTCTTGTATATCTTCTTTTCGTGTTTTATCGCATCCTTAACAATTCTTTGTAAAAATGCCTTTACGAATGGGTCCGTTTCCTCATCAGCTAACTTAGTGTATTTTAATTGCAAGTCTCGTTCGTCTTTTGCTACCATGTCAATCGCTTCTGTCAGATTCAAGGTTTACATCTCCTTTTATGCATTTTTCCCATCCAAGACGCTATGATTTAGTATTTAATGTACCAAATACAATGATAAATATCAATATTCTTTCAGATAAACGACAACGTCATTATACAATAGTAACATCAACAAGGACTTTCCACTTGACTTTGAAATATCATTTACGTAGATTTACCAAAATTATCTGTTTTTATTCCCACCTAGGTGACTAACAAGAGATCACATTGTGCAGGTAGCAATAGTTCATGACTGGCTTACTGGAATGCGCGGGGGAGAGAAGGTTTTGGAGGTATTCTGTGAACTCTTTCCTGATGCAGATATCTTTACCTTAATCCATCTCCAGGGCTCGGTTTCAAAGATCATCGAGGATAGAAATATACAAACTTCCTTCCTTCAGAGAGTGCCTTTGGCTAAAAAGCATTATCGCTCTTTTCTGATGTTATTTCCTTTGGCAATTGAAGGGTTTCATATGAGTGCATATGATTTAGTTCTGTCCAGCAGCCACTGTGTGGCGAAAGGAGTCCTAACCTCTTCAACCGCAGTCCATATATGTTATTGTCATACCCCAATGCGGTATATATGGGACCAATATCACACCTATTTTGGTACTGGTAAAAAAGGCCTGATTTCGCGGGGTTTGTTGTCATTCGTTGCGCACTATTTAAGGCTGTGGGACGTTGCTTCCAGTGCGCGGGTGGATTACTTTATATCAAACTCCCACCATGTTGCAAATCGGATAAAAAAATATTATAAAAGATCGGCAGACGTTATTCATCCGCCTGTGGATTGTTCGCTTTATACGCCTCCTGAGAGCTATAAAGAAGGAGGCTATTACCTGCTCGTCTCCGCTTTTGCCCCATATAAGAGAATCGATATTGCGATCGATGCGTTTGAAAGGATGGGTTTGCCACTCATTCTGATCGGAGAAGGGCAAGAAGAACGACTCCTCAGAAAGATGACAAAAAAGCATGTACAATGTGTTGGATGGCAATCCAGTGAATCTTTAAGGGAATATTATCGTGGCTGCAAAGCGTTGATCTTTCCGGGAGAAGAAGATTTCGGAATAGTCCCTTTAGAGGCACAGGCATGCGGAAAACCGGTAATTGCTTTTGCTAAGGGTGGCGTGCTGGAAACGGTGCGGGGAATATATGCCTCTCCCCATGATTTGCCTGCAACGAAGACCTTGATACCTCCGGAATCGCCTACAGGAGTATTTTTCACAAAACAAACTCCAGAATCTTTAATGGAAGCTGTATGGTTTTTTGAGCAACAGATAAACCTGTTTGACCCGGTCATGATTAGAAAACATGCCGAAGGCTTCGATCGGTTAATATTTAAAGAAAAATTTAAACAATATATTGAAAAGCATTTATGCTAAAGAAGCATAGCAAGTTTTTTGAGTCGGTGCTACTTCTTGCAGACTGGCTTGCCCTGTCTGGTGCGTGGATGTTAGCTTATTGTCTGCGCTTTTACTCAGGCATCATTCCTGTTTACAAAGGGGTTCCCCCTTTTAAAATATATTTGACCCTCCTCATCTTCATGATTCCTCTGTGGGGGATAGTTTTCCGGATATTTGGTCTGTATCGACCCCGCAGAGTTTCGACCAGGCTTTCTGAAGTTGGAGATATTGGCAAGGCATCAACTTTTGCCACTCTCATTCTTATTGCACTCACGTTCCTCTTCCGTCAATATGATTTTTCCCGCCTCACATTCTTTTATTTTTGGCTTATCAATATTATAGCTCTCAGTTTGACGCGCATTTTATTTCGGGAATTTTTACGTTTTTTACGGCAGAAAGGATACAACCAACGATATGCATTGATTGTTGGTACAGAAAAGATGGGGCAGGATCTGGCGAAAAAATTGCGGAAACATCCGGAGCTTGGGATTCGGATTTCCGGCTTCCTGACAAACGACACAAGCCTCATTGGAAATAATTTGCAGGGAAATCCCGTACTAGGAAAGTATTCTGACGTCCGCTCGTTCGTTGCGAAGCATGGTATTGATATTGTTTTTGTTGCACTGCCTTTTAACGCCCAAAATCAGTTGAAAGAAGTTCTGGATGGTATTGGTGATGAGATGGTAAGTATTATGGTACTGCCCGATCTCTTTGAGTTCATTACCTTACGGGGTAGTGTAAGTGAGTTTGAGGGCATGCCGCTTATCAGCCTTCGGGACACACCACTGTATGGATGGAATATCATCGTGAAGAGACTTTTGGATATTGTTTTTGCCGCCGTCGTGTTAATATGCGCATCTCCCCTCATAGGAATTATTGCGCTCCTTATCAAAATAGCTTCTCATGGACACGTCTTCTTTAAACAGGAACGAATGGGAATGGATGGCAAGATATTTAATATGATCAAATTCAGAACGATGTATGTAAATGCGGAAGTGGTATCGGGTCCTGTGTGGACGAAGCAGGACGATCCACGGTGCACAAAAATAGGGAAATTGCTGAGAAGGACAAGCCTGGATGAGCTCCCGCAGTTTTTCAATGTTTTGCGTGGAGATATGAGTATTGTTGGCCCTCGTCCGGAACGACCGGTCTTCATAGAAAATTTTAGAAATGCTATTCCAAAATATATGTTACGACACAAAATGAAGTCGGGAATTACTGGCTGGGCTCAGGTTAGCGGCTGGCGTGGAAATACGTCACTGGAAAAGCGTATAGAATACGACTTGTATTACATTGAAAACTGGTCACTGCATTTTGATCTGAAAATCATATGGTTGACGCTATGGAATGGATTTGTCAATAAACATGCCTATTAAATCCGTTGTATCTGTGTGTCGGTCGTTTTTGACGAAAATCTACAATTCTCTGTTTGCAAAGTACTTTAGTAATTCCCCGCTTTCCCATGGTAAATCTGAAGCATCTTGGGTCTGGTTTACTGCTGTCAGGGGTAAACTATTTTTTCTTGGTTTAGCCTGTGTAATTTTCAGCTTTCCCTATTCTTTTATCGGTTTAAGGCATCCATTTCAAGCGCTGTTTGCAAACGATTCCGTGCCAAAACCAGTATGGGATATCGATCCTCAATCAGCATGCCTTGCAAGGACTGTCTTCGAAATTGCACAAGAATCCTATCCTGAAATCGACATAGACGCATACCTCAGGAAACTGGACGAGATTGTGAAGAATATTAAAATAAGTCTCCGCGAGGAAACAGAACCAGAGCAGATTATTAAGACGATCAATCGCATCCTTTTTAATGAACTCCAATTTGCCTATGTTCAAACGGGCGACCTCGATTCTCTCTCCCTCAACAAGGTTCTGGATACCAAGGCTGGCAATTGTGTAGGATTATCCATCCTCTATCTGTGCATAGCAGAAGGATTACACTTACCCCTCTATGGTGTGAGTGTGCCGGAGCATATTTTTGTCCGGTATGATGACGGTGATTTCCGGAGAAATATTGAGACAGGGTATGAAGGTCTGTTTACGCCTGACAGTTACTATATAAATATACCAGGGAAACGTATTTCGCAAACAAGCATAAGAAATGGGTACTATCTCAAAAATCTTACCCGTGATGAAGTTATTGCTGATATTTATCTCAATCGCTCTCTTATACAAAAAGAGAAGGGTAATATACAAACAGCGTTGCAAGACGTAAACCGCGCCATCCAACTACAGGGTAATGATGCCGTAGCCTTCTGCAACCGTGGTGTAATTTATGAAAGGATGCATGATATTGACCGCGCACTGGATGATTACAACGAGGCCATCGCCTTGAATCCCGACTACGCACCGGTCTATTACAATCGTGGGTCAGTATATGCCTCAATGGAGATTTTTGATAGGGCTATCATGGATTATAGTAAGGCAATATCTTTGCATCCGAATTTCACTCTGTCGTTTTACAACCGGGGCGTTGCCTTTGAAATGATTGGCAGAGAGGATTTGTCAATTGAAGACCTCAGCAACGCCATCTCTTTAGACCCGAAATTTTCACCGGCGTATGCCCATCGTGGCCTTGCTTTTGCCGAAGCGGGCGAACCGGAAAAGGCCCTTGCGGACTTCAACAAAGCGCTGGAACTTGATCCCAATAATATGGAAATTTACATGAAGCGAAGCATTCTCCATGCCGATGCGCAACGCTTTGATGAAGCAATTGCAGACATATCAACCTTCATACAATTTAACAAAGATAATGCCTTTGCCTATTATATCCGGGCTAAGTCACATCGGGGAAAGGGAGATATCGAAAAATCTCTGGAAGACTACAATACGATGATAGAGCTGAACCCACGGCTTGCCGGTGTATATTACGAACGAGGCCAAATTAAAAACCAGTTGAAAAGGACTAATGAAGCTCTTGAGGACTTTAATACGGCAATCGAACTTTTCCCTTACAATCCTTTGGCGTATCTTCATCGCGGAAATACTTTTAAGAAGCTTGGGAAAAAAGAAAATGCCCTGAAGGATTACGAAATTTATCTAAAACTCAATCCAAACGCACCCGATGGCGAAGAAATCAAAAGTGCTATCGATGTCCTGAAAAACAATCTTAGCGATTAACGTTTTGTGATTGTTTCTTGTGGAATATTTGGTAACATTACACAACAAGATTATCTTTTAATCTTTAAAACAAATTTTTTGTAGAAGGAGATGTTGTATGAAGCGGATCGGATATTTTGTGGGTGTTGCTGCAGTAGCTTTGCTTTCGATGGCCTTTTGTAAAACTCCCTTTGTTACGGCCGGTGAATGCTGTGGTGAAAAACAAGCCTCAACGGCTGAAAAGGCAGAAACGAAATGTGTGGCTTGCGGAAAAGCCATGAGTGACAAAGACAAGGCAGTAAAGGTTGAACACGAAGGAAAGACGATTTATCTCTGCTGCGAAGGGTGTGTTGAAAAATTTAAAAAGAACCCCGGTGAATGCATGAAAGATAAAGGGCATAAATAGGGAAACGTATTGCCACGGTCAAAGGTGTTTTGTTAAAAAGAAACAGAGGTTCAAGCAAATATTTAGAAAAAGGCATTCTTGTGGTAATAAATACAAGAATGCCTTTTTTATTTCTTGGAAATGAAAGGAAAAGATGCTATGCCGGTAAAGGTAGGTGATCCTGCACCTGATTTTCAACTGAAGGACGACACAGGAAAGATCCGTACCCTCGACGAATTTCGTGGGAAGAAGGTGGCTCTTTATTTTTACCCGAAGGACAACACGCCCGGCTGTACAAAAGAGGCTTGTAGCTTCCGCGATGGGTACAACGCCTTGCAGGAGTTGGGAATCGTTGTTTTGGGTGTCAGTTTTGATTCGTCAGAATCGCATCAAAGATTTAAGGATAAACATAAATTACCCTTTATTTTACTGAGTGACGAGAAAAAGGAAGTCGCAGAAGCGTACGGCGCATCGGGCGGCCTTTTAGGCACATTCGCGGCAAAACGATACACCTATCTGATCGACGAACATGGCACGATCGTCCATGTCTTTACAAAAGTAGATGTAAAAAACCACGCAGAGGAAGTTATGCAGGCTTTTTCAAAGCATTCGGGAAAATGATATATTGCAGCAGCATCCTGCCCCGAACGAATCAGAAGCGGTTTTTCGTTTAAGAATATATTTCATACCGCCCCTCGTATACTAAATGAGGATTCATCTTTAAAAACTTACTTTGGACAAGAGTGACGTATCATTACATAATGGTCAATGCCTGCCTCTTTAAACATATTGCCAACGATCTCAAACCCGTGTTTTCGATAAAAATCGACAAGATACGTTTGTGCATGCACCTTGAACTTATGAAAGCCCTGATTTTTCGCGGTTAAAATCATAAACTCGGTTAGTTTGTGGCCCAGATTTTTCCCGCGGTACGCTTTTCGTATCGCAATGCGCTCCAGCTTTGCATACTCACCCAGCGCGCGTATACGGCCAGCGGCAAAAGGTTCTCCATGCTCTTCCCCCAAAACATGCGTTGCAGAATGGTCATGGATGTCGCGTTCTATCTGATACGGAACGCCTTGTTCTTCTAAAAACACGATACCGCGTATGATAAATACCTTGATCAGGTCGTCGAGATTCGTTACCACTTTAAACATTTCGTGTCCCTGTTTCCAATGAATTGTTAATGAAATTTCAATATCAAGGTGTAATATAGTATTACCGTGTAAAAACTTCTTTTTTTTGTAAGTTTTTTGCAACCCTATCTACCCATTATCAGGAGGTACAGATTGTTTATGAGAGAAAGATTGCTTCGCTTCACTCGCAATGACAACACATAATATGTCATCAAAGCATAGCCTGTGTCATTGCGAGGGGTCTTTTCCGAAGCAATCTTCCGCTTTCACAACGGGGAATTTGGTTGCAGCTTTGCTGCGTTATGTATAACATTGTTTTTTCCCCGTGTCTCATTTACTGTTTATCTAAGTCAGCACTCAGAAACTCGCAGGAAAGAAGCTTAAGTTGCTTTATTTTTTGTCTTGAGAAAATATGAGAAAATGTTGTCGCGGCAGAAAGTTGAATTTACACTGAAGGTGATAGCCGGCCGACTCCATTTCCTTCTTTATCACCTCACTTGCCGTAAAATGGCGGAAAATCTTGAAGAACCACCCTTTGCCGTTGAAGTCGATGATTGCAATGCGACCACCCGGCCGGAGGTATTTTCGGGCTTGAGTAAAATATGTTACACGGTCTTTCAGGTGATGATAGGTATTGCAAGTAAAGATCAAGTCTACTCCGTCTCCATGAATGAGTGGGTCATGCTGCTGGGCACAGATGACCTCGATATTCCGGCGACCACTTTTCCCGGCTTGTTTTTCCACATATTTATTCATGCCAGGATCAACATCCACGGCGTAAACTTTTCCCACAGAACCAACCGCATCTGCAAAGCGGAAGGTGAAGTAGCCGCTACCTGAACCCAGATCGGCAATGCGCTGCCCCGATTGTATCTCAAGGGCATGGATAACCTGTTCCGGATGTTGCCAACTATCTCGCCAGAACCCCTCGTATGCAAGACGCTTGAGGCTTGTACAACAGATGCCACACGTCACAAGGAGAGAGAAAACCAGGAATAATAATACGCGGTTTTTCACAGGATGCATAAATTATATCGCAGAGCACTTGATTTTAGATGTCATAATTCTTGATACAACATTTGTGCCATTTTTGACTAAACCCTCATGAGCAAAAGGCTCGCAAAGGAACACGAGAATATGTTACCCTCACTTCATCCATTCTATCACGGGAGGAAAATTTTTTCCGCAATTTCTTATTTTTCCAGGATACGGTATAATTAATGCATGAATATTTCTGGGGTGACAATTTACCACAAAACACGCATAATCGATGTTTTATTGGTACGATAATTCCATTCATGATTAACAACTTAAACGTATACATACCCCTCCAGCAGATAAGTTTTATGGTCAACGGCAGCAGGAACTGCCTGATTGTGAAGTGCGCGGAAGGTAGCAAATGCAGCAACAACACTATCAAGGGCATCTCCATCAGAGTCCATCAGGGCTGTCCGTCGTATTGAGCTCGGAAGAGTTACGCCGCACGGTACTTCGATCCATTCAAGAATATGTTTCCTGTCCGTGCAATGTTCCCGCGTCCTGCCCTTATACGGTACGTAAAGATGCGCTCGCTTTAATGTCGAGGCAGGGCAAACTTCCAGAAGCCATGGCCTGCCAGGTAGTGCCTTTTGCATAGGGAGGACGCAAGCCTGATGTTTTCTGACCAGTGGGGCAAGCACTTCAGAGATGCCATAATAGGTCTGACGATAGAGCCGGAGATTGTAAGGAGAAAAGGGGGTTTGGCATGCTCTGTCCGTCATGCGCTTGAGCTCTAATCCGCCGGAGACGGTGTATGATGCTTTTCTAAAATCTTCAGCGTTGGTGTAACGGCAAGAAAAAGATACAACAAAATCACGCCAACCGTCCTCTTTTACCAGATCTCGTGGCAACCCAAAAGGGAAATCAAATCCAAAGGCACTTGTCTCTTCTTTCCTGATGAAAGCCAGGAGCGCTGCCATGCACCTGTCACGTTCATTCCCGGAACTGGGCAGTTCAGAAGCCCTGAGGCAACCCTGGAGGTGCAATCGGTCGTTTTCCCGTATTCCACACGTGATCCATATCTTTTTTCCGGCATTTGCGGCGCCACTAAAATCGACACCGTAGATTTTTGCGGGAGACCTGGTGAAGGTAGTACCGACCGGATGTCCTTACTCGTTGCATCCTGCATTTCCCGATCCCGGCTTAATTATTGCTCTTTTCTAAGTTGGACAGGCATTCTCGTAAATGGTTTAATCTTGCCGTGATCGTTGTGGTAAAACCAGAGTCTGTCATACCAAAGAACCTTCTGTGCATCATGAAATTGAGGTGTCTCTCCAAAAAATCCAACAATCCGTTGGGATTAAACCCAGCTTTTTGTGCATACAAGACTCCCCTGGTATCAGCGTCTTGTTCAAACTCTTCGAGGTGGCTATTGAGAAGCAATAAATTTGCTGCGGAACGAAGCCCTCCCTCATCCTGGGAATTGATTTCCATAACCTCGTGGTATAATTTTGAGGCATGTCTCAGAGATACGTGAGCAACTTCATGGCCAATAATTCCTGCCACTTCATCTTCCGTTTGTGCAAATTTTAATAATCCATACGTCAGATATATGTGCCCTCCCGGGGCGGAAAACGCATTGATTGAAAGAGACTGAAGAATGGCACAGGTGAAGGGGATGGTGTTTCGGTCAGATGCGGCAACTACTTTTTGTACGATGCTGTTAACAGCTTCGTTAAAATCAGGGTCTTCTTCCAGATAAAACTGATGTCGTATATACTCGTCTACTTGTTTTCCCAGCACAATCTCTTCGTCATCGCTTATCTCTGCCGGTGTATCAGGTAATTGCCAATCATCATCTGCAAAGCTAAAACGTTCAGTGAAGAAGAAACCCATTGCAGAAACAGCAATAAGAAATAGCAATCTTTTGGTTAACATCATAATGCCACCTTGCCGCAACGAAATTAGTCGGCACTTTTTGTTTCATAGCACTCTTACATACGTCGCCTGTGGCCCTTTTTCTCCCATCTCTTCACCAAAGCGCACCTCCATCCCAACGGTCAGCTTTTTAAATTTATGGTTTTGAACACTATGCTCGTGGAAGTAAATCTCACGACCGTCCGTCGTGGTAAGGAAGCCGTAGCCCAGGTCCGGAAACAGGGTTTTAATAAGTCCGTGGGGCGCTTCTGTGTGTTGTTTTACATCACCTCGCTGCCTTCTGCCAAAATCCTCCAGCTTCCGGCGGGCATCATGAAAGGCGTCTCTTATAGCAAGATACAGGTCTGTGTTTGGGTCGAGTTTTACTACAAGCTCTGTGCCAGGGACCGTCATGTCGATACGCAGGTTATACAATGATCTGTGGGGAAGCGCCTCAACCGTGACTCTGCAACTGGTGATTTTGCTGTAATATTTATCTAACTTCTCAGCATGATCACGGATGTTTGTCTCTATCGCTTCGGTGAGTTCTATGTTTCGCGATGTAATTTGCAATGGCAGTATCATGCGAAATCCTCCTAATTCGTATAGAATGGAGCGGGCGAAGGGAATCGAACCCTCATACCCAGCTTGGGAAGCTGGTATTCTACCACTGAATTACGCCCGCCTTATATTTTTACGGTGTGCAATTTAAACTCTTCTGAATTTTGTCCCCGCAAGGTTTGTGTGGAACATGAATTCAGATGCTCCATCAGGGGCACGGATCGAATATGCCGCAAGCCCTGATAGGTGCCCCGACGCTCAAATTCCTGTGTTATCCCGTCGGTAATCTCCGCCTTACTGGCTTTCCATACTGGTGACAGAAGAAAATTGCCATGTGTGTCACCTACGAGCCTTTGCACGGTGACATCAGATGGGGTACGTTCTAAAAAAACTGACAGCGAGTTTGATATACGCATTCATGTCCAGAGTCTTCACTTTTCCTTGAAAATACTCCTCAGCCAAGGCCGTATTTTTAGCCACATACAAATGGTGAAGCTTTATGCCCTGTATTCCTAAACCTGCTACTGCCTGAGCGGTTTCCATCATCTCTTCTTCCGTCTCGCCAGGTAACCCTAAAATAACATGAACACATATATTGATGCAAGTATTTTTTGTGCGATGTACGGCATCCAGAAACATCCTGGAGTCATGCCCCCGGTTTATCCGCCGTAAAGTCTTGTCGTGGATGGATTGGAGTCCGTATTCGATCCAAACGTGATATCTTTTTGTATACCCATCGATAAGACTTAAAATATCGTCCGTGATACAATCTGGCCTGGTGCCTATAGAAATTCCCACAACATCCCTGTCGCTGAGCGCCTCTTCATAACATGATTTTAATGTATCTATATCAGCGTAAGTATTGGTAAAAGACTGGAAATATGCGATAAACTTTTCTGCTCCGTATCTCTTTTTATGGAATTCCTTGCCCCTTTCAATTTGTTCTCTTACCGGAAGGAAAGTTTCTTTGACATTGGGACTAAAACTTTCATTAATACAGTACGTACAACCACCCACCGCAACGCGCCCATCACGATTCGGGCAGGTAAAGCCTGCGTGAATCGGTATCTTGTGCACCTTGTGAGCAAAATGTTCTTTCAGATATTCACGAAACGGGTAGAAACGGTGTTTTAAAAGGTATGGTTTTAGTGGGAATGATGAAGGTGTACTTTTCATAAAGTAACTGTATCACGAATATAAAAAATTATCAAATACAAATTGACCACATTGCGCAGCAGATGAAATGCTCATTCGCCGGGGGGGGAATTGTCTGGTACCCTGCTTCGCTTATTTTTTCACGTTATTCATCTCAGAGCGGTAGAAACGGTAGGTATTTTTACCGCGTGCCTTGGAAAGGTACATGGCAATATCGGCCTTTTTGACCAGATCTTCCGGACTCTCTGCATCAAGTGGATAAAGGCTGATCCCGATGCTGCTCGTGGTATGGATTTCGTGTCCTTCAAGTCTGAAAGTTTGGTTGAGTGCATCAATAATCTTGCTTGCAACAATAATCGTATTGAGTGCATGAATTAAGTCGGGAAGGATGATGGTAAATTCATCGCCACCCGTGCGGGCAATGGTATCGCCCTTACGCACACAGTGTGTCAGTCGCGCTGCAATCTCTTTCAGCAGCAGGTCACCTATGTGATGCCCCAGGACATCATTGACAGTTTTGAACTGATCCAGGTCGATGATCATAACAGCAACCATTCTTTTGTGCCGTTGTGCGTGAACCAATGCCACTTTCAAACGGTCATGAAATAAGTTGCGGTTGGGTAAGCCGGTGAGGGTGTCATGGTAGGCCATATAGGTAATAAGGGCCTCCGAGTGTTTACGTGCAGCAGCATTTCCTATGATCTCTGCCGTGATATGCAACAGTGCTATATCTTCCTCATGCCAGGGATCGATAGCCACCACGCTGTCAAAGCCAACAAATCCGATTAATTCCTTTTCGGCATGTACCGGCAAAATCAAGGTTGCCTTGATATCTCTCTTTTCAAATTCCTGTTTTTCAAAAGCGGCCTCCGCAGGCATTTGAGAAACATCTGGAATATGAATCACATTGCCGGCTTGCAGATTCTTCATGAGCCAGGGAAACATTGCCGTGGGAAGATTTTGAAGATGCTGAATTTCTGGAGTAACCGCGTCGGCATGCCATTCATTGGAATTGTCCATAAAGGCGCCATTGTCCCGGAACTGAAAAAGGTATGCCCTCCCAGCGTCACACAACCTGCCAGCGTCAGCTAATGATTTGAAAACGGCGCTATTAAAGTCTGAAAAGACGACAAATCTTGAGGAAATACTGGCGACGGTCTTTTCAAAGTCTATCCGGTGTATGAGAGCTTCTTCCGATTGTTTGCGTTTGATGAACTGGCCGATCTGTTCACCGATGGATGCCATTAATGTGAGCAGATCGTCATCGGCTGGTTGTATCTCACGGCTAAATAATTCAATGACTCCAAAGATAGTATTTCCCGTCAGGATAGGAAAACCAAATGCCCCATGCAACTTTTCTTTGGCTGCAACTGCCGCCCTGGGAAAGTTAGCGTCAGAAACGGCGTTGGTAATCCAGAGAGGCGCTTTGTCCGCATAAACGCTGCCGGGCAATCCAACTTGGGGGGAAAAGGTGATCTGCCGGGTAAGCGCCTCAAACTCCGGAATTTCTACGGATGGCTTATGCCACAGGTCTGAACAATGCAACGTGCCGGTTTTTCTTTCAGCCGTCCACAGCACACCGACATCCCATTCCAGGCATTCACACAGGCCACGAAGTATCTCGGGGGCGCCTTCTTTAAACGTAGTCGACTCAGCCAAAATGTGTGTTATGGTATACAATATGTCCTTCCGCCTTTTCACTCGCTTCTGTTCAGTAACATCTGACAATATGACTATGCCGCCAACCACTGACTTCTCTGCATTTAGCAAAGGTGAAGCATTCATAAGCATATGAAATACTTTCGTATCATTTGAGCGGTCACCGAAGGAATACGCCAAACTCACTTCGGCGCCTTGAATAATTTTGCAATTTAAAACGTCTTCTATGCGAAAATTCGTATGCTCTTTTTTCCCGGTTTTTATTTGAAGGGGAAATGCCTCTTCAAAAACTTTTGACACCGGATCTCCGCCACAAAGGAGGTGGGCGGTTTTACTGGCACGCACGATTTTACCACTTACATCGCATACCACAACACCCTCCATCGTTTGATCGAGAATCGAGTGTAACAAACATACATCGGCCAGGATGTCTTCGTAGTGTTTCTGTTCGCTTCCATTGGCAACTGTAATACAACCCTCGTTTTCAACCGGACGGTCACTCTTTGTTTTTTCTTGCTTTTTCATAATAGGTTTTGTCATGAGGTGTGGTTAAGATTGAAAATACGCCCAACGTGAATGCCGGGACAATCCAACAGCACTAGGATTTTCAGAGTAAGTAATCGTATAAACTTTACGCTCATCTTTGCCAACGGGTTATTCTCAAAACAAAATTCGCCGCTGTGATCATGATACAAAAATGAGACGGCTACGTAGATTTACAGATTTTATACCGCAACACAGCCGCAAGCAGATCCCTTCTATTGTAAGTCAAGCGTCCCCGCTTGTCATTATGATGTCAACCGGGGACGGTTGACCCACCTCAGAGATTCAGGGGCGTGTGAAAAAACTTACAAAACATGTCCTCATGAAACTCGTCCTCGTAAAAACGGGGAATGGGGAAAGAAGTTTTTACAGCATAATATTATAACGGACTTTTAGTTTGGTTAAGGACTCAATTGAACCAGACATTCAAGCCCTGGGGTGCGCCTTATCGTATACCTGTTTCAGCCGCTCTGTAGTAATGTGGGTATAGATTTGTGTTGAAGAAAGATTGGCGTGACCCAAAAGCTCTTGTACGGACCGTAAATCGGCCCCGCTGTCCAGCAAGTGGGTGGCAAAGCTGTGTCGAAAGGTATGGGGAGAAATATTAAGGCTCATACCAGCCATTTTTACATACTTTTCCAGCATCCTTGCCACGCTGCGCTCAGTCAGACGTCCGCCGCGTCTGTTTAAAAAAAAGCGCTTTATTGTCAAAATCCCTTTTGTCAAGATACGATCGTATGGCATCTAAAGCATGATTTCCAATAGGTTGTAAACGTTCTTTTCTTCCTTTTCCCTTCACTTTGACAACTTCATTGGAAAAATCTATATCATCAATATCCGTTCCAACCAATTCGCTTACCCTCATACCGGTGCTGTACAAGGTTTCCAGAATAGCCCTGTCACGAATGCCTGACACCGTGTTCAAGACCGGAAGATCTATGAGCGTTTCGGTCTGCTTAACACTCATAAATCCGGGAAGGTTTTTTTCCAGTTTTGGCGCCCGAATATTCTCCGCAGGGTTACTTTTCAGAATACCCTCACGGCACAAAAATTTATAAAGCGACCGAATTGCCACCAGCTTCCTGGCAATCGTGGTTTTCGAATAGTTTTGTTTTTTTAAGTAGGCAAGAAAGCTTCTCAACAACAAGCGGGTAACGCTGTCAAGATCCGGGCAACCTTCCCCAACAAGAAATGATAGATACTGATATAAATCATTTCGATATGCCCTTAGCGTCTGCGCGGAAAAATTCCTGTTATGTTCAATATGTTCAAGGTATTTCTTGATGTGCCCTTGCATAGCTTTAACTATTTACCTCTGGAAAGTACCCCGCCAAAATCAAATCCGGAATAAATTCAATCTGCCAATTTACGACATGGAGAAAGCAGTAACCATTTGCAACCGACAGTGCCAGGGGGGATTAAGGGAAAAGGGGATACGTTATTAACGTCTCTTTCTTTCTCATCCCAACAACGAACACATCATCTATTGTTAAAATTTTAGCATACTCAGAGAGAAATAACAAGGATAAATACGGCATTTTAAGGCACTTTACCGGCGATTTGCCTTGACAAAATTTTGCACCACATCTAGAATTAATCACCGCAAATAAGATTCTCCGACCACCTTTGAAGATAGTAAAATCCTGTAGGGAAAAAGAACTATAGTTTTCTATGAATTCGTCACGGTCTACCGACCCTCATAACGTCCATGGATACCATCAAAAACATGACAGGTGAGATCATTATCCATGAAGTCAGAAATGCCTGCACTCCCTTAGAGGCATTTTGCAGATTTTCTACACAACCGCACCTGTTTTTTCTCGACAGCGCCTTGCAAGTAAAAGGAATTTCACGATATTCCTTTTTGGGTTTTAATCCTTTCCTCGTAATGAAATCAAAACGACAAAAAATCACCTTGACTGACAGCAGTGGTGTCCTTGAAATTGAAGGAAATCCGTTTGAACACCTCCGCGAGCTGCTCAAGCAGTTTTCGTTAAAGAATGCCGCCGAATCCGTCCCTTTCGAGTGCGGTGTGGTTGGATATTTTGGCTATGACCTGTGCCTCTTTATAGAAAGACTAACCACGAGGGCCGTTGACGATCTCGGTCTGCCTGATATGTACCTGGGTTTTTATGACACCATGATATCCTATGATAACTACCTGCAAAAATGTTATGTAATCGGGGCAGATTTCGGTTTGGGCACTACCCTGAAAGACAGAATGGGATATCTTGAAGAAGTATTGAGCAGAAAATCCGATGTGTCAGATGAGCCACGCCATGACACCTCCAATCCGGAATTCTCTGAGCCGGCGCTGAAATTTAACTTTTCAAAAGAACGCTATCTGGGCGCAATTAAACGCATCAAGTCCTACATTGCCGCTGGCGATGTTTATCAGGTCAATCTCTCTCAACGAATAGAGACGCAGAGTAATACCCCTCCGTATGAACTGTACAAAAAATTGCGCTCGGTAAATCCAGCGCCGTTTTCGGGGTATCTGGCTTTTGATGAGGTTGCCATTATCAGCTCCTCGCCGGAACGATTTCTTAAAATCCATGCCGGACATGTTCAGACCCGTCCCATCAAAGGCACGCGGCCCCGGGGTAAGGACAGTAATTCAGACGAGTTCATGAAACAAGCACTCCTTTCGAGCCCAAAGGATGATGCCGAGCTTACTATGATTATTGATCTGGAGCGTAATGATCTTGGCCGTGTGTGCGATTATGGTTCCGTCAAAGTTACCGAAAGAAAGGCTTTGGAAGCCTATCCCACCGTATATCACCTGGTTTCTACTATCGAAGGGGATTTGTATGAACGATATGATTTCATAGACCTGCTTAAGGCAACCTTTCCTGGCGGTTCCATTACCGGCGCGCCAAAGATCCGTGCTATGCAGATCATTGATGAACTGGAACCCACCCAGCGAAGTGTCTACACAGGAGCTATCGGTTATATCGGATTTAACGGAAATGCAGACCTGAATATCGCCATACGCACGTTTATCATGAAAGGCAACATGGTATCCTTTCAGGTGGGGAGTGGCATTGTGGCAGATTCTGATGAAGAAGAGGAATATGAAGAGACGATGCACAAGGCAAGAGCCCTCATTGATTCCTTAAAAGCGCACAATTTTATACATATCAGCAGTACATGAGCCGGCAATGTCCAACGTTGTCTACTTAAATGACGCCATTGTAAAAGAAACAGCATGTCACCTGAGAATCCAGGATCGGGGCTTCCTTTACGGTGATGGGCTTTTTGAGACCCTAAGGGTCTACGACAGGAACCCTTTTCGGCTTGATGATCACGTTGCGCGTCTCGTGAATTCCGCCCGGTATCTTAATATCCCCTTCCATCATACGTCTCAAAACCTGCAGCAGATTATTGAACAACTCCTTATCAGGAATAACCTGCAGAACGCTTACGTCCGAATGACATTATCTCGCGGATTTGGCATGAATGGGCTCATCCCGGCAGATATATATCAACCCACTTTTTTAATTCACACAAAACCGCTTACTGCCTATCCTGCCTCATTCTATAAAACGGGGGTATCGCTTATTACCTCCCACATCCGGAGAAGCGCCACGTGTCCCATCTCAAACCACAAGACGCTTAGCTATTTGACAAATTACCTTATCAAGAAAGAGGCGGTTGACCAGGGCGCCCACGATGCACTTATTCTGAACACAGAGAACCAGATTACCGAATGTGCCGTCAGCAATCTCTTTCTTGTTGAAAGAAACACCGTAATTACCCCTTCCCTGAAGGCCAATCTCCTGCCAGGTGTTACCCGACGTGTCATCCTGGAATTATGCAAGGAAAACCGCATTCATGCGTCTGAGGAACTTTTCGGGCTGGAAAGGGTATTGGCAGCCGAGGAAGTTTTTCTCACGAACTCCCTCATGGAAGTGATGCCGGTCTCCATGATTAATAAACAACCCATAGGAAAGCTTGTCCCGGGCATCGTAACAACCCTTTTGCATGACAAGTACAAGGTGTTAACCCGGATTCTCGCTGATATATGAGACAATCCTCAGTATGTATAGATTGTTTATAGGAGAAAGATTGCTTTGCGGAGTTTACGCTGAGCAACGCGAATGTGCTCGCAATGACAACGCACAAGATGTCATCAAAGCATAGCCGGTGTCATTGCGAGGGTCTTTTCCGAAGTAATCTCCCACTTTCCCAACGGAGAGTTGGGTGCGGCTTTGCTGCGCTATGGTATTAAACGTTTGCAAAGAACAGATCCTATATAACAGGAGGATGGATGAAGGTGAAAACAGGGTGTACAGCAGCAATAGAGTACCAGTAGCTAAGCGGAAGGAAGGTAATATCGGAATGTAATGAGAGGCAAATAACAACAGGCGCGGGGCGGTCTTTTCCTGAGAGCAATAGAACAAGCACGGGATTTCATAAAAGAGTTTTCAAGGTGTTTTGTGATTATTGGGATCGGGGGGGCAACAGGCATACGGTAGAAGAATTGTTATCCATGAGGATATACGGGATTGCGCCAGGATAAGGGGCTCCTTTTCTGTAGCATACAGATTATATCGGCTAAATTTCACGAGAGAAAGGAAGGTGTTTTTCCCATGTCAAACAGCAAAAATGAAAACCCATTTCCCGTGTTGTCCTGGAGCTCAAACGATTTCGACGTTTCATTGAAAAAACTGTACGAGTACGTTATCCAGGAAACCAGGAAAGCGATAGCGTGGTACGACGATAAACGCCGGGGTAAAAGGGTATGGGGATACACCTTGCGGTTGAGTGCCATCATAGTAACCGGTGCATCAGGCATTATTCCTGTGTTGACTCAGATCTTTAATACAGACAAACTCAATCCGCTTTGGGCGACCATAGCCATAGCAGTTGCCGCCATTCTCATTGCCCTGGATCGGTTTGCAGGGTTAACCAGTGGCTGGGTGAGATACATGATTACCCAAATGGAACTGGGACGTGCACTGGAAACCTTTTGTTTCGACTGGGAAAAGAAAATGCTTGGTTATTCCGGCACGGTTTCCACTCCGGAACAGGCAACAGAAGCCCTTGAATTATGCAAAGATTTTATCTTGAAAACACGGGATATGGTAAAGAATGAGACGCAACTATGGTCAAGTGAGTTTCAATCAACACTGAAGGAGATAGAAAAGGCTGCTGGAGCAACGAATCAGGCCAGGACCCGAAACTGATTGCTCCCTATCCCTGGTAAGGCAGCAGGTTGTCCCCCGCTGGCGGGGGATCAAGGGGGTGGACTGGCAGAACCAGAAATTTTGGCAGATGCGTAATCTGAATATCTCTCATCATTTTGAACTATGACGCACTTGCACTGATTGGCGAATCAACTCCATGGTAAAGGTAAAAATTCGCATCCATAATAAATGGGTATTTGAAGCGGGAAGGGAAGTCCAATCCACCCCCTTCGCCCCCGCCAGCGGGGGACAACGCCTGCGCTATGCATTCCGACTTGTTCGGATTAGCTATAGATAGAATATTCCGAATCTTTCTCTGCCCGAGTGCCCAGCGAATAACTTCTGCTCCTATCCCGGAAAAGGCAAAACGGCATGCCTTGTAAACCTCCAGTCTTCCCGAATAGGAAGTATTTTGTTAATCGATTGCCCAGAAACTTTTCTCCAAATTCGTCATGGATAATCTATTTTATTGATTGTTATACAGTTTTGTAGATTGGGTGAAAAAAAAGTTTTTTACAAAAAGCATAGAAGAATTTGCTTGCAAAAAGGTTTTGAGAAATAGAGGATATGAAGAAAACAGACGCTTCAATTCGGGAGAAAAGGATGGAAGAAATAAAAATCCTCAGTGATAATCCGGAAGAACATGACGATAGGATACAATTTGCCTTTAAAGCCTACCGGGATACTTTCATCGATATTATCACCGGCAGCCGGAATGAGACACCTCTCGTGATCGGATTGGAAGGCAGATGGGGCAGGGGTAAGACAACGCTGATGAAGGCCATCAGGTCGGAGTTGAAAAAGTTTGATGAAGAAAAAATACAAAAGGGTAAAAGACGATGCAAGACGGTGTGGTTTCAGGCATGGAAGTATAATGATGCCGATAGCCTCCTGGCTGCCCTCCTTGAGAGCATTGTCCAGGAAATGTGGCAGGGAAACTTTTTTGAAAGGGCAGAAATAGCGATAATGACGGCGTGGGAGAAGCTTAATCTGAAGGCCGTTCCCGAATTTATCTCAAATTTTATCCCTTTTTTAAAGGGCGTTGAAAAAATAATAAAAGAAGAGGATTATAAGAAGAACCTGCCTTATTTTACACTCTTCAGCTCCTTTTTAAAACAACTCATCAGACTATGGATCCATGCCGAGGATTCTTTCAAAATAAAGAAAGAAGGGTCTTTTACCCCCGGAGAGATTGATGACCAAAAGGGTATTTTGGCAATTTTTATAGACGACCTCGACCGCTGCGATAGCCAGAATATCGTAAAGGTGCTTGAGGCAATCAAGCTTTTCCTCGATTTCAAAGGCTGCATTTTTGTCATGGGGGTTTCCAAGGAAGTCATTATTAATGCCCTTGAAAAATCTCCTCATATAGGCGCGAAATATGCCGGTGAATATCTTGAAAAAATAGTGCAGGTTTCTTATGAGCTTCCCTTGATACATGCCGCTGATATGGAAGAATATTTTGAAGGCATTGTATCGCAATTTGATTACAAAGACGTATTACATACCTATTCAGATGTCATTGTTCAATCCCTCGGAGATACTCCGAGAAAAATAAAGAAATTCATCAATAATCTCAACCTGCAGATCAAAATTGCAGAAAATAAAAAATTATTTGAAAAAAAATTTCAAAAGATAAACGGGGATCGGGTAGAGGAAGAAAAGATAGAAATAAAGGATTACATTTATTGGAATGTCCTGAAAGAGGCGTTTAAAGAGAGCTATGAGTTGATCAAACTCAATCCAAAGATAATAGCAATGGTAAAAGAGAAATATAAAGAACATCAGGGGGATATAAATTCTAATAAATTTGAGAATATTGAAAAGATACCGTATGAACCTGTCAAAAATATCCTGAAACAGGAAATACTGAGAAACTTAATTGTCAGGCTTTCTGATAACCCCGAGATTATTGAAACACTGATATATGAGTCCATGTCAGTTGGACAAATACAAGCAGGTAAACAGGAAAAAGAAATGATAAGAAAAGCATCCGTTGGCGAAATGGTGAAAATTGGAAAGGGGCCATTTTTCTACGGGGATGACAAGAAACAAAAAGAAATAAACTACGATTATGAAATAGATGTGTTTCCGGTAACAAACGAGGAATTCTGCAAATTTTTAAATAACGCAAAGGCAGATAATGACACTTTACAGAAATGGATTGACTTAGAAGGTAGTTTTGAAAATGAACGCTGCAGGATAAAAAAAGACGGTGAGAATTATACTATCGAGAAAGGGTATGAGAGGCATCCTGTGATATATGTGAGTTGGCACGGTGCTGATGCATATGCAAAATGGGACGGGAAGAGGCTGCCAACTGAGCAAGAATGGGAAAAGGCTGCCAGGGGTCCTGATGGATGGGTTTATCCGTGGGGAGATAAATTCGATGCAGCATTATGCAACTCAGCCGAAAGCCGGAGCGGCGGGACAACAGAGGTTGACAAGTTTCCGAAAGGGAAAAGTTACTATGGATGCTACGATATGGCAGGTAATGTATGGGAATGGACGGATAGCTGGTACGAAAAGGATAAAATACGTGTTGTGCGCGGCGGCTCCTGGAGCAATGAAGGTAATAACTGCCGGTGCGCCGACCGCGACTTCAACGATCCGGTCAACCGTAGCCTCAATGTCGGATTTCGTTGCGCCAGGACTCTTAAACTTTGAGTCTTTTACCCTTTTACCGCCGAAGGCGGTCGGATTTTGAAATTTTTTAGATAATTTCGAAGATTAATTAGGCATTCGGCAACTTTCCCCCCCTGTTTCCCCCAGTTTACGGGGGGGCGATTGAAATTCCTGAACGTTAATGTTTAAATTGATATGGCCACAACACTCTAGTAAACGCAAAAAGAAAGTTGTCATTGCGAGCGGAGCGAAGCAATCCAGACCAGAGAGATTGCTTCGGGCTATCGCCCTCGCAATGACAACGCACAATATGTCATCAAAGGCATAGCCTGTGTCATGCGAGGGTCTTTTCCCGAAGCAATCTCCCGCTTTCACAACGGAGAATTGATTGTGGATGAATTGAAGAAGCTCGGATATGATATTACTTGGATAGCTGAAGAAAATCCATCTTTGGACGACATAAGTATCTTTAAAATTGCACAAAAAGAAAACCGTATCCTGTTAACCAATGATAAGGATTTTGGGGATATTGTGTTTAGACAGAAATTAGTCTCTTCTGGAATTGTTCTTTTCAGGATTAAAGGACAAGACACGAGGGAAAAAATAAAACTACTCACAAAAGTTTTAGTTTCACACAAAGACAGAATATCGAAACATTTTGTTGTTATCACCAAAGAAAAGTTTAGGTTTACGCCTATATAATATTTTTGCAGGAGGTGTCAACGTGGAAAAAAAAATTATTAAAAAGAATAGAAATAAATCCAAAAATAATGTTTGGTAAACCGGTAATCAAAGGAACACGGTTGACAGTAGAAATAATTTTGGAAAAACTTGCCTATGGTGAAACAGAGGACGAGATAAGGAAAGAATATCTATTTCTCAAGAAAGATGATATTAAAGCGGCGCTTCTCTATGCCGCAAAAACAATATCGCTTGAAGAAACTGTTCACATATAACCTCAAATAATAAAAATCCGCAAGATTTACAGGGTATGTAGTTACTGGGTCCATAAAAAGCCGATTTCATACCATGAAGGAGGAAGATTGTCATTGAAAAACCTGGAAGAGGATTTTAGAGAATTAACCTGGAATGATTTGACGAATTGGGTTGGCAGCCGGATTTTAAAAAGGGGAGAAGATTATTTCAGGCGCGGCCGGGTTACGAACCTGAGAATTGCACCGAAGGGGATTCTCGCCACCGTATCTGGCACGGATGAATATACAACCCTGGTTACGATACACGGGCAAGGCCAGCACAAGGAGATCTCATCCGATTGCACCTGCCCCTACGGCAGCGGCTGCAAACATGCCGTTGCCACGCTCCTGGCATTTTCGCAGGCTATTAAAGAGAAGAGAAAAATACCAATGGCGCAACTGACGGACCCGGATATCAAGAGGATGGAAGGCCTTGACGACGGTGAGTATGATGAAGGTAATGAAGATGAGTACGACGATTCCGATGATGCCGGAGATACCCAAACCCGATCAAAAAAGTCTTCCGCTAAATCAGCCCCGGACAACGATATTGCAGAGTTCCTTGACCAGCATGATAAGGAATTTCTGGTAAAATTAGTGACAAGGCTTGCAAATAAGTATCCGGAGGTTTATACAGAACTTTTGGACAGCGCACGGTTGGCCGGCGGAAAGGTAGAAAAACTTGTTTCCAGCATACGCATGGAGATAGACAACATTATGTCTGAACCGGCATGGCGCAATCATTGGTCAGATGAAGAGAATCCGTCTGACTTCAGCAGGGTGAGGTCTATGATGTTAACGCTTTTTGACCAGGGTTATTACGATGCCGTCACTACTATTGCCGGGGAATTGCTGGAAAAAGGGAATTCGTACGTTGAAACCTGTGATGATGAAGGTGATTCAGCCGTGCAAATTTCTGAATGCCTGGAAATCGGATTCAAAGCGGTTAAAAGGTGTGAATGGCCAAACGTCAGGAAGATTATGTTCATTATAGAAGCGGAATTGCAGGACGCATACGATCTGTGTGGCAACACATACGAAATCTTAGAATCAATACGCGACAAGTCGGCATGGTCTGCAGTGGCAGACGATTTATCAGACAGGCTTGCCCATTTGCCATCTTCAAAGAATTCTAACGACGAATTTAGCACCAACTACCGGAGAGACCGTGTGTCCAATTTTCTTGTCTCCGCCTTGGAAAAATCCGGCCGGAACGAAGAGGTGCTTCCGTTATGCAGGGCGGAGGCAAAAATAACCGGCAGCTGGGCGCGGTATGTCGAGCGGCTGAACGGTGCAAAAAAATATGATGAGGCCAGAAAAGCGGCAGAAGAGGGCATTCAGCAAGTTGGCAAAAAGTACCCGGGGATTGCGAGTACCTTGAGGGAACATATTGTAAAGCTTGCAGAAAAAAGCGGCGACTATAACTCGATCGTGTCCTTACGGCAGGAAGAATTTTTAGATTCTCCCTGCCTGAAAAACTACAACAAACTCATAGAGGCGGCGGAGAAAATTAAAACAGAAGCAGTGACCAGGGACTGGGCATTAAAATTTTTGGAAACGGGAAATGCCCATACCAAGGGAGAACTAAAGAATCCACCGAAAGGCAAGGAAAGGTATTCCAAAAATTTCCCTGCCTATGACGTATTAATTGATATCGCGGACAAGGAGAAGGACGCTGATATGGTTTTGCACTGGTACAAAAAGTCTCAAACCAGGAGTCATTGGTTTTCCGGGGAACACGTTCAGGTTGCCCACGCTATCGCAGGGAAGTATCCTGATGAGGCGCTCAAGATATGGTGTGGGTTGGCAGAAAATCAGATTGCGCTAACGAAGCCTTCAGCGTACGAAACAGCCGTGGGTTACCTGAAACAGGTGCGCGACATTTATCGGAAGACCCATCGGACAAAGGAGTGGGAATCCTATCTGGCCGTTTTAAGGGAAACGAATAAGAAGAAGACACGGTTTATCCAAAGTTTACGCACCCTCACCGGTGAAAGGATCATATAGTACTACCGTGTAAAAATCTCTTTCCCCATTCCCCGTTTTTACGAGGACGAGATTTATGAGGACATGTTTTAGTAAGTTTTTTCACAACCCTATTTACCCCTTATCAGGAGGTACAGATTGTTTATGGGAGAAGGATTGCTTCGCGGAGTTTACCCTGAGCAACGCGAATGTGCTCGCAATGGCAACGCACAATAGTTCATCAAAGGCATAGCTTGTGTCCTTGCGAGGGTCTCTTCCGAAGCAATCTCCCGCTTTCTCAACGGAGAATTGGATGCGGCTTCGTTGTGTTAGGATTATCATGCAAGCGGCAACTGTCCGGGTCGCCATTATTTCTTATTGACCTTATCTCAGATATTTTCCAAAGATAATATCCAGTTTCTTTTTGGTGCTTTCCGGGATAAGGTCTTTGTGCGTTACGATGGCATTCTGAACCGCTGTTGCACATGCGCAGGTTCTTTTCTGTTCAATTTTCGGAATAGCTGTTTTGAGGATACGTTTCGCAGTTTCGGCGTTTTTATTCAAATTTCCAATAATCATTTCAAGGGTTACGACCTCTTCGCTCACATGCCAGCAGTCATAGTCCGTAGCCATGGCAAGGGTGCTGTAGCAGATCTCTGCCTCCCTCGCCAGCTTTGCCTCCTGGAGGTTCGTCATGCCGATAACGCTTACGCCCCACTGGCGGTATACCCGTGATTCTGCGCGGGTGGAGAAGAGGGGACCTTCCATACATAAGTACGTGCCGCCTTTGTGTGCCTGAACGCCTGTCGATTTGGCCGCATTATAGAGGGTGTCGGCCAGCGTGCCGCATACGGGGTCTGCAAAACTTACATGACCAACAATCCCGTCTCCGAAAAAGGTGCTGATCCTGCCCCGTGTCCTGTCGAAAAATTGATCCGGAATCACAATATCTAAAGGCCTTATTTCTTCCTTCATGCTTCCTACGGCACTGACGGCAATAATATGTTCCACCCCCAGCTTTTTCATCCCGTAGATATTCGCCCTGAAGTTAAGCTCTGAAGGTAAAATGGTGTGCCCTTTGCCGTGTCGCGGCAAAAAGGCTACTTTACGGCCTTCCAGGGTGCCTACGGTAAAGCTATCGGAAGGTTTGCCAAACGGTGTATCAAGGGATACCGTTTTTACCTCCCTGATTCCTTCAATATTATAAAGACCGCTGCCGCCAATAATACCAATCATCTGTTCTCCCATTTTAGGCTTTCTCCTTTTTGTAAAACTTTTTGCTACAGAGGCACGAAATGTTTGTCATCTCAAGGTCTGTGCGTTGTAAGGGTCTGTACTGGTAGTTAAAAAAATGAACGGGTGAATTATGATAAAAGTCCCCCGTTCATGTCAATAAATAAAAATTGATGTGCCATGACTCCCTCGCTATAATTATGAAAGCCGGATCGAATTCTCATCTGCGTTCAGTGATTGCCTTATATTTTTAGGGACTTGTGGTATATTGAATGAGGATGGAATGTGACAGAATCATGATAATAATCTATTGAAATCTTCGTGTTTTTGTAACAAATCAGTTTTTTGAGAAATTTCAATAATGACAACGGTATGGTGTCGGTATGCAGGGGAAGGTTTGAAACCTGCCTCTACCGTAATGTCGACAATACATGGATATTGCTTTTCAAAAAACTGACTTGTTCCGTATTTTTTCGTTTACAGACGAGGAGTATTTGCCCTGAAGAATCATGAAATTGCATCGATGTTTGAGCGGATTGCCAACATCCTGGAACTCAAAGGCGAAAATACGTTCAGGATCAATTCATACCGGAAGGCCGCACGGGTAATTGGTGATTTAACGGAGGATATTGAGGAGATTGCCAGGGCCGGGAAATTGACGGACATTCCTGGCATAGGAGAAGGTACGGCGGAAAAGATTGTTGAGTATCTTCATGCCGGCAAGATGGCAAAATACGAAGAGGTGAAGGAAGGGGTTTCTGAAGAAACAGTAGCTCTCATGCAAATACCAGGTTTAGGTCCAAAGACCGTGGCGATGCTAAACCGGGAGTTAGGTGTCGTTGGACTGAATGACCTTGAACTGGCCTTACATGAAGGTAAATTAAAAGGGTTGTTTGGGATTGGCGAAAAGAAAATTGAAAATATCGTCAAGGGTATTGCCTTGTTCAAGACGAGCCAGCAACGAATCTCTATTGGGGTAGCATATCCAATTGTGAAAAGGATTATCGCAGAGTTGCGGCGTAATGCCCGGATTAAGGATATCCAGGCTGCCGGCTCATTGCGTAGAATGAAAGAAACGGTCGGGGACATTGATATCCTTGTAACTGGCGCAAAAGGGGCGGATATTGTGAAGTCGTTTGTTACTATGCGGGGGGTGACGCAGGTATTGGCGGCCGGGGATACCAAAGGAAGTGTCCGGGTTGAGGAAGGTGTGCAGGTAGACGTGCGGGTTGTTCGTGAAGACGAGTTTGGTTCGGCGCTGCAGTACTTTACCGGTTCAAAGGAACACAATATCCATCTCCGTGAGATTGCGAAAAAGAAGGGATTCAAGATTAATGAATACGGCATTTTTAAGGGGGACGAAAAGATTGGAGGCCGGTGCGAAGAGGAGATCTACACGATCCTGGGGATGGATTGGATACCGCCTGAAATGCGTGAGAACCGGGGGGAGATTGAAGCTGCCCGGGAGAAAAAATTGCCAAAACTCATTGAACTCTCAGATATTAAGGGGGATCTCCACAACCACTCCAACTGGAGCGATGGTATCCCAACCATTGAGGAGATGGCCAATCATGCCATGAAGATGGATTACCAGTATCTTGTGGTTTCTGATCATTCAAAGTCACTTCACGTGGCACATGGCCTGAAGGACGAAGAACTGCTTGAAGAGATTGAGGAGATTGATAGGCTGAACAAAAAACTTAAAGGGTTTACGTTGCTCAAGGCCACCGAGATGGACATCAGGGCTGATGGTGTGTTGGATTTTTCTGATAAACTGTTGGAAAAGCTGGATGTCGTTATTGCGTCTATTCATAGTGGTTTTAAACAGGGGAAGCAAAAGATTACGGAACGAATGATTGCGGCTATTCATAATCCTTATGTGAATATCATTGCCCACCCCACAGGTCGTCTGATCAGTAAACGTGAGGGATATGAAGTGGATATGGATAAGGTAATTGAGGCTTGTTCTGAGACAGGTACGGCGCTTGAGATTAATTGCTACCATGATCGGCTCGATCTGAATGATATCTACTGTAGAAAGGCCAAGGAGGCGGGGGTCGTGATTGCGATTAATACGGATGCCCACCATGTGGATCAAATGTGGATGATGGAATTGGGTGTGGGAATAGCGCGCAGGGGATGGCTGGAAGCCAGGGATGTGTTAAATACCCTGTCCGTTGATAAAGTGAAGGATTTTTGCATGAAAAAAAGAAAGTAGTAACGATATGAAACCGGTTGTTTTTATTTTTATTCAAAAGAGAGGGGGGTGTTCTTATGGATGACCATATATATAAAGTAATTGAATTGGTGGGTACTTCCACAACAACGATGGAAGATGCTATTCAGCATGCGCTTTCAAGGGCTTCGGAAACCTTGCGCAATATGCGGTGGTTTCAAGTCGTTGAAACCAGGGGGCGTATTGATAATGGAAAGATTGCCCGGTGGGAGGTGATCGTAAAAATAGGATTTGCACTGGATGACACCCTTTAGCCATATTGATTTGCAGCCTTTCCGTTAAGGTTATGTAAGACGTATCAAGAGAATGTGGTAAGCGGCTTAACGGGCGTGGCGGGAATAAAAAGGCTAAGGCCAGGGTGTGTAGATAGATCTCCCCGATGCCTTTTCTGTTTGCTCTTAAGAATTTTCTTGAAAAGAAATTTTGTGTTTGCAATTAAAGTTTTTGAAAGTATAATTCTGTAATCAACGTACTTGTTGTAGGCAAGAAAAAGATAAGTTTAAAAATATTTTATTTTTCTCTTGATTTTGTTTTAAATAAGTATATAATTCGGATCTTTCAATAGTAGTTGATTCTTTGCTCTTTTAAAAAATGGAAGTCAAATGCGTGCGAGTAGTGCTGCTGATGTAAAATCAGCTATGTAGTATAGAAGAAGTTAAGATCTCTGGGTTTTACCTGGAGCCTTTATAATTTTAATTATGAAGGGTATGATCTTGGCTCAGAACGAACGCTGGCGGCGTGGATTAGGCATGCAAGTCGAACGAGGGAGCATTCCGAAAGGGGTGCAAACCGAGTGGCGTAAGGGTGAGTAATGCATTGATAACCTACCTTCGAGATGAGAATAACAACGTTCCAAGCAATTGGGGCTACCGAAAGGGTTGCTAATACTCAATGAAACTATTATTGCTTTGGTGGTGATAGTCAAATAGGCGGAATCGAAAGATTCCACTTGCTTGAGGAGGGGTCAATGTCCTATCAGCTAGTTGGCAGGGTAATGGCCTACCAAGGCGAAGACGGGTAGCCGGCCTGAGAGGGTGGTCGGCCACACTGGGACTGAGACACTGCCCAGACTCCTACGGGAGGCTGCAGTCGAGAATCTTTCGCAATGCCCGAAAGGGTGACGAAGCGACGCCGCGTGCGGGAAGAAGGCCTTCGGGTTGTAAACCGCTGTCGGGAGTTAAGAAATGCATGGATGTTAATAGCGTCCTTGCTTGACTAAGGCTCCGGAGGAAGCCACGGCTAACTCTGTGCCAGCAGCCGCGGTAATACAGAGGCGGCAAGCGTTGTTCGGAATTATTGGGCGTAAAGAGCACGTAGGCGGCCGTGTAAGTCGGTTGTGAAAGCCTTCCGCTCAACGGAAGGACGGCATCCGATACTGCATGGCTCGAGTGCGGGAGGGGAGAGTGGAACTTCTGGTGGAGCGGTGAAATGCGTAGATATCAGAAGGAACACCGGCGGCGAAGGCGACTCTCTGGTCCGTAACTGACGCTGAGTGTGCGAAAGCTAGGGGAGCAAACGGGATTAGATACCCCGGTAGTCCTAGCCGTAAACGATGGGCACTAAGTAGAGGGGTTTTGATTATCTCTCTGCCGGAGCTAACGCATTAAGTGCCCCGCCTGGGGAGTACGGCCGCAAGGCTAAAACTCAAAAGAATTGACGGGGGCTCGCACAAGCGGTGGAGCATGTGGCTTAATTCGATGCAACGCGAAGAACCTTACCGGGGTTTGACATGGTAGAAGTAGAAGCCCGAAAGGGTAACGAACGGTATCCAGTCCGTAATTATCACAGGTGTTGCATGGCTGTCGTCAGCTCGTGTCGTGAGACGTTGGGTTAAGTCCCCTAACGAGCGAAACCCTTGTCTTTAGTTGCCAACGGGTCATGCTGGGCACTCTAAAGAGACTGCCGTCGTCAAGACGGAGGAAGGTGGGGATGACGTCAAGTCATCATGGCCCTTATATCCCGGGCTGCACACGTGCTACAATGGTCGATACAAAGGGATGCTAAGCCGTAAGGCGGAGCGAAACCCAGAAAGTCGATCCCAGTTCAGATTGGAGGCTGAAACCCGCCTCCATGAAGTAGGAATCGCTAGTAATCGCGGATCAGCTACGCCGCGGTGAATATGTTCCCGAGCCTTGTACACACCGCCCGTCAAGCCACCCAAGCAAGATGCACCCAAAATCACCGGCCTAACCTGCAAAGGAGGGAAGTGCTTAAGGTGTGTTTTGTGAGGAGGACTAAGTCGTAACAAGGTAGTCGTAGGAGAACCTGCGGCTGGATCACCTCCTTTCTAAGGAGTTTTTCATGCCTACTTCGCACGCAATGACTTTTGATTTTTTTGGATTGTGGGCCCAAAGGGACGTTAAAAAATGTATTGGGCCTATAGCTCAGTTGGTTTAGAGCATTCCCCTGATAAGGGAAAGGTCAGTGGTTCGAGTCCACTTAGGCCCACCATCTTATGTAATAAAGGTTATAGAGGGGGATGTAGCTCAACTGGGAGAGCGCTGCCCTTGCAAGGCAGAGGTTGGCGGTTCGACCCCGCTCATCTCCACCACTTTAGATAGTGCTATAAGATTTAAAGTGAGATTGTTGGTGTTTTGTTCTTTGAAAAATGAATACTTAACGGGTAGCAATTTGATCCTCAAATTGTGTGTGAAATAAGATGACATAAAATGTCAAGCTATAAAGGGTACATGGTGGATGTCTAGGCGCTGAGAGGCGAAGAAGGACGTGGAAGACTGCGATAAGCTTCGGGGAGTTGTCAAACAAGCTGTGATCCGGAGATTTCCGAATGGGGAAACCCGCCATGGGTTTATGCCATGGCATCGGTATCTGAATATATAGGGTATCGAGGACAACGGAGAGAAGTGAAACATCTCAGTAACTCCAGGAGAAGAAAGAAATTTTCAATTTCCTCAGTAGCGGCGAGCGAAAGGGAAGAAGCCCAAACCGGTTGTGTGTCAAACCCTTGTGTGTTGCACAGCCGGGGTCGTGGGAGTTACATTAGGCAGGACAAGGACTGTCTGGAAAGTTATAAATGTAATTTTTAACCGAATAGTGCAGGAAAGCCTAACCATAGAAGGTGATAGTCCTGTAGGTGAAAAAAATTACACTTTCTTTGTAATTTCCCAAGTAACACCCGTCTCGTGAAAGCGGATGTGAATTAGGGGAGTCCACTCTCTAAGGCTAAATACTACTCAGCGACCGATAGCGCACAAGTAGCGCGAGCGAAAGATGAAAAGCACCCCTGTTAGGGGGATGAAATAGAACCTGAAATCGTGTACTTACGAGCGGTGGGAGCATAATAATTTTATAATTTATAAAATTTGTGTGACCGCGTGCCTTTTGCATAATGAACCGGCGACTTACTGTGCATTGCTTGGTTAAGTCTCTTAAAAGATGGAGCCGAAGCGAAAGCGAGTGTGAAATGCGCGAATATGTAGTGCATAGTAGACCCGAAACCAGGTGATCTACCCTTGGTCAGGATGAAACGAATGTAAAAGTTCGTGGAGGTCCGAACTCATTTACGTTGAAAAGTGATGGGATGAACTAAGGGGAGGAGTAAAAGTCTAATCAAACTTGGTGATAGCTGGTTCTCCTCGAAATAGCTTTAGGGCTAGCCTTGTGTAATTAAACATTAGGGGTAGAGATACTGAATGAGTATTGGGGTCCACCAGACTACCAAATTCAATCAAACTCCGAATACTATTGTTTGTACCACAAGAGTCAGACGGTGGGGGATAAACTTCATTGTCAAAAGGGAAACAACCCAGACCGACAGCTAAGGTCCCTAAAATAGACTAAGTGATAAAGGAAGTGAGAGTGCTGAGACAGTTAGGATGTTGGCTTAGAAGCAGCAATCATTTAAAAAGTGCGTAATAGCTTACTAATCGAGCATTCTTGCGCCGAAAATATTACGGGACTCAAGTCTATTACCGAAGCTTCGGATTTTTATGGCTATGCGTAGCTGTAAGAGTGGTAGGGGAGCGTTCTATATCAGATTGAAGAGGGACTGTAAAGACCCTTGGACGAAATAGAAGTGATAATGCCGGTATAAGTAGCGATAATATAAGTGAGAATCTTATTCGCCGCAAGCCTAAGGTTTCCTGGGGAAGGTAAATCCGCCCAGGGTTAGCCGGAGCCTAAGTCAAGGCTGAAAGGCGTAGACGATGGACAACAGGTTAATAATCCTGTGCCACCGTAATAGCGTTGAGCATGGGGGGACGGGGATATAAAGGTTAGCAAACCTATTAGACACGGTTTGTTCAAGCCGGAGGTGTGCCTCAGGAAAATCCGGGGCATCAAGCACCAAAGGTGAGTACGTTGGCGTAAGCCGAAAAGTAACTGGAGTATCTTTCAAGAAAAGCCTCGTTGCGAGCTATTATGGTGTCCGTACTAAAACTGACACAGGTAGGCGAGGAGAGGATCCTAAGGCGCTCGAGAGAACCCTCGTTAAGGAACTCGGCAAAATTACTCCGTAACTTCGGGAAAAGGAGTGCCCCGAGCAATCGGGGCCGCAGAGAATAGGCCCGGGCGACTGTTTACTAAAAACACAAGTCTCTGCTAAGATTTAAAATCAACGTATAGAGACTGACGCGTGCTCGATGCCAGAACGTTAAGGGAATGGGTTAGTGACCGAAAGGATGCGAAGCTCAGAACCGAAGCGCTGGTGAATGGCGGCTCTAACTATGAGAGTCCTAAGGTAGCGAAGTTCCTTGTCAGATAATTACTGACGTGCATGAATCGCGTAACGACTTGGGTACTGTCTCAACGAGGGACTCGGCGAAATTGTAGTCGTGGTGAAGATGCCACGTACCCGCGGCAAGACGGAAAGACCCCGTGAACCTTTACTGTAGCCTATTATTGGGTTTTGGCACAGTATGCGTAGGATAGGTGGGAGACTGTGAAGTCCTGGCCCTGGCCAGGGCAGAGTCGACGTTGAAATACCACTCTTACTATGTTAAAATTCTAACCAAACGCCGTGAATCCGGGTTTGGAACAGTTATAGGTGGGCAGTTTGACTGGGGCGGTCTCCTCCCAAAGAGTAACGGAGGAGTCCAAAGGCTTCCTCAGTGCGCTTGGCAACCGCACGTAGAGTGTAAGGGCAGAAGGAAGCTTGACTGTGAGACTTATAAGTCGAGCAGGTGTGAAAGCAGGGCCTAGTGATCCGGTGGTTGTGTGTGGAAACGCCATCGCTCAACAGATAAAAGGTACTCCGGGGATAACAGGCTTATCGCCCCCGAGCGTCCATAGCGGCGGGGCGGTTTGGCACCTCGATGTCGGCTCATCGCATCCTGGGGCTGGAGAAGGTCCCAAGGGTTCTGGAGTTCACAGATTAAAGCGGTACGCGAGCTGGGTTTAGACCGTCGTGAGACAGGTCGGTCCCTATCTGTCGTGGGTGTTCGATATTTGAAGAGATCTGTCCTTAGTACGAGAGGACCGGGATGGACGTACCTCTGGTGCACCAGTTGTCGTGCTAACGGCATAGCTGGGTAGCTACGTACGGAAAGGATAAATGCTGAAAGCATATAAGCATGAAGCCTACTCTAAAACTATATATCGTTTTCCATTTATGGAAGTGAGACACCTTGAAGACTACGAGGTTGATAGGCCAGAGGTGTAAGTGTAGTAATACACTAAGCTGACTGGTACTAATAAGTCAAAAAGCTTGACTTTTTTGTTATTTTAGAGACACACAATATATAGTGTCAATTGTTACCGTTAAGTAATTCATGATTTGTTTTTTCCGGTGGGCATAGTAAGAAGGAAACACCCGTTCCCATTCCGAACACGGTAGTTAAGCTTTTTACGCTGATGGTACTGGCGAAAGCTGGGAGAGTAAGTCACTGCCGGGAATATTATTGAAAAACCCGTCCCGAGAACTCGGGATGGGTTTTTTTCTTTGATAGTGTCAGGGTATTTCCAATAACAATATGATTTGGAAGTTTAATATGCTTTCAAAAGAGGATGTATTTAGAGAATATCTTGAATCAAAAAAATTGAAATTTACCGTAGAAAGACAAGCAATACTTGATCGGGCATTTGCAAATCCAAAACATTTTGAGGCCGATGAACTTTTGATTGATCTTAGACAGAACAGACTCAAAATTTCTAAGGCTACGATTTATCGCACCCTGTCTTTGCTTGTAAAAAGTGGTTTGTTGAGAGAGGTAATTTTTGGCGAAAGACATGCACATTATGAACAAGTGTACGGGCATGAACATCATGATCATCTCGTCTGTAATAATTGTGGTAAAATTATTGAATTTGTAGAACATAGAATAGAAAGATTGCAGGAAGAGGTTTGTAAAAAAAAATAACTTTGAGCCAGAATCCCACCGTTTGCAAATTCAGGGTTTCTGTGAGGATTGTAAAAGAAGATAACAGAGGTAAAACACAACAAGTAAAATTCCAAATGCGGGGGTGCTGGTTATGTCTCAAGTATGCGTAATGTGCGGTAAAAAAAACTCAAGTGGGAAATCAGATAGAGCGCAGAGGGTTGGCGAAATGGAAGGGTGGTGTTGGCAGAAAAATTACCGGAAAGACAAAGAGGAAGTTTAAAATAAACCTGCAAAGAGTGAGGGCGAATATAGAAGGTACGGTAAAACGGATTAAGGTGTGCACCCGATGTATCAGCGCTGGCAAGGTAACAAAGGCCTTATAAGAGTATAAACAAATTTGTCATTTCTTATGAAAATCGGCAAAAAAGACATTGAATATATAGCCCACCTTTCAAGAATTGAACTTTCCGAAACTGAAAAAGAAACGTTTGTAAGTCAACTCAGCGATATTATATCTTACATTGAAAAGCTTAACAGATTAAATACTGAATCGGTTAAGCCAATGTCCTGCGCTATAAATGCAACCAATGTATTTAGAGAGGATATTCTGACATCCTCGCTTTCCCTGGAAGAAGCTCAGCTCAATGCTCCTGCGGCAAATGGTGTATTTTTTAAAGTACCAAAGGTAATTGAATAAGAATATTTTGACTTAAGAGAAGTGTCTTTGAGACTTTTTGAATACACAGCACTCCAAATAAAAGAAAAAATCATATCCGGAGAAATACTTCCCGTAGATCTTGTCAAGCAGTTCATTGAGCATATCAAAATCATCGATCCTCATGTGCAGGCATATCTGAACTTACATGAAGAGGATGCTCTGCAAAAAGCTGCACAAATTCAAAAGAGAATCGAGAACGCTGAAAAAGTCGGTTACCTTGCAGGTGTTCCTATCGCAATTAAAGATAACATTTGCACAAAAGGTTTAACTACTACTTGCGCCTCAAAAATCCTCAGAAATTTCATCCCGCCGTATGATGCCTGTGTTGTCAAACGCTTAAAAGAAGAGGATGCGATAATACTTGGAAAGACGAATTTGGATGAATTTGCAATGGGATCGTCAACGGAAAATTCCGGGTATAAAATAACACGGAATCCCTGGAATCTTGAATATGTACCGGGTGGCTCGAGTGGTGGTTCTGCGGCCGCTGTGGCGGCTAACTTGTCAATAATGGCTTTGGGATCTGATACCGGTGGTTCTGTCAGGCAGCCGGCAGCCCTGTGCGGTGTTGTTGGTGTAAAACCAACTTACGGCAGAGTTTCACGGTTTGGTCTTATTGCCTTTGGTTCTTCACTTGATCAAATTGGCACCTTTACGCGTGATGTTAAAGATGCCGCCGTTTTGCTTCAGGTAATTGCAGGCCATGATATCCATGATTCTACTTCAATGCCGGTGCCGGTTCCCGATTACTTGCGTGAGATTGATTCAGGGGTTCGTGGTTTACGAATCGGTATTCCGAAGGAATATTTTGCTGCTGGTTTAAATGAGGATGTCCATAATGCATTAAAAGATGCCTTGAGAAAGTATGAGCAGCTTGGTGCGAAGGTTGTGGATATATCGTTACCGCATACCGAGTATGCTGTTGCGGTTTATTATATTGTGGCAAACGCAGAAGCAAGCTCGAATTTGGCAAGGTATGATGGCGTCCGGTATGGGTATCGGACGTCAAAGTCGAATGGAATTGTCGATATGTACTGCCGCACCCGGTCGGAAGGATTTGGCAACGAGGTGAAACGGCGTATTATGTTAGGCAACTATGCATTGAGTTCCGGGTACTATGATGCGTACTATTTGAAAGCGTCCAGGGTCAGGAATTTAATAAAAGGTGATTTTGATGTTGCTTTTCAAAAAGTCGATTGCATCGTTTGTCCAACATCACCGGTGCCGGGTTTCAAGATCGGAGAGCGTGCGAAAAATCCTTTAGAAATGTATCTTTCCGACATTTATACCATACCAGCGAATCTTGCAGGTATTCCGGGTATTTCTCTTCCGTGTGGGTTTTCAAAAGAAGGCTTGCCCATAGGGATGCAGATTCTTGGAAGACACTTTGAAGAGGAAAAGTTATTACAAATCGCATATGCCTTTGAGCGAGAAACTGACTTTCATCGAAAGAAACCGGTACTGAAATTTTCTCCAACGCAAAAGGAATAATCAAAAGGCCCCTCTTATGGAATACGAAGTTGTTGTTGGTTTGGAGACTCATGCAGAGCTGGCGACGGTATCAAAATTGTTTTGTGGATGCAGCACAAAATTCGGTAGCGAGCCAAATACGCAAGTGTGTCCCGTGTGTCTTGGTATGCCGGGCGTTTTGCCGGTAATGAATAAAAAGGCCTTTGAATATGCGCTGAAGGCAGCTATCGCTCTCAATTGCAAAATTCGTGAGTATACGAATTTTGACCGGAAGAGTTATTATTATCCCGATTTGCCGAAAAACTACCAGATTTCCCAAAATTATCATAATTTAGGCGTTGATGGTTCTATGGACATCTGCGTACATGACAGGGTAAACCGGATTCGTATCCACAACGTCCATTTGGAGGAGGAGGCTGGTAAGCTTATCCATCCCGAAGAAGCTGGTGCGGATTACAGTCTCGTTGATTTCAACAGGGCGGGTGTCCCGTTGCTTGAGATCGTGTCGTATCCGGACATGAGAAACGTGGATGAGGTGGAAAGTTACATGCAAACCTTGAGGAAAATACTTTTGTATACGGAAGTGTCTGATTGCAAAATGCAGGAGGGATCGCTGCGTTTTGAAGCAAGCATTTCACTCAGGAAGAAGGGTTCTGAAAAATTGGGCAACAGGGTAGAAATAAAAAACCTTAACTCAATGAAGTCGGTTCTCAAGGCGATTGAATATGAGACAAAGAGACAGGCTGATTCTTTAGATCGGGGCGAGACAATTGACAGGGAAACGAGATTATGGGATGAAGTAAACGAGAAGAGCGCCCGTATGCGCTCTAAGGAAGAGGCTCAGGATTACCGGTATTTTCCGGAGCCGGATCTGTTGCCGGTGGTGATTGACGCGAAGTGGCTTGATGAAGTAAAGGTGACCATACCGGAACTCCCTCTGGCCAGAAAACAACGATTTATGGAAGTGTTTAAGCTGTCTGACTATGACACGAGTCTGCTTATCGAAGAAAAAATTCTTGCAGATTTTTTTGAAGGCTGCATAAAAATTGTTGATCGTCCAAAGGCCTTTTGCAACTGGATTACCAATGATTTACTTAGAGAGGTAAATGATAGAAAACTGGATATCCATCATTTGCCCATCAGACCAAAACAGTTGGCAGCTTTAGTTGAAATCATTGAAAAAGGCACGATAAGTTCTACCATTGCCAAAGAAGTATTTTCCGAAATGATTCAAACCGGCAAAGACCCTCAGGCGATCATTGAAGAAAAGAAATTAGCGCAGATTAGCGATGAAGGATTCATTGAAGCAGTGATCGTTAAGGTTATATCAGGCAATCCTGCGGTAATAGAAGACTACAAAAAAGGGAAAAAGAATGCCCTGACCTTTTTGGTAGGGCAGGTAATGAAAGAAACCAAAGGCAAGGCGAATCCCAAAATGGTGAATGAGCTAGTGCAGAAAAAAATAGATGCCTGACAGGTTGTTCGATAATTGTCATTCCGAATTTGTGTCGAAAGCGTCCCGCCCTTTTGCATCCCAAAAATCAAAGGATTCTGAAATAAACCTGTCCTGGTGAAAATCAGGATTCAGAACGACAAGCTGTTTTATCCTCTCTCTTCTTTCATATGGCGGCATATGCCATCACAAAATGGCGGATTTCTTGTCAGATGGCAATTGCAGATTTGATATTTCCTTTTCAGGATGATTTTAAACATATGAGGTACTTTACCAGTTCCTTTGTGTGAGCCATCGCAAAAGGGTTCTTTTTTTGTGTTTCCACACGTGCACCAATGATAAGTGCCTGGTTCCAGCTCAAGCGTAAGGGGCATCTCTTTCTTCATACCTGTTTTCTCCTTTGTGCAATGAAAAAGAAGGCATAGTTCTCCCGTTAACGAAAAAATACTCCATGTAGGGCATGGCATCGCCTGCCAAAAAATGGAGATTAATTTAGGTGGGCAATACCCGTCCGACATTTATCGATAATGCTGTTCGTAACCGGTTGGAAAGAAGGAAGCAATTTTAAATTTCCTGCCTTTCGGGTACCGCTTCTAAATCTTCTCGTCTGCCTTCATTCCCTTATGGAATGTCGTGTACACAAAAATGGGGATAGCAAGTCCGCCCAAATGGTTTGTGATAAGCGGAAATACATGCTCCCAACTCAACCCTCCGACTCCTGTGGCAAGTCTTGGCAACGCCAGGCTCGTAAATTTTTCTGATTCGACCGCTTTATGTAAGGCCCGTAAGGTGTGATTGACATATTCTACCCGGGCGCGTCCTGGCTTTGCACCGTGACCATATGCAGATTCCTGGGTGAAGAGATTAACGACCCGTTTACCTTCGGGGCTGCTCCACATCCAGATTTCACCGGTCTTTGGATGCATCGTATGGCAATGATGACGGAATTCCTTATACATTGCCGGCCAGTGTTCCCGAAGACTCAGCGCCAAGGCTGAGGTAAAATCATCGTTTGGCGCTACACCGTGAGCAATAACCTGTGCCTTTGTTAGAAGAATATCTCCAGTTACTTCATGAATCATATTGTATTCCTTTATTTTTGTATGTTATACGGGATGCGGGTAAATTATTGAGCATGCGGAAAACAATTCTGCAATTGGAAAATGCTGCATATACATTATTCCCTCTCATTTTTGAATGTTATAACTATTGTAATTAAGTTTGTTCATAAGATAGAAAGTGAATTTTCACCTGCCTCGATGTTTGCTCATCGCCTTTTTATAAGAAAATGTCTCTAATTTGCCTGCCTTGTATGCCTGCCAGCGATTCCTTGCTTCTTCAGCCCAGATACGGTCGATTTCCGGGTCTGGCTTGTCGAGATGCGTTAGGATTGAATCGACAAGTTTAAGCTTCTCGGTATCCGACAAAGACCATATTTTCGCCTTAAGCTCTTTGTTAATCATTGCCATAATCTTTCTCATTTCTTATTAAGTGGTATTTTTGCTGTTATTATTATAATGATTTTTTAATGTTCTTTCACGCTAAAATTTAAACAAGAGGCTGGGTGAAAGATAAAGTTCTTTCCATGTAACAATTTCGCTTTTTGAAAGAGGTATTGCCTATCGTTCGATTGAGCTCACGACGAAGTCCATCGTGGTCGGCATAATGAGGTGAATTCTGGTATAGAGAAGAAGATGTAAAACGATGGACACAAGAATAACAAAATACGGGCAATTACAATATATCTTGCCCGGAACCTGAGTTAAGGGGCTTGGTTCATTCTGGGTTGTCATGGTTATGCCCCTCCCATCGAGCGCGAAACCCACTGGCGGCTATGGAACGCAGCAGAATAGCCGTCCAGTGCAGCGCGTTGTTAGGCTTTTCTATATTTATATATTGAACAATGAAGGTCTGATACTATACACGTCAGCCGCATAGTTTACTGCGTAGGCTGTGTTGAATTGTTATGCGTATCCTTGGGTGCGTCCTTCGAGATTGGAATTACAAAGCTTGGCGTGTACTTCCGATGTTTGTCTGTAATGGCATCCGTAATCCCAAAATCTAAGAAAACAGCACTTAAGGCAATTTTGGCACCCATTTCACTGGGGATACTTCCAACGGCTGTACGGCCATCTTCCGTTTGGCAGTCGTACGTTAATGCATCATCGGATTTCCTAACATAGACTGTTGTTGGTATCTTAACCTCCCACACCCCGCGTTTGTTCTTTAGTTTACATTTACCATTGGACCCATCGCTGAACGAAAGCGCAATAGGCGTCATGGCATCCTCAGTTAACGTTGCACATCCGACGGTGGTTGCCGCAAAAGCAACAAAAGCAATAATAACCAGCTTCTTCACGATTGCTCTCCTTACTGTTTATTAATGGAATTTGTATCGACTCTACAAAAATGCTCCAAAAAGCGGTATATCATTCTAAAATCAGGTTGCCTATCATTGATTAGATTAACCCGCATAATATGCGGAATACAGATTTATTGTACATATAACATGCCTTTGATATGGCAAGGGCTATATTGATAAACACTTCAGACAACACCACGTATGTCTCTTTGTATTTTTTTATTATGTCGTCTTATACGGATCAGTGTAAAATCCTCTTGTTCCATTTCAAAGCCTATCTAACGGGCTGTGAACTCCTGCCGATCCGCGATTAAGGACATGAGTATAGATCCTTGCGTTTACTATAGATTCAAATTTTGGGTATCTTAATAATTTAATTTGCTTGGGTCAATAGAAAAACGGCGGGTAATAAACCGAAAAAGCTTTTAGAACAGGCCAGCGACGTTATTCGATTTAAAGCGCGATTCCATCGGGATGGCGCAAAAGGATTTTTCCTAAACGATAATCCTCTTTCCTTCACCAAGTACCGCCTTCGTTAGTTCCTCCATAAGGTCGTTCAGGCGAGACACCATTGATGTAGGATCAAAGACAACCCCGTCCTGCATTAATGCATTCTCAAAGAGCTGGTGCGCTATTTTTTCTACGAGTGGCTGGCAACTCGGATTCTCATTCATCCGGGACAGATTCTGGATCATCCGGTTTTTCCGGTTAATCTCCATGATCTTTTTGGACACCTTAAAATTGCTGTCCACCATTTGCATCAGCTTCTGGACATGGACGCTGGGTACTCCATCAGGATTTACCAGACAACAGGGACTGTCGACCAACCGGTTCGACTCCTTCACGTCAATGACCCTGTCCGCCAGGGTTACCTTGATTGTCTTGAGCAGATGCTTGAATATTTCCTCGTAATTCTGGGGTTCTTCTGAGGTATCCACAATCTTTTTGTCGCTATCCTTGAGCAGATCCAGATTTGCCTGGTCAGCGGAACGAATCGGTACTTTCTCAAATTCGTGAAGGCCGGAAAGGATGAATTCATCGTTGGGGTCGGTTAAATACAGCACTTCCACCTCCTTTTTCCGGAATATCTCCAGATAGGGACTTTTTTCTATCGTCTCCCGGTTCACCGCCGTTATGTAATAAATCTCCTTCTGCTCAGGTTTCATTCTGCCCACGTATTCCTTCAGGGAAACCAGTCCGTTGGCGTCGGCGCATTGTGAGGAGTTAAACCTCAGCAGGTGTGACAGGGTATCCCGGTTCTCGAAATCAAAGTGCACTCCCTCTTTGAGAATCCTTCCAAATTGTCTCCAGAAGGTTTCGTATTTTTCCTTTTCATTTTTGTCCAGATCCTGCAACAGGGTTATGATCTGTTTGACAAGGATGCTCTTCATCTTCTGAATCATCCTGTTGTCCTGGAAGGTTTCCCGTGAAATATTCAAGGGGATATCCGCTGAGTCTACCACCCCGCGGATAAACCTCAGATATTCGGGCAAGAGCATCTTGCAATCGGACTGAATGAGGATTTTATTGGAATAGAGTTGAAGTCCGTGTTCCAGTTTTTTAAAGCCGTAAGTTTCGTAATTAGTCGACGGGCAATACAATATGCTGGAGAACTGGATCGGGGCCTCGGCAGAGGTATGCAGCCGGAAGAGCGGGCTGTCTTCCGTATTTGAGATGAACTTATAAAATTCGTTGTACTGCTCGTCCGTGATATTCTTTTTCGGTTCCTTCCAGATAGCCGTGATTTGATTTGCCCTTTCACCGCAGACCATAATGGGGAAGCTGACAAAATTTGAATATTTTTTGATAATCGACTGGATTCTGGATTTGTCAAGATATTCCTTTTCGTCATCTTTGAGATGTACGACAATATCTGTCCCGCGTTTCTCCTTTTCGACCGGATTCAAAAAATATTTTCCCGTCCCGTCAGAATGCCATTCACACGCCGGTTCGTCCTTCCTGTATGACCGGCTTCTAATCTTGACCTCATCAGCAACCATAAACACCGAATAGAAACCCACCCCGAACTGGCCGATGATGCTTGAGTCTTTCCGTGCCTGCTCCGACAGATTCGCGATGAATTCCAGCGACCCTGATTTCGCAATAGTCCCTACATTCTGAATAACTTCATCCCGTGTCATCCCGATACCGGTATCGCTGATCGTTAATATTTTACTTTTTTCATCTACGTCTATATTAATTTCCAGGGGCAGGTCTTTTCCCTCGTAATCCGGATTGGAGAGGGAGTAGTACCGCATCTTGGTCAGCGCATCAGAGGCATTCGAGATGAGTTCCCTGAGAAAAACCTCCTTGTGAGTATAGAGGGAGTGAGAAAGGATATTTAATAATTTTTTAATTTCTGCCTGAAACTCAAAACTCTCTCCCTGTTTTATGTCTTCGGTCATATATCACTCCTGTGAATAAGTTTGTTGTACAAGATTTGTTTAAATGAAACGGTTTCGCGGTAGAGTGGATTAAGCGAAGCGAATCCACCATATCGAAAAATAGAGAAGGTGGATACGGCGTAAAAACCAACGCCTTTATTCACCTGCATAGTATGCCTCTGTAAAAAATTTCTTTTGCATGTTTTTTAACACACCCTGAAATCCCTGAGGTAGGCCGACCGTCCCGGTTGACATCACAATGACAAGCGGGGACGCTTGTCCTACCGATAGAGGGGATGTTTGGTTGCAGCTTTGCTGCGCTATCGTATTACCGTATAAAAACTTCTTTTTTTTGCAAGTTTTTTCACAGCCTTATTTATCCCTCATCAGGAGATACAGATTGTTTATGGGAGAAAGAGTGCATCGCTTCGCTCGCAATGACAACACACCATAGGTCGTCAAGGGCATAGCCTGTGTCATTGCGAGGGTCTTTTCCGAAGCAATCTCCCATTTTCACAACGGAAAATTGGTTGTGGCATTGCTGCGCTATGCATAGCTTGATGTTTACTATTTATTTTCTTGACCTGGTGCGTAAAACAAGTTTAGAAAATAACAAATACGCCAGAAATTGTCAATGCCGTAGCAAATTCCAGATGCTCCCTCATACCAGCCCGGGCCATATCTTGGTTTATCTGTCGCCTTTTAGAGTATTGACATATCAAATAAAATTGAGTAGAATCCGCGAAAATGTTTCTCCGATTGCCGCAAGTACCTCCTTGGTTTGCCCCTTCCAGAAATTGTTGTATCATGTATTATAAAGTGTGTCATGTCACACTTATGTGATGTCACACATGTGTGACATGTCTCACTTTTTTTATATTGAGTTTAATAAGTCCCTTCTGTTTGTATCTTCCCTTGAATAATTACAACCATAAGTCAAAAAATGGCTTATGGAAAACCTATTATTGATAGGCTTCGTTTTCCAGTTTGTGGTATTTATATTGCTATATAGTTAAACAGAAGGCTCACATTTAATAGTATGAATACATCACGATAAAGGTAAACCCTGAGTGATCAGGGGGCGCAAAGTAAAGGATCTTCCATCAAATCCTAAGTTTTTGGTCTGAGTTAAAGTTTCAGGTCGATTTTTAGAAGATAGCCTTGCTGCCGAAGATGTTGAGAAATCTTTGCAGTAAGGCTTTTGTTTTTTTGGGGGATGAACTTTATGAATACTATTTTCTTGTTTCTCTTGTACGCCAGGAGGTATCTGTGCCTCGCCTTATCAATAGTTTTGGTCAGCCTTTTTGCCGATGCATCTCCTCTGGAGACGGCATCAACGAAAAAAAAAAGAAGGTGGAGATGCTTTTGTTCACGGTATACTACCGCCCAAACAATATTTTGAAGACAATGATATTCAGCGGTATGCTGTCGTGATTGGCATATCAGATTATAATGACCCCCGAATAGCCGATCTGCAATATGCTGACGCTGATGCCCAGGCCTTTTATGATTTTATCACCAGTCCGGCCGGTGGCGATTTTAAGAAAGACCACGTTTTACTCTTAAAGAACGAGCAGGCAACCCTGAAAAACGTCACGCTGTCTATCACCAACTTTCTTAAAAAGGCAAAGGAGACTGATTTTGTCGTTATCTTCATGGCGTGTCATGGCGAACCCGAACCCGACCGGCCCAGCAATCTCTACTTACTCATGCATGACTCTGAAGCCGGCAGCCTGTCTGCAACTGCTTATCACATGGAAGATGTCAATGCCGACATGAAGCGATACATCGCGGCAAAAAGGCTGGTCTTCTTTGCAGATGCCTGTCACAGCTCCGGCCTTACAAAAAGTACTGTAAATATCAGAGGAAGGACGAACACGATTCATGCAGCGCTTTCCACGCTTAAATCAACGCGCGAGGGATGGGGGATTGTCAGCGCGAGCAGGGCAAGCGAGGTTTCCGTAGAGTCCAATCAATTTGGGGGTGGTCACGGCGTATTTACCCACTATCTGCTTGAAGGTTTAAGAGGAAAGGCAGATGCAGCAGGAAACCAAAACGGCATCGTTACCCTTGCAGAGGCATTCGATTTTGCAGAAGAAAAAGTAAGGAGTGCAACACACAACACCCAGCACCCGGATGTCTCAGGAAACTTTGACAACAATCTTCCCCTGGGATTTCCCGGAGTAGAAACCGGTATCAAAGTGGGTGCTCAAAAAATTGCAACACCTCCCTGGGGAGGTCTGCGTATTTATGGCAAACCTGAGGGTGCAACGGTATATATAAAAGGCAAGGAAGTGGGTATCACTCCACTGAACATAAAACTCGCAAGCGGGGTATATCCCGTTATGATAAAAATGAGGGGTCACCCGGATGTACCAGGCACGGTATTTATCAATCCTGATGAAATGACAGAGGTCTATTCAGAGCAACTCTTTGAACAATTTTATTTTGGTGACAATTCCGGCGCTTCTGGTGGTGCGCGCATGGCATATGCAGACGCAGACAGACCTTCTCCGGTTTACGTAGAATCAGGTGAGAAAACGAATACTACGATACTGTTGAATAATAAAAAACAAAATGTTACCATGCCGGAAGCTATTACTCCCGAGAGTACCCAATCGGTATATGCAGAAACGGTGCTTCAGAATGCAGATTTGCAAAAGACAAAGGAAAATATCGATGCCCTTATCAAAGAATTAGAGACCATGGTAAAGAAACAAACCGGGGAAGAAAAGCCGGTGCTCGCCAAAAAACCGTCAGAGAAAAACCCGGCATCCGCAGACGCTCTCCGCGCTGTGCCTGTATCTGTTAAGGAATTCAACTTAAAAATGGGTGCACTATCAAACCGGCACAACATGGAGATGCTCCGGCAAAGGATCATCGATGCCCTCCTGGCACAAAGCGATTTGCGTGTGGTAGAAAGGGATTTGGAATTGCAAGAGGAGATTTTACGGGAACAAAGGCTCAGCGGCTCTGTTCTTGCCGATGAGATGTACAGAGTCGAGCTGGGAAAGATACAAGGCGCTCAGTTCCTTTGTTTTGGAGAAATCTATCCGGGAGAAGGGCAGGATCAGCGCATGATAAGGATAGAGGTAGTTGACACGGCGACTACACTCATCGATGTGTTTGAACACCCCTTCCGGAGTGAGGAAAATTTGGGGACTGTGGCGTATGACATAGCTGCAAAGATGAGAGAAAAAATTGTTGCGAAACGAAAATGACCCCATTGTTTTGTGGCAGATTCCGTAATAATCTGATGGGTGAAGGTGGTCCGTATGAAGAGAAACGCTTTATATAAAAAAATCAGATGCCATGCACTTGTTGTGTTGTTTGTATCGCCTTTCATAAGCTTTGTTACCACTTTATCAGACACGGTAAAGGATACTATACCGCCGGTGATATATACTGATCTAAAATCCGTTATGGTTACCGATACCAACCTCTTCTTTAGCGGCGAAGCGTTCGATGACGGCGGTGTTGCGCAACTTTTCGTAAATCAACACCCGTTGGAAATCCGTGCCGGGAAGCACGTCTTCTTCAATCATCTGTTAACGCTTAACGAAGGAGAGAATACCGTACTGGTAAAGGCCGTTGACAGGGGGGGAAACGAAATGCAGCTTTCGCCGGTGAAAATTACCAAAAAGACCTTCGATCTGCCTGAGACAGATTCCCGGTATACCGTTGCACTGCTTCCGATAAAGACCGTTGCCGGACAGAGCATACCCACAGAAGCTATCTATTCTCTTTTCATCAAGGCATTCGACGAAAAACCGAAGAGATTTCATTTTGTGGAGCGGGACCTGGCAAGGCTCGAAGAGATCCTCCGTGAGCAAAAAATCAGCAACACCAGCATTGTGTCTCCTGATACAGCGATAAAGCTTGGGAAGATCGTCGCGGCAGATGGGATATTCGTAGGAACGGCGGACGAAGACGCCAATGGCATAAGCATCACCTTGCGTCTGATTGATACGGAAACGGCCCGCATACGTGCAAGCGCACGTGTGTATGATGAAGATAAAAGTATAACAAATCTCGAATGGCTTATCTACGGGCTGTCTTTGAAGATAAAGCGGCAGTTTCCCATGGTGCAGGGGAACGTTACTCGTGTTTCCGACGGTGGTTTTTACGTAGATGCAGGCTCTGCAAAGGGCATAGAGGTGGGTATGAAATTATTACTCTTCCGTGAGATACGGGAAGGGAATTTCGTTGTAAAAGAGCCGCTTGATGCGGTTGCACGAGTCGTGCGGGTGCAGCCCAGGACTGCTTTTGTTGAAATCTGTGGAGAATGCCCTACGCAGGTAAAAAAGAAAGACCTTGCTATAACAAAATAAAACATCCATGTCTCACAGAGACGCAAAGGGGAATGAAAAATGTCATTCCTGCAAAAGCAGGAATCCGGAAAACGAAAGAACTGGATTCCCGTTTATACGGGAAATGACAGGTTAGAAGTATTTTCAGGTGAAACAGATGGGGATTTCGTGTTTAGTATCTTACAAAATATATTTTTACATTTTAGGCAAAAAAGGTAGCGCCGATCCCTTGTGGTCGGCATTTGGCGGGGGATAAACCACCCGCGCTACGCATTCCGATTCATTCGGGTTTAGCGTTTGGAGCTTGGAGTTGAGCCGCTATGGCTACGATCGGAAGGTTTGAGGATATTGAACCCCTAATTTAATGTGTAGAATTTCAAACAATAGTTCCTCCCCCTTGATGGGGGAGGCTAGGTGGGGGCGATTAAGCGTTGAGAGATGAGTTTCAGCATATAGCTAAAGTTCTGAGAAAAAGGCCTACAGATGCAGAAAGGTTATTATGGAGATATTTAAGATTGAGACAGTTAGGAGGTTGTAAATTTAGAAGACAAGAACCGATTGGTAAGTATGTGGTCGATTTTGTATGTTATGAAAAAAGAATAATTGTAGAAGTTGACGGCGGTCAACATTGTGCAGAAAAGGATGGGAATAGAGATAGGTGGTTTGAAGAGCAGGGTTTTAAAGTTTTAAGATTTTGGAATAACAAAGTTTTAAAAAATTCACAAGGGGTATTGGAGATGATAAGAAATGTTGTTTATCCCACCCTCCCCTAGCCCCTCCCATCGAGGGAGGGGAATGGGTTCGGATTGCAAGCCGTTCGTCTGCGCTCACGGCGGCGAAGCCTGATAATCCGCAGTGATGTAGGGCGGACATTGCCCGACTCAGTTAATCTTAGTAGGTGGGCCTACCCTACACGGCTTTTTGGAGGGGAAATAACCGGCTTGAAATTCCTTATACTTGGACATATGTCACTGTCTGTCATGATACTGCGGGACGAGAACGCCTGACCTACCTGCGAGAACAGGGAAAGATCTCATTCGTTGAGGGTAGAACACACAGTGAATACCGTATATAAAAAATTCAGATTCCTTATGATACTGCACGTGTTTCTCGTGCCTCTTGCGGGTTGTACAACAACTTCTCAGATTGGCACGGACAACTGGCGGGATTATTTCGAGCCGGGTCATACGAAAGAAGAGATTGCCAGGAATTTTAACCTTCACCGGGGCAAGTGGTGGAACTACTACATCCGCGGCCGATGGTTTGCTGACGGTGGGCACTATGATGAGGCCGTCCAGGACTTTCAAAAGTCTATCCATCTGAGAAGTCGTGACCAGCGTTCAGCCAGGAGTTACGGGATGCATTTCTGGGAATACTTTGCCCATCGCGAACTGGGAATCGTGTATTACCACCAGGGCGAATATGAAGATGCTAAAAAGGAGCTCGAAATATCTCTCTCCACTGCCGATTCTGCCAGGGCAAAGTATTATCTGAATAAAGCCAATGAGGCACTCATAAAGATGACGAAAGGGGACACGAAACCCCCGGAGTTCATGGTTGCCTCACATAGTGATGGACAGATTGTCAATACTCCGCTGGTAAAGTTACAAGGGATGGTTACTGACGATTCCTATGTAAACGATATCTCTATCCAGGGGAGACGACTATTCATTGAACTTGCCGAAAAGGACCTTCCGTTCGACGAAACCATTTCCCTCCACAGGGGAGAGAATGTGATCAGTCTGGAGGCAACTGACCTTTCAGGCAAAAGTGCACGGCATGATTTGAAACTCATGCTGGATCTGAGCCCGCCGGTTTTGTATCTGGATGATATACAAATACAGAAGAGAGACGGCAGGCATATTGCAACTGTGACGGGAACCATCACGGACGACAACGGGATACAGCGACTCTCTCTTAATAACACGGAGATACCCATTACTCAGGATAAAGTGGTGCATTTTAAGCAGGATATTGCCCTGACGGACGGCCATACCTTCTCAATAAAGGTGGTCGATGTGGCTGGAAATGAAACAACGGGCAAAGAACAACTAGACATTAAGGCATCACTATTGCCCGGCGGCACACGGGACAAACAGATCCGGTACACGCACCAGGCAAAGGGTACACCCGTCCTGGTTGCTCAAGGTAACATGGGAAGGGCCGAAGTAAAGAGGATGCTGGCTTCTCACGAGGCGGGCGCACAATCAGCTTTCACAAATCCTTCCCGCGGGAACGCTGAAAATTCAGGAAAAGAAGCAAAAGGGGCGTCTGTCTCACCGATAGCGTCAAAAGACACGATTCCTCCGGTGGTATTTTCTGATTTAAAAGCCGCGATTGTCCATGACTCAACCGTCTTCTTCGGCATACATGCGCACGACGATGGCGGTATTGCCCGGCTCTTCGTCAATCAGCAGCCTTTAGAGATACGTCCGGCGAAGCACGTCTTCTTTAATCATCTGGTAACGCTCAGCGAAGGAGAGAATACCGTACTGGTAAAGGCCGTTGACAGAGAGGGAAACGAAACGCAGCTTGCACCGGTGAAGATTACCAAAAAGAGCTTTTATCTCCTGGAAACGGATGCCCGGTATACCGTCGCATTGCTCCCCTTCAGGACGTTTGCAGAAGAAGGTGTTCGCTCGGAAACCCTGTACTCCCTGTTGCTCAGGGCATTTGATGAAGATCCGAAGAGATTTAACTTTGTGGAACGTGACCGGGCAAAACTTGAGGAGATCCTTCGTGAACAAAAAATCGCCAACACAGAACTTACCTCTCCCGACACGGCCATAAGGGTCGGGAAGATCCGTGCGGCCGAGGGTATGCTCTTTGGCGCTGTGGAAGAGGATTCCAATGGCATTAACGTCACCCTGCGGCTGGTAGACACGGAAACGACTCAGGTGCTGGTTAATACGGATATCTACGGCGAGGACAAAAGCGCGGAAAACCTTGCGTGGCTCATGCATGGTTTATCACTCAAAATGAAACGGCAATATCCTATGGTGCAGGGGAGTATTATCCGTGTTTCAGGGAATGGATTCCATGTCAATGCCGGCGCAACGAGCGGGGTGTTAGTAGGCATGAAATTGCTGACGTTTCGGGAGGTAAAAGAGGGAGATGTCGTCTTAAAAGAACCGCTGGATGCCGTTGCCCGAATAGTACAGGTACAGCCTGACACCTCGTTTGCCAGAATAAGCACAAAAGGCACAGGGAAGATAAAAAAGCAAGACCTTGCCATTACAAAATAAAAGAGTTTCAGGTTGCGTGTAGAGTTTAGAGTTTGGAGTTGAGCAGACATGGCGACGATCGGAAAGTCTGGGGATATTGAATCCTTACCTTTATAGCATTACCGTGTAAAAATCTCTTTTTTGTAAGTTTTTCACAACCCTATTTTTATCCCTTATCAGGGGGTATAGATTGTTTATGAGAGAGAGATTGCTTCGCTTCGCTCGCAATGACAACGCACAATTTGTTATCTAATGCCTTGCCCGTGTCATTGCGAGGGTCTTTTCCGAAGCAATCTCCCGCTTTTACAACGGAGAATTGATTGCGGCTTCGCTGCGTTAGGTATAGAATTTCAAAACTTTGTATCATAGCAATCGGATAATCCCCTGGATCCTCATTTCCTAAGGGGGAGAGGTTCGACCAATTATACGGTTCCTCAAAAAATATGAGCGAAATGATCAAGGGCTTAATAACTTAATCTCAACAATACAGGGATTAAAGGTCAAAAATACAAAAAATAGGACCCCTAAACTCTAAACTCGAACGGTGAAAATATGAAACCGAAACAACTTCTTTTTCTCGTTATAGTGCTGCTTACCCAAGTCTCTTTGCTAATTTCCCAGTCCTCTTTTGCACAATTTCAGATCAGCCCAGTCCCGCTTCCTGTTGGTTCCGGCGCAAGGGCATTAGGCATGGGTGGCGCCTTTATTGCCGTCGCCGACGATGCCACGGCCACATCGTGGAATCCCGGCGGTCTGACACAACTGGAAAGGCCTGAGCTTTCCGTAGTAGGCTCATTCTTGTCTGCACAACAGGATTTTGATCATCTCCCCGATAGTATAGGACTGACAACAGGAATTACCCTTGATAATGAATCGGAATCCCGCGGAGATTTGAATTTTACCAGTGTTGCATATCCATTTAAGATATTTGGAAAGAACCTGGTTGCAGCCTTGAATTATCACCAAATATACGATTTTCATATGGATGTTTCTTTTAATTATAAAGTCGAAGACCCTAGTATAGATCAAACTGAAAATATATCACACGATTTCGTATCAAAAGGTGGGATAGGCGCCTTAACGCCAGCCATTGCCATGCAGGTGATGCCCCGGCTATCCATTGGTGTGGCCGTAAATTTCTATACGGATGAATTTTTTTGGAGACTATGCGTGGAAGGAAAAAACCAGGACATTTGGTGCTGGTACAGTTTTTGGGTCTCCGTTTACCGAAAGTTCTGCGCTAGATGTTACATTCAAAAATTTTCAGGCAGTAAATGTAACGGCAGGTATGCTGCTGGATGTATGGGAAAAGGAGGAGAAGCGCCTGAGCTTCGGTGCTGTGTATCATTCCCCTTATACGGCAGATGTCGACCGCATTATAGATCAAAGTGCCACTTTTGATGGTTCTCCGGTTCAGATAGAACCTGCTCATAAAAGGAGTCATCTTGAAATAGATTATCCCATGTCATTTGGCGCCGGCTTTGGTTTTCGTTACAGCGACGCATTATCCTTCTCCATGAATGTAACGTGGACGGATTGGTCAGAGTTTCAGCAGGAAGACGAAGATGGAGTTGAAACTCGTCCAATTGCAGGGGCATCTGAAGACAGGGACATCGACGATACCTTTGCAGTAAGGTTTGGCACAGAATACCTGATATTTAAGCAAAAGATGATTGTCCCCGTCCGTGGTGGACTGTTTTACGAACCCCGTCCGTCCCTGGATGAGCCTACAGACGTATATGGCGTTAGCGTGGGCAGCGGTATCACCTTTAAAAGGTTCAGTATCGACGCTGCATACCAGTTCCGGTGGGCAAATGATGTTGATGATGAGGACTTTGCTTTACCAGGCACTTTCGGCACTTTCGACCTCACCGAGAACCTGTTCCTGGCCTCTGTTATTGTTTATTTCTGATCTAAGTTTAAAAAACCGGTTTTGAAATTCCTGTATCTCAAGGCATGGGGTATGTGCCCCACCTTCGTTCGTAATACAAGGTTGAAAAGGAGGAAAATATGGGTTTTAAAAATAGAAACGTGTGCTTTTATGGGTTGATGATAGGAGGCGTTTTGTTCTTCAGCATGTTAATTTGCGGGTGCATAACAATTACTATTTATGATAGTGATTGTTGTCAGTGCCCTCAAGAGGGCCGTCAACAGGGCGTTGATTGGGGACAAAAAGTTCATGGAATAGCCTATCATGACGTAAATGGGAATAACAAACGTGACACAGGTGAGCCAGCCATTTCTGGAGCATATGTGAAACTTGATGGAGTATATGATTATTCGACAAATAGAAACTCTGTTGGATACTATACGCTTTCACCACTAGCAGGTGGCTATACAGCAATATGCTCGGCTCAAGGTTATGCAACACGGACTACATCAATAGATGTAGATGTTGGAGAAACTGTGCCACTTAGTTTTGGAATGTCTTCCCTTTAGTATTCTTTATTCTGAAAGCCATGGGATGTTACACCCTCTTTATCTTTTTTGATCACATGGCTTTCTTTTTATCGCCTGCAGGTTTGCAACCATAGCTCTATATGGATTTATGGGCCATTTAAATAGGCCGAAGAACTTATCGAATCAGGGTCACCTATCTGAGGAGTTGACCGCCGATTTAATGGTGATAAAACATACAAATATGTTTCCAGCAATGAGACATAACCATCGCTATAACCGTCTACATTGCCATCGACTGGCGGTAGAATGAGTGAGTCACAGGCATACTGACGCAAAGCGCATGTTAAGTTATAACTAAATTCTGCGTGGTTCAGTCTGTCGCAGGTTAAGGAAGGATCATAGGAAGAAGATGATTCTTCGCATGATGATGAAGTAAGAGTAACTGTTTTACTACCGACAATATTAATATCATCAAGGATGCCACCGGAGTGACAGGTCATTATTGCAATAATGCGTTTGCTATAACGAGAAACATAGTCAATAAAATTGTGCAACTGTGTATCAACAACTACTTCTTTAGAACCACTAATAGGCATGTAAAGGATACAAGTACCTAGTTCATCATAGTTTAGTGATCCATGTCCCATCCACCAGACATATAAAAGATCCTCATCGGTTAGTGCACGCTTTACACAAGCTGTATTAGTTCCTATACCACCTAAGGCCTTGAATACTGACTCGATATTGGCTATAGAAACAGGCAAATCAGTAATTGAATGTCCAGCTATGGGATTATAATCTTGCCCTTTGTCATAAAGAACACAAATTTGATCTTCCGGAAATCCATTCTCTATTAACATGTTATATTGCAATACAAGATCATTCCAGTATTCAATAGCGAGCTCAGTATCTCTAGCTATGCCAGCACTAATTAAAACCGCGTATTTATTTCCCCTTGGGGGGCCAGGTTTGGGTTCTGGTTTTGTTTCTGGTTCAGATTCAATAGGGGTGGGTTCAGGTATGCCGCTTAAATGGCAATAACACGGAGTATGTCTTAGTGTCGATGGCTGTTCTGGTAAAGGCAAGTGTGTGTGTGTAAATGTGATACAACCTCCGGAAAGGATAAGACATATCATAATGATATATTGAAATCCCTTTAAGTATCCTTGCATGGTATTCTCTCCTTTTTGCGTTTGCAATTATTTTGTTTTAACAGGCGGTACAACAGGTTTTTGTTTTGTGAATGGTAATATAACCCGGTTGACCTTCTCCGCAATTTTATCTGCATACCAGAGATCTGTACCATTAAAAACAAGTCCTATGGATTCTGCTTCTGGGAGGTCTTTAATAAATTCACGCGAACGCAACATCTCATGCTCTTCATCTTCTATTTTTCTCTGATCTATTCTTGAAGGAAATCTCTTTTTGTTGTAGCAAATGCTCCAGAGATAATCCCCATCCGTTGCGATACCGCGGGGATTACAATCAGCAAATATGCTCCTTTTGATTTTCCCTGTCATGGGATCAATCCAGTTAAATGAGCTTGAAAAACCTGCATAGATAGCAACCAAGAGGTATTTTCCATCCCAGGTAATGCCCTCAACAGAGATAAATCCTTTATCTGCGGGAGTATCCATCTCTACTGTTTTTATCGTCTGTCCTTTTGTAGGATCGATCATAATCAGCAACGGAACCATTTTCTTAGTATTTATATTTGTCTCTTCTGCGGCAACCCAGAGTACTTCTGCTCCTTTATCAAAGGCCATACCTTTGAATTTTTTCAACCCACCTCCGCTTGGCTGTGCGAGATCAATCGAATATTTAGGGTCAGGGGAAAGTTCCTCTAAAGTAGTATCAAATCGATCGATTATTTTCCTTTCATCATCCAATACCCAGAGATAGTCTCCCTGCCATGCAATGCCCTCGATGCTTTTAACATCAGAGGATATATCGATTGAATCCTTTGGTTGCTTTGTTGGCGCTGATCTGGTAACCGTTGTTGTGCCATGTGATTGCCTTGTTGGTTGTGCTGGTTCAACAGCGCCTTCCCCGCTCATTTCTGTGGGTACCTGATTGTCTGATGCGGGTGCTGTCTTATCCGCTTTTTTGGCGGTACACGTAATACCTGACAATACGAAGATTGAAATAAACGCTCCCCAAAAAAACACTATAGTATATGCCTTGCATGATTGTCTCTGAAATCCCTGTTTCATATGGCCTTCTCCTTTCTGATATTGTTAGATTAGCTACAGAGGGCTAATGCTTGTTCGGGTTGCGAACCGTTCGGCTGAGCGATTACGTGACGAACCCTGCTTCCGCAGGAGATAATAAGGACAGATGGTTGATTATAGAATGTGTGTTATGATGAAATCCCGTGCTTTTCATACAATGGGCAAGAAAAGACGAGTGGTATAATCCAGACATTGATGGCATTAATCGAGCATGTTGGATATCATGGAATATTTCGTTAATATACTCCTCTATTTTAAAATGTCAAGGAATTTCAAAGTTGCCACCTCCCCCTGTATCTCACCTCAATGCGGGAAAAAGGGGAAAGGAAGCACGCCCTCTAGCCCCTCCCATCGAGGGCAACGTCATTGAATTAAGATACTGTATCGCCCTTTCAGGGCTAACGCCCGGGGCTATACTCTGCCAGCCCTTCGGGCTTTTTTACTGCACGTGGGTTTACCGTGATGTAGGGCGGGCATTGCCCGCCTCAGTTAATATTCGTAGGCGGTGTCCTACCCTACACGAAGGAGAAATCGGAAGGGTTTTAATGATTTATCTTCCCTTATCCCTTCCTTGCGAAGGAGGGGATTGAGGGGTAGTCAATTTGGTTGCGGCTTCGCTGCTGTATGAATTGTGGTTTGAATCTTTTTTGCCCATCTTTTTCTCACAACGACGACTTGAAATCTTCGTCCTTTTCCGGCGCTGCATCTTCCGGCGCTGCATCTTCCGGCAAATCCTTCTTCTTAACACCCGTTGTGTAATCTCTGATCTTTTCAGGAATGTCTTCAGGAATGACAGAGATGACCGACTGCATTCCTTTTTCGATTTGAGTCGCAACTTTTGAGGCGCGAACCATGTCGCTGGTTGTTTTGCTGCCAAATGCCAGGACACCGTGAATTATTACGCCAGAAAAGATAAACCCTTTGAGAATCCCTAACGTGCCACCCAACAGCCTGATGCCCATCCCCATTTCCCATTTCCCAATGATTTTTTTTATCAGGTCCGAAAGGATGTAGGTGGCCATGAATGCAACTCCAAAGATAGTAAAGTAACCCAATAAACCGGCAGTGGAGGGGGTAAAAATGCCCTTCAGCACATTACTCAGGATGTCATGAAAGAGCAATGCCGTAAAGAAAGAGATTAAGATGCCGCCAATCCTGAGAAATTGCAAAAACGGACCACCGGCAAGCCCAAAAACGATTGAGAAAAATAAGACGATAAAAATTGAGTAATCAATCCAATGCATGGTTAATTATGCTTCTTCTCCTTTTTTGGTTTGCGCAAAAAGTCGTTTACCAGACCTTTGAAAAGATGTTCCAGGCTCTCTGTATTCAGTTTTACCGCAACCTTTGGGTCTTTGGTAGTGCCCCGTATTTCTATGGGCACCGCATTTTGCCCCAAAAGAACCCCGGTAATTTTTTCAATATCTTTTCCCATCCGTTCTTTGTGAAGTTGCACCAGGGCGTCATACGAAATCGAACCTTCAAATTCAGCCATACCCGATGCCGTAATGTTTGCTAACGGACCTTGCATCTCCATCTTTTGTGTGTAAATCTTTCCGTCGTTGATCTGGATTACAGCCTCCATGGTATCAAATGAATAGCGATCCGGCTCTCCCAGGATTTCCAGGAGAGAGGACAATATTTTGTTCCCCCGAATATAGCCATCTTTTAATTTGAAGTTCACTGTGGCGACAAGCTCTTTGTTGAGCATCTCCTTGCCCAGACCATTTCCCTGCATGGTGCCGTTAAGACTCAGCAGCCCCCCGATATCGCCGTCCTTTACCACAAAGACAGGAATGAGGTCGATGACAGGGATATCCTGGGTAATATTTACTCCTTTTGCCTCAAACGCAAGATCGAACGTTGGCCTTTTCTGATGAAGGTCAATTACTCCCTGTACGGTAGCAGGACCTTCGTTGACCTTGCAATGAACACGGGTAGTAAGAACGCCATCTTTGAATGAAAAGGTGTCGGTAGTGAGGTCTTCCACCAATAACCGGTTTTGATAGTTAATCTGGCGGATAAAAAGTTTCTTAACGACAATTTCTTTGCGCAGCGCCGGCAGCAACTGAAACGTGCCCTGAATCTGCCCAAAATATATCGGGGCATCTGATTTTTTTCCCTGTCTTTGTATGGTCAGATAGGGGATATTAACCTTATTGGGCCAATGAAAGGAGACCGGCCCTATCTCCTGTACGGATTCAATGCGCTTCTTTACCGCCTTATCAACCTTTTGTTGTATAAAATCTTCAGAAATAAATGACGGAATGACAAAGATCGCGGCTAAAGGAACACCGAGTGCCAAACTGCAGGTGATTATCACCCATTTTAACCATACCCTTTTATTTTGCATATGCGTATTTGATGAGGGAGGACACACGTTGGCGGGATAATGAATTCATGCCCTTTGATATTGTGCTATTCCTTCTCTGTATAAATCATTTCCGTAGATGTCGTTGGCAACCACGACAGGAAAATCTACTACCTCGAGTCGCATGATAGCCTCTGCTCCCAGGTCTTGATAAGCAATGACATCTGCCTTTTTTACGCTCTTTGCCAGTAATGCAGCAGCGCCTCCGGTTGCGACAAAATAGACCGCCTTATACTTTTTCATTGCCTCAATGACGGACTCAGAGCGATTTCCCTTGCCGATAGTGGCCTTTAATCCCATTGCCAGCAACCAGGGGGTGTATACATCCATCCGGTAGCTCGTGGTAGGGCCGCACGACCCGATAGGTCTCCCAGGCCGTGCAGGGCTCGGACCTACGTAATAAATGATCTGATTCTGTATGTCAAAGGGCAACTCTTTACCCTGATCCGCAAGTTCTACAAGCCGTTTATGAGCTGCATCTCTTGCTGTATAAATAGTTCCGGTTATCAAAACCCTGTTGCCAATCCTAAGACTTGCGATTTTATCATCCGTTAGAGGAGTTTTTAGATGGATTATATCTGGCATATTACTTTACCGAGTTCATACTCAGGACACATAAACCTGTCGAACTATGGCTAAACATGTAACTGGTTTTATTTGAATTTAAATGAAGTAAACATACTAAATAAGTATACCTGCAGGTGCCGTGCGAGGACAATAGCCCGACGCAATCTCTCAGGGTTGGATTGCTTCGCTTCGCTCGCAATGACAACTTTCTTATTGCGTTCACAGTGCTAAAAATTTTAAACACCTAATACAACCGTCTTGACCCGGTGTGCGTGACAATCGATATTAACGGCCACCGGGAGGCTGGCGATGTGACAGGGAAAACATTCCACGTGAACTGCAAGGGCTGTAATCCTGCCGCCTAACCCCTGAGCTCCAATACCCAAATCATTTACCCGCCCTAATAGTTCCTTTTCCAAATTGGCAGTGTCTGTATCATGGTTTTTTGTTCCTAAAGGTCTCAAGAGTGACTTTTTAGCCAAAAAGGTTGCATAATCAAATGTACCTCCGATCCCGACACCCACCACAATGGGTGGGCAGGGATTAGCCTTCGCCAACCTCACCGTTTCTACAACAAAGTTTATTACCCCTTCCCTGCCGTCAGCCGGTGTTAGCATGGCAATCCGGCTCATGTTTTCACAGCCTCCCCCCTTTGCCATGAACGTAATCCTTACAGAATTTCCGGGAATGAGTTCTGTATGGATAACAGCAGGTGTGTTATCGCCCGTGTTAACACGGGCAAGGGGATGTGCAACCATAGATTTTCTCAGATAACCCTCTTTGTATCCTTTGCGTACACCGTCATGAATCGCATCATGCAGGCGCCCTCCGGTAATCTCCACATCCTCGCCCAACTCAACAAAGACAACGGCAACCCCCGTATCCTGGCAGATCGGCATCTGGCATTCGCGCGCAATTTTTGCGTTTTCTACTAAATCGGTAAGCACATCCCTTGCAACAGGAGATTTTTCTGCCTTATGGGAGTCTCTCAATGCATCCAGAACATCCGCATTTAACTGGAAATTGGCCTCCATGCACAGGCGATGAACCTTTTCGACTACCTCCTCAGAACTAATCCTTGTACGTGTACCCATAGCGGATCGCTTTTATATTTTCGTTGAGAAATTGCGATGGAAATTCTGCAGCAAAATTTACCGTCTCGATATTAATGCCGATTTTACTTAAGAGCCTGCCCAGGGCGATCATGTTGACAAAGATAGGACTGCTGAATTGTTCCACCGCAAGTCTCTCAAACGGGATGCGGTCGCTCGCGGGACATTTAAGATCACACTTTTTACACTCTGCGTCACAGGCAGAAGAATCAATGAGCATATGCTTTGCCCGTACCGTAAGATCGAGTGTCTTCGAGAGCTGGAGACCGATATCTGCCTCTTCAAAAAACGGAACGTCAATGGGGTCGTCAGAATAAACAATTTCTGCCCGGATGTTGCCACCGCGCACTGCTGCGTCATAAACTAGATTCAGTGATATCTCTTTTCCTAATTTAGCAAGAATATTAGCCAGCGCATGTGCCATGAGTTTTATGCCCTGTCCTGCCTCACCAGCCAGGACTAACTTTTTTAAACGATGTTCCTTGGGGGCTGTGGCAATCTTTCGTACCATGAGGATAATATTTACCCCAAAAAACCTCCTGTCAACAAATGCGGTCTCTTTAAAGCCGTGTTTTTGAAAAAGATCATACGCCGCCTTTTCTGAAGGATAGGTAAACAGCCTGGCTTCATAGCAACCCTTAGCGGTAAATCTCTGTATAGCTTCTTCCAGGAGTTTGTCTCCGTATCCCCTTTTCCGGCACTCCGGCGCAACACCCATCCAGTGAATATTGCCCACGTCATCAGAAATCCAGGCAAACAGAAAAGCTACAATTTTATCGTCCTCTTTGCCAGTAAGATAAATACAGTCTTTGTCGCTAAGCCGTTGCTTCACTTCTTTCGCAGGATATATATCCTTGAAGTGCAGGCGTTCAACCTCAAGGCTCCTGGCGTGTAATTCGTCGATGATGAAACGGAAGAGGGCTACGGCTGCTTCTACATCGGATTCTTTAAGTGTCTCAATAGTAAAAGGCATAAGGAAACGGAATGTGTCCGGTCATAAAAAAGTGTTCTTCCCTGCAGGGAAAAGCCTGCCTGGAGGATTAAAAGCAATCAGGCAGAACGCACAAGCAGGATGGTTTACCCATTCATGTAGTAAAGAGAATTATTTATCTTAAGGTATACAAACCGCAGTGAAATTGCAAGGCAAATTTACTACCATAAGATTCATTTCTCGGTAAATTGCCATATCCTTCCGGTTAAAAATAATACCAAAATTTACCCAAGACTACGTCAAATATACGTGCAAGTATTTATAGGGAAAAAAGAAAAAGATAAACTGACTTTTTCAAAATGGTTCTTGTAGCCCATTTTTGTGAACCATGACGAGGCAAGAAAAAACGGCGTACCCTTAGCCGGTCTTGGTTTGTCTTATTCACCCAGGTGGAAGAAGATTTCTGTAGCTTTATCAGTCCCCTACACAAGGCAAACCCTTCAAGGATTCGCCAGTTGAATCGCAGCTATTGGAGCATTGAAAACAGCCTTCGCTATGTCCGTGACGTCACCTTTCGTGAAGACCATTCCCACACCCGAACGAACCATGCGCCCCGGGTTGTGGCCTCTCTGAGAAACTGCATCATTAGCATCTTTCGCTCCCTTGAGAAAACCGCTATCGCACAAACCCTGAGAACTACGACCTATAAACCTCACCTTGCCCTAAAACTTCTTCGTTTATAACAACTCTTTTTCACCCTTTGCCCCCCCGATCGATCAAACCTTTTTGAGATAAACAGCGATTCCCTGGCCTTCACACTCCTTCTTTTTTGGTTTCAGGACTTTGACGTTACCCTGGCAGAGATGTTTGCAGGCTTGAAAAGAGACAAAAGATGTGTTATTATAATGTCCATATTTTTTGGAACCAAGCATAAAGCATTTCCGCAGTAGATTGAGTTCTGGGTATGAGTGAGATTGTTTATCATACACATTCTACTCTCTCATACAGAGATTATCCCACCTTCATAAAAAAGCGAGCGGTACATGAAAGAAGCAAAAGCGATTCTGCATGACGGTGCGCGCGTGGCAATAATCGGGGGCGGTCCTGCGGGCTCATTCTTCGGCATTTTTGCTTCCAAATTAGCCCAGGATATGGGCAAAACGCTCGATTTGACGCTTTACGAGAGAAAGTCCTTTTTTACTCATGGGGCATCAGGATGCAATATGTGTGCCGGGGTTATTTCAGAATCGCTGGTGCAAACTCTGGCATTGGAAGGGATTAATTTACCTTCTACCGTTGTGCAATGGAGCATCGAGTCGTATTTTTTTCATACCCTGGAGGGTAGTGTTGAGATAAAATCTTCGCGTCTCAGGCAGCGGGGCATAGCTACGGTCTTCAGGGGCAGTGGACCTGCCGGAAGTTTGGCAAAAGGCATACAGAGTTTTGATGAGTTCCTTCTCGGAAAGGCCATGGAACATGGCGTTTGTGTAAATCGGTCTTTTATCGACAAAGTTTGTAGGGAAGGAGAGAAAACAAAACTTTATTCGGCTGGAAACATACTCCAGGAGTGTGATCTCCTTGTTGGCGCCTTTGGAATTAAAGGAGCCACCGGCAAAATGTATGAGGACATCATTACCGGATATAAAGTTCCGCCTACCGTCAAAACTGCTCAATCTGAGATCGAACTGGGAAATGATTGGATAGCTCACCGGTTTGGGCACTCAATCCACATCTTTTTGCTCCGCATCCCCGGAATAAAGTTTGTCAGCGTCATACCAAAAGGAGATTACATCACGATCAGTGTATTAGGAAAAGATCCTAAATTAGACCACATAAGGGCTTTTCTTGACCATGCTGCAATGAAAAAATTCTTGCCGTCCGGTTTTAAAGTACCAGAAAAATTTTGCCACTGCTTTCCAAAGATAAGCGTGGGCGCTGCAAGAAACCCTTTTGCCGCCCGGACAGCGTTTGTAGGAGATGCCAGTAGCACACGGTTGTACAAAGATGGAATAGGCTCTGCCTATATAACGGCAAAGGCCGCAGCCCATACCGCATTGCTCCACGGGATTGAGGAAAAAGACTTCAGAGAATATTACTTCCCGACGTGTAAATTCTTGAATAGAGATAATCTGTTTGGCCGGCTGCTCTTTGCTGCAAACAATCTCATCTCTTTTATATCGCCCATTTCCCGGAGTTATTTCAATATCGTTCAAGGTGAACAAAAAAATCCGGAGAAGAATACACCCTACAGTGATATCCTCTGGGATATGTTTACCGGAAGCAGATTCTATAAAGACATCTTCTTCAGGGCATTACACCCCTGGTGTATCATTTACTTGTTAGGTGCAGTAGTCATTTATCCGTTGAAAAAAGCAGTCTTTTCCTTTATAAACCGATAGAAAGGAGGAGTGCCATGTCGGAAGATTCTCTCCTGGGAAGACTCTACAAAGATGGTGAAACCATTGTTGAGGAAGGTATGCTGAGCCGAACCATGTATGTAATACAGGGTGGAAAAGTGAAGGTTGTAAAGAACGATAAGGGAAGTGAAACTGTTTTGGCTTTACTCGGAGAGGGGGATATTTTTGGCGAGATGAGCCTCTTTGATGCCAGCCCCCGTTCTGCTACGATCAAGGCCGTTGGAGAGGCAAGGGTCCTGGCCATAGAATATGAAGGACTTCTCAAGCGGATTAAAGTGGACCCTACTCTTGCTCTCCGTATGATCAAGCAGATGTCTCAGCGTATCAGAGATTTAAACGTCAGGTTAATTTCGGCGCAAAGAACCATGCATCATGCCAGCGACAGCTTGTTGCAGCTTAAAAAGGCCGAAGATGTTCGCATAAAAGATCTTGAACCGAACATAATTACCCTTATAACACGGCTACAAGAAAAGCTTCATACCATAACTGAACAGTACGTTCATCAGGATGAATCTCTTCGTGAAGATTAACGGATTGATCAACGCATCGTCCCACCTATCTCCGGATGGGTTTCCAGATTTTCTGATAGGAGAACATCCGACGCTATGAAACAGGAATTTCTTCCCTTGAAAAGACACTACGGGCTGGCGCTGGTAAGTTGGTTTGTCCTGGTGTTTCTTTTCCAAACGATATTCTTCATTTCCCGGTTAATTGCCGCAGAAAACACAGTCATTATTTTCCGAAGTCAGCAGATTGCGGCGTATAACGAGACAATTCAGGGATTTAAAGAGGGATGCAAAGGGAAACATATCTCGGTAAAGGCCATCTACGACCTTTATGGTGATGCGGAAGAGGGTAAGAATATTTTCCAGAAGGCCAAGGAGAGTACATCGAAACCGGACGTCATCCTGGCCGTAGGCATCCTTGCCGCAACCCTTGCAAAAGAACATTTCCCTGACATTCCCATCATATTTTGTATGGTTATCAATCACGATCGCTTCAATTTACAAGGAACGAATATTACGGGCATTTCATCAGAGGCATCGATCGAAGACCAATTTTCCGTCCTAAAAGATATTCTGGGGCCTCACAAGAATGTTGGGGTCATTTATGACCCGGAGAAAACGAGGAAAATTGTTGCAGAAGCAAACACCGTGGCAAAGCAATTCGACTTTAATCTTGTTAAAAGTGAGGTCCTCCTGGAAAAAGATGTCGAACCAGCGCTGAAAAATATTATCCAAAAGATTGATGCCTTATGGTTGATACCTGACAGTACGGTGATTACAAAAAAAAACCTAAATAGTATTCCTAAAATAACCCTGAATAGTCACCTGCCGGTATTTTCCACGTCTGATGCCATGGTAAAAGCGGGGGCGTTGATTTCCGTTTCGCCGGATTATAGGGAGACGGGTATACAGGCTGCCCAACTTGCACAAAGGTTATTGGCCAATCCAACAACAACTTCACTGGGTGTTCAGCAGCCAAAGAAGCTGAAATTAACGTTAAACACCCTAACGGCAAAAATGATTGGAATAGATATATCATCCATGCAGTTGCATCCGGATGTGGTTTTGTATCCACAATAGGGTTTTATTCTAAATCACATGATTAGCATTCGTACAAAACTTACCCTTTTGGTGAGTATCCTGGTGATCTTTATCGGGATACTCTGTTGCGCATTCTTCCTCATCCACACGAAAAGACAGGAGGAAAAGGCGCTTAAGAAATTTGGAGCGTCACTTATTTTGCTGCTTGCGCAGGACAAAGAATTTGCCTATGCCTTGCGGTATGAACAGACGGCATTTCTTGATGCTGCTATCAACAGAGTGCGGGCGCTTGACCGGGAAGAAGAAATTGGTTACTTACGCATATCAGATAACCAGAAAGTCCTCGTTGAAGAAAAGGCACAAAAGATTAATATAAATATGGAAGAAATTCCCAGACATAAAAGTTTTCAAAAGCAGGGTACGGCGACCAGCCATAGCCAGTGGACGAGAGGTGGTATTCTTATCGAGGAGTCGGACTTCAGTCTTCCAACGGAAATTCTCTGTGATAGAATCAAGACCAGTTCAGGGGAGGTATTTTGTAATTTTTTTGCGCCGGTCTTCGAAAAAAGGACCTTTTCAGAGGAAGAATTTGCCGCACAGATTTTAGGTAAAGACGGAGTAGATACGGAAGAACTACGTGCTGTTTTAGGGTTTGTTCAAATGGGTTTATCCCATCACAAATTAAACAAAAGAACTCAAAAGATTATCTGGCAAAGCATTGTCCCCATGGGGTTGGGCATTGTCCTTGGTGGAATATGCATGACGTTTTTTCTCACCACATACCTAGTTTCTCCGCTACGATATATGGCAAATATTACCATGGATATTGCCAGAGGAAACCTTACTCGCACGGTGGACATCCGCTCGCGGGATGAAATTGGGCTGTTGTCCGTAAATTTTAACGAAATGACCAGGTCTCTCAAGTCGTCTCACGATGAAAAAGAAAAAATTATGGAACAGTTGCGGGATCATATTAAAGGCCTCTATAACACAAACAAAGAACTGAAGGAGACACAGGAGCGGCTGGTGCGTTCGGAAAAATTAGCCGTCGTTGGCAAGTTGGCTGCGGGAGTCGGGCATGAGCTGAGAAATCCACTTGGCGCCATTAAGAACGCCCTCTTTCTTTTAAAAAAGGACGTTTCTGCCGCACAGGTGCAGAGTAAAAGCCAAAAATTCAGTGCTTTTATGGAAATCATCGAAAAAGAAACGGAGAGGAGCATCAAGATCGTCAATGATTTGCTGGGTTTCTCAAGGACTGCAAAGCCGACGGTGTCTCCCGTGAATATTCGCACCCTCATTGAATCTTCCCTCTCGAGAGTCAGGATACCGGAAAACGTCAAAACAAGAGTATACGCCGAAGACTCTCTACCTCCGATCCTTGTTGATGTCACTCAGATTGAGCAGGTATTTATAAATCTGATCCAAAATGCCTGTGAGGCCATGCCCATGGGCGGATTATTAATTGTTCGTGCACAAAAAGAAGGCAGCTCTGTTTTGTCGACCACCTTTGCCGACAACGGGCGCGGTATCCCTGATAATGTGAAGCCTCTGATATTTGATCCCCTGTTCACGACAAAAGCAAACGGGCTCGGTCTCGGCCTGGCTCTCAGCCATAGCATTATACAGAGGCATGAAGGGCATATTGAGTTAGAGAGTCAAGAAGGGAAAGGCTCCACTTTTACCGTCAGACTACCCATAGCAAATACTCAAGGATAAGATAGTATGGCGATTGAATTATCTGGAAAGATTTGTGTCATGATTGTCGATGATGACCTCTCCATGCTTCAAACTACTGCTGCAATATTGGAAGACGAAGGATATGATGTCTTGACCTGCAGGGGGGGAAAAGAGGCTATTGATAAATTTCATGATGCAGTTTTTACGGTGGTACTGGATATCAATATGCCTGATATATCAGGGCTGAAGGTTTCAGAGGCCATCAAATCAAAAAAGCCCTACATCCCCATTATTTTTTATAGCGGTCATGATGAGCGGGCAAAACGAATTGACATCCGCAAGCATTTTCGGCCACATGCTTATGTGGTGAAGGGCAGCGATCCGGAACAACTCCTCGACACGGTTGCGGGTGCGGTAGGAGCTTACAAAAATATAAGAGAAAATGTCAAACTTAACGAAGCGCTCCGGGAGCGAAACACTTTGATTGAAGAATTCAATCGGTCGCTGGAAGACAAGGTGAAAAGACAAGTAGAAGAGATTCAGAGGACAGCCCGCTTAAAAAGATACGTCTCACCACAAATTGCCGAGAGCATTATCTCAAGCGGCAGTGATAAATACCTGACAAATGACAGAAAATTATTGACGATATGTTTTTCTGATCTTAAGGGTTTTACCGAGGCGTCTGAGACTATGGAGCCGGAGGATACCATAACCCTGCTAAACGAATATTTTACCGAGATGACAAAGATCGTTTTCCGGTATGGAGGTACGCTTGACAAATTCATGGGAGACGGAATTCTCGTGTTTTTTGGGGATCCCATTGAGTATGATAATCACGCAGAGCGGGCGGTCAGAATGGCAATTGATATGCGAAAAAAAAGTGCAGGAACTGCGAAATCACTGGCTCGAAACGGGATGCAACATTGACATTTATTTTGGTATAAATACCGGATATGCCACGGTTGGGAATATCGGCTCAGAAATCCAGATGAACTATACCGTAATAGGCCACCAGGTCAATATTGCCCATAGATTGCAGATGGAAGCCAAACCAAGCCAGATTCTGATTACCTCACGTACCTTGTCAGAAATAAAAGACCTGGTGGAAACAGAAGAAATTAAAAACGTAAAATTGAAAGGGATTAACAAGCCGGTAGACGTATATAATGTCTTAACGTGGAAAGGGTGAGTCTGCGATAAAATTATTGCTGAATTTCATCTGCTTAATAAGGATTATTATGACCCTGCACCTCTTGCGGTACCGGATAGGCTGCCCCAACCAAGGAAGGACATTTTTCCTTGGACAGAGCGACCTGTTTTGTTGTGCATTTCTGGAGAAACCTTTTTATTTCGTTTTTTCCAACTTCGGGTGTTTTGAAAGTACCGTTACCAGTGCTTTTGCTATGTCTTGTTTGGTTTTACAGCAGGATTCAATTTTCTTCTGTGAATTTACCAGATAAGCCTGGTGTTTATTTCCCGCAATCTCATCCTGATTATTAGCGACAACTAAATCCGTTCCATTTTCTATAAGAGATGCATATGCCCTTTCGATAAGAGCGTCTCGTGATAATCCCGCCTCTAGTTTGAACCCTATGAAAAAGGCATGCGGCCACATCTTTCTTATTAATTTTATAACCTTAGGTGTTTTTATGAAAGTGACTGTTATCTTGTCTTCACTTGAACGGATTTTATCGCTCCTGGGCGTTTCCGGGATGTAGTCAAGCACTGCCATAGCGTGTACAATCGTATCGAATGAATTATCTTTCAGTTTTTTCTGAATCGTGATTACCAAGTCGTCTATTGTTTCTATTTCAATAAGAATTAGTCGACGGGAACAGTCTTTATCTAATAAAGTGATATCTGGAATGCTGCTGCCTGTTCCATAAAGGAACGTTACGCAAGCGCCGCTTTTCAGAAGTTCGGTTGCAATCATGGCCCCCAATTTCCCGGTCGATGTATTGCTAATGTACCGCACGGCGTCTATATAGCCCTTGGTTGGTCCTGAGGTTATCATGACATGTACCCCTTCCAAACTCTCCATATTTACGGCCTTTCAGAAAAGATTGTGAATTGAGTCGGTAAGAAATCCCGTACTTCACATAACCACAGCAAATTATAATATTTCAGACGAGTTATTACAACCCTAAGGAATGAAAGCATCTACCCTGAGTTGCGAGGTCAGTTTAGTTTATAAAATCGCTGATTAATTTTTCAAAGAACTAAGGTGTTACTCCTTTCCTTGTTTAACAGCAACGATTAGGGAGAAGGTTGAAAGTTTTGACTTACCTGTTTATTTCCTGAAATTTTTTTGATGATTTTAATGACTATGGCGAAAAATTAAACAACTTCACCGTGGTTTAGATAAATTAACAAATAAAATAATTAATTTTAAAAAGTAATAATTCTAACCAGTTAGGATAGTTAATGCTTATCTTAAGGTACTTTATTGTTTTGGTATCTGATTTGTGCAAATTTAGGATTATTAAGGAATAAAATAATCCTATAAGAAAAAACAGTTGACCAAAGAAACAACATATATGAAATTAAAACATTTTCATGTTACGCCTAAAATTATTAATTTTAATACCTATAAGCTTCCCAAAATATTTAAACAATCCAGGAGTAAATCTGCTTGGGGAATTGATATAAATGAATGCTTTTTAAGAGTAGCCAAGGTCACTCAGAGAGCGAATGAATTAATAATCGACAACCTCAGTATTATTGAAATTCCTCAGCTTAAACCTGATGAAAATGTTTCACAATCCGTTCATATCAAAGAGGCCATCCAAACTTTTTTTACAAGTCACCACATACATAAAGACGATAAAGTAATAGTGTCTATTCCTGGGCAGTCCGTGTTGTCCAGGTTTATCAGCATACCCCCAATAGATAAAAAACAGTTAAAAGGTGTCGTAAGTTATGAGGCAAAGCAACAAATTCCCTTTGATCTCAAAGACATTGTATGGGATTACCAACAATTAACGGAAAAGGTTAATGACGTAAATAGTATAGAGGTTGGTCTGTTTGCATCTAAGCGAGTAACACTCGACCAGTTGTTAGCCAATATCTCACCAATTGAGCCGAAACTAAATGCAATACAGGCCACACCGCTGGCTATTTACAATCTTGTTTTTTTTGACCAACAAATCAGTGGCTTAACGATCATTATAAACGCAGAAACTGAAAACACCGATCTCATTATCGTTGATGGCTTGTATTTCTGGCTGAGAAGTATTCCAACTTCTAAGATCGATGCTGACCTTGTTAAAGAAATCCAGAGATCTATGGAATATTACAAGTCTTTGATGAAGGAGTCGGCTAAGTTTCAGACTGTTTTACTCATGGGAAATAAATTTAAAGAATCGGATAATGTAAAATTTATTACCGATAATTTTGCCTACGAAGTAAAAATCTTTAAGACCTTAAACAAGGTAAAATTATCAAACGATATAAATCCTGCCTATTTCAATGAAAACATACTAGATTTTGTATCGGTATTAGGGCTTGCCCTTCAGGGAATTGGATTAGGTAGAATAAAAATTAATTTATTGCCACCGGAACTGATCAAAGCCGCAGAGATTGCAGAGAAAAAAAATATACGCGGTTGCCTCACTGGCATGTCTGGCCCTGTCGTTCATCATTCAATATTTTGGGTTATATGCCCGAACTACCCATCTTCAGAACTCTAATACTCAACATCAAAAAGTATTACAAAATGTAAAAGAGCTTGAAGGAAACTACAAAAAAGTTGAAACTCTTGCACAAACAAATAAGGCTGCACTTGACCTTATCTCCTCCATTGATTCTTTCAGGTTTTTTTGGTTGGAAGGATTGAATAAAGTACTGTCTCTGATACCGGCTAACGTTACTCTTTGTGGCATTCAATCTTCCTGGATAGATGAAAACGTCCTAAGTTTGTCAAAACAGACATCAGCCGGGGCGGGTCAACAGAAAAAAACAACCACGTCCACAAAGCCTGACACTCCAAAAAAATCGCTTCTTATGGGAATCAAAGGAGAAAGCCGGGAACCAGGTATGCGTTTTATTGAAGAAAATATCCTAAAGCCTATTCGAAATTTAACCCTTTTTGATCAAAAAGTTACTGCATTCAAAAATGTGGAAATAGTGCCAGGATCTTCTCGCCAGGTGGAACATAAAGATAATAGGGGTAATTGCATTAGTTTTGAGATACGATGGATTGTAAAGTCAAACCATGAAATACGCAGCGAAGAAGATTCTTTAGGGTTACTTAACGGAACTTCAACGCCGTTTAATAAATCTTAAAAAACTGTGGGTATTGCATAATTTATGAATACTATCAGGAATATGAGTTTCCAACATATTCGAAGGATATGCCATAGTGCCTTCGCGGGGACGTGGAACTTTTGGCTGGTTATAGGCATTTGTTTTTTTGCCTTGTTGGCTCTTTTGTTCGTGTTTATATTTCCACTTTCAAATCAATATGTCACGACTTGCAAGAATATGGAGGATTTATCATCTGCACTCGAAAGATATACTGCAAAAAAAAGACCTGTACAATGAGTCCTGGATCAGCTCTAAAATACGAGAGGGTGAACTTTATAATAAAGAAGTTGAAGAGTGCAAATCTTTTCTTAAGGGAATGGATGATCATCTGGAATCAGTTTTTGTGATACGAGGCACAGAAGAAAGGCTAATGAAGATTGAAGATGAAGCGCTCTGGAAGAACGAGTATGAGAAAAGGATTTCAGAATTATTGGCAAAATTAGAGGCAAGGCACGTTGCTGCGGATAAGGGTGTTTTACCCTTTCAAAATTGGGAGACCGTGATTCCCGCGTGGGACAGTATTTTGACTGCTCAGAAAAGATTTTGGATTATAGAAGCGATTGTGAATATTATCCTTGATAATACCGCAATTACCAAGCTTGGGAAAGTTACCTTTAAAGATTCCTGTTGCTCCTATGACACCTCTTTTGCGCATATTTATACCGCAATACCCATTACCATAGAGGTTGAATTGCAAGCTGATCGTATCCAATCTTTACTCCATGATATTTTAAAATCGCCAGTTCCCTTTGTTATAGAAGGGGTTAATATTTCGAGTAGAGATAAAATTCCAAGTCCCAACTCTCACATTGAAAGCGATAATGTCTTAAGTACAGACGTAAACGATAATCTATCTCATTTTATTACAGACGTTATTATTGATGCGTATGTCATTGACTATAAAACCTAAGTCATCATAAAAAGATGAACATTAAATACTTTACCTTCAAACATTGTGAAAAATTCATATTTGGTATTATCGTCAGTTACCTTATATACACGGTAATTTGTACCTTTGTTATAGCAAGTTTAAAAATACATAATATTGATTCAAAATTGTTGTCATTATCAGCCATCATCGACAGGAAACTTAAAACAGGTGTGCCTCCACCGATAAATACAGACCGAAAAGATGCGGCGCAATTAGAATTACGACTTACAACCCCACCCGCTGCAAGTCTTTCGTTGCGGCCGGACCTCTTTGGTAACTTTATACCAGGTGGATCAAGCAGAGATATAACAGCTAAAGATTTATTAAAAAAATCAGAAACACCACCTTCTTCCGGTATGGAGGGTACCATTCCCGGGACTACAGAATTTATCCTCAAAGGAGGAACTGCCGATAGGGCATTGATTCAGGTCCGAAAATTTTATAAAGACAAATGGTGGGCTGAAAGTTTTATCATTGGAAGAGGCGAGATAATTGGCGGAGGGCGGAAAATTGGTCCGGAAACTGTGGATTTTCATACTTATTGCAGATTGACAGAGATTACTCCTCTTGCACCGAAACCATTTTTTACCAAAAAAACTACAGCTCTTCAGAGCGAAAAGAACGATTTTTTGGGTGTCTCAATAACAGAAGAGAAACATACGATTACCACTTCACAAGTCACATTTGAAGACAAAACCGGAGAGACTTACAATGTCTGGATTGGAGAGGTGGTTAAATTGGGAACAGAAACTGTTACCGTTTGTCCAGCAGCTAATACCATGTCAACCAATCAATAAGGTTTTTTTAAAAGAGGTCTGCATGAAAAGCATATTTATCTCAATCTTGATCGTTGTCCTGAATGCATCCCTATTTATTTTAGTGCCACGTCAACCATTGGCACAAGATAAAAGCGGTTTTGAGTCGAATCGTTCTGCGACTAATAATTATTATCTTAAGACCGCTAAAATGTACTTTGGACTGAATGACTTCACAAAGGCAATTGATGCACTTGCACTTGCCATCCTTCTTGAACCTCATAATACAGAAGCACAAAAGCTACTGAAAGAATCCAGGCGGCTTTTAGAAGAAAAAAAATGCCCCGCGGGAATCAGCATCTGGAGTTAGCTTGCTTGAGGAGATTGCAGCGCCAGTGTTACCTCATAAGGACATTTCCTCTTTATTGCAAGAGGTACATGTTGCTTTAGAGGGAGAGCAGTATGATGGGGCCTTACAACGAATAGAGGAAATACTTGCAAGAGACCCTATTCACAAGGAGGCATTATATCTCAAGGGGAAAGTAAACGATATAAAACATCAGCGGATTACAGAAAGTCTAAAAACTACCCATGCACAAGAAAAGCTCAAGAGCCATGAATATCTCAGAGACTCAGCTATTCCCCACCAGGAAATCTTACGGTTTCCGATCAAAGAACAATGGGAGGATATTTCAAAGCGTACCCTTCCGGAACTGGATAAAGTTGTTGAAGAAAACGAAAGAAAAACAGAACAATTACGAATGATTCTCAATCCAGAAAAAGACTCGACACCAAAAGTCATAGAAGACGCACTGAACACGATGATTTCATTCGAATTTTTAGATACGCCACTAAGAGACATTATCGTATTTATCCGGGAAAAGACCAATGTTAACATGATTATCGATTCAGATGCAGGAGGTGCTTCTGTTACCTTAAAGCTTAAAGATGTACCACTGCGAACAGCGTTAAAATATATTTTGCCAAGCGGGTACGAATATGTGATTGAAGGAGATATTATTCATGTTTATAGACAAAAAATGGAACTGCGGGTCTACGACGTGAGGGATATTCTCATCAATCTCGATGATAAAGAGCCGCTTGAATTTGACATTACAGCAGCGGCTTCCAGCCAATTAACCATGCGCAGGAGAGAGAATACCAGAACCAAGGATCCTTCAGAGCGAATACACGATCTGATAGAAATGATTGTAACCACCGTTGAACCTTTAACGTGGTCGTCGCGTGCCAGCGTTATTGGTGCTGTCGGGGCTGGTAGCCAACGAAACATTAATGTCTCAGGTCAAGGCGAAGGAAGTATCATTGCGCGGATGGGACAGCCTGGCGATCTTGTTGTCGTAAACAGCAAATACGTCCATGAGCAAATTGAAGATCTGCTGGCTTCCCTGAGGTCGTCACAAAATCTTCAAGTAAGTATCGAATCCCGCTTTATTACCGTTTCAGACAGATTTCTCGAGGATATTGGAAATGAATTGATGAGCGGTGATATGGAGATTGATAATGGTGCGGAAAATATAGAAGGCAACCTCAGTGATCCAACGGTTACGGGTCTTAGTTTTAATTATACTATCTTAGGTAACGTGGCTGGCTTTTTACGAGCCGTTCAGCAGAGCAAAGACTCAGAGTTTCTTACCTCACCCCGTATAACACTTTCTAATACCCAACGGGGAAATATCGCAGTTGTAAAAACTATCAATTACGTCCAAAGCACGTCTGTCTCCGAGGGTGTTGTAACTCCTGTTATCGGTACCATACCCGAAGGCACTACCTTTGATGTGAGACCAATTGTAAGCGCAGACAGAAGATACATCCATTTGGAAGTAACCCCCTCGGTATTTCAGATTGAATCGATCGATTCTTTTCGGTTTAGTGGCGTAGGTACAGGAACCACCTTCAGTGGAGGCGGGGCATCAACCGCGAACATCCCGCCTGATCAAATAATCCAGCTACCTCAGGTAAATGTCTCTCAGGTGTCTGCAACGGTTTGTGTTCCTGACAAAGGAACGCTCTTGATCGGTGGTCTGGGCCATATCACCAAAGATCACCTGACGTCGGGTATTCCTATTATATCCAATATCCCAGTGCTCAGAAGATTGTTTAGCCGTGACCAGAAGACTCATGAAAAAACAAATCTGATTATTCTTTTAAAACCAACGATCCTGATTAGAGAGGAGCACGAGGAAAACTTATTGAGCAGTTTAACAGACAAAAAAAATAACATGATACATACAAATATTAAAAAGCAATAGCAAGCCTTTGCTATTTGTTTATACAGGAAATTATTTCATTTGCCATGGAGGTATCAATATGCACAAGATGTTTAGCACAAATACCCTCTTCCTGGTTCTTATCGCCTTGCTCGTTATAATGCTATTCTTCAAGAACACGACAAATTATGTTGTTGCGCAGGGGGATGGGAATGCACGACATGTCTTCGGTGTTGTTGGAGAAAAACAAGGCAATAGACAGCCGTTCTATCTTGTAGACACGACGGAACAAACCATTATGGTATATGAATATTTTCAGGGAGGCGGACTGGGATTCGTGGCTGCTCGCAATTATCAATATGACAAAAAAATGCAAGAGCATGGCAAAAGTTACGGTCTGTCTATTGAAAATGTAAAAGCGGAACTCTCGAAGGCACAAATAAAATAATTTTTGACAATACGCTACTTGATAATGTTCAAACTTTTTGTTTCTCCTCCAGAAAGCTCGCTGCTGGACAAATTATCCATAGGCGCTGTCGTGAAATAACATTTACCCATGTGGGCGAATTGTATAGTTCCAGTCACCATGAAACCCATGTCTACAAACAGTGATTTTTGGCATTTCGTCGTCGTTCATTTCGATCTTTGTGGGATATTTCGATTTATCCAATTCTGCATACACTTGCAATCCTTTCGATGTGGTTGTTGAGCTAATCAGTTTTACTACCACTACATGACTTGTCAGTGGCCTACCTCTCCAATTCATGGTAATGTGCGAAAAAAGCCGATGCACAACCTTCTGTTCAATTCTCCATTGCCCGTCAGTTTGCGCTGAGCCTTTGCCCTGAGAAGCATCAGGCGTCTGAGGTTGAACGGCTTTCTCTTCCTTTTATTTAGGAGTTTCTTTTGTAGTAGCTGTCTTTATCATAGAGATAATCATATGAATAAAGATAAAAACCCACGCAATATAAGCCACATAGATAAAATATTTGGATATATTAGCGATAAAAGGAATCTGGATTGCCTGAGAAAGCTTTATGGTGCATGCAGTGTACATGCCTAGAGGGAAGACCATCGCCCAATAGAGCGAACTATATTTAAATGGTGTCTTTGTAACAACGTATTTCCACACCCCAATAATTATCAAAAATGGTAACCACCAGGTGCCGAATGACCAGAAAAACAGGGTTAGTCCTTTTGTGAATCCTAAGAGATCCGTATAGAGAGATTCCACTTTCGGAATATTAAGACAGAGCGCAGAGCCTGCCAGGGTCGTGATAGCAAGGGCACCCATGTTAATCCAATACGGCGGTACCAATGCGTCGGGTGATATCTTGAAAAATACGAGACGGTAAATGATGAGCGTAATTAAGACCACATAATGGCACGAACCAATCATCCACCATACAAATGAGGAAAATATTACAAAGCTGCCACCTGTACCAAATTGGGGGGCAAGTGTAGCGCCAAGAACTGCGACAGATTGTGTTCCTACGGTTGCAGTTAACCACCCGCCATGTAATACCATCTCAATCCTTTGCTCACAGGCAATAAAGAGAATGCTGAATGTAGATAGTGAAACAATCACCCAGAGAAAAATGCCAAAGTACCAAAGTCCCTTTGCAATTTCCGGGTGATTAACAATGGTAGTAAACTGTGCACCCAGTACATTTGTGCCCGCAACGATGGTAAAAAAGACAAGGCTTAGTTTTGGATTGGAAAGGTCGGCGTAAAGATTATTCCAAAACATCGTTGCCCGGAGTATCTGAAGTAAAAAAAACAATTGCATAGGCAACGATGTTCAGATAAAAAAGTCCGTAACTAATTTCTGTGAAACCCAGCAACTTGGCTGCAATGGAAATTATTCCGGTAGACATCACCATTGCAAAATAGGCTGGGTGAAATGTCTTGATGGTATTGTGAATAACACCCATTTGAGTTCATCTCACCTTGTTAAAAAGATTAAGAATATGGTATAATAATTTGCAACATTCTATCTGATAGTAATGAAGTTTTGCAATTCTTATATTTTGACGTGTCAAATTCCTGATTCAATGTCTTATTATACTTTTCTTATTATAGTAAGCACATAAAGAAAGTTATTATTGCGAGGGCGTTAACCCAAAGCAATCTTATGAGTAGGATTGTATTGCTGTCGCTCGCAACGACCAGCACATGTCAGTCTATTTAATACGCTTACTACAGATGCCTCATTCCTATTAAGGGTACAGGTTGTTTCAGCCATGAAAATTGCCAGTTTCAATGTTAATTCGGTGAGGGCAAGATTACCGATTGTGATTGACTGGATACAAAGAGAATCACCGGATATCCTGTGTCTTCAGGAGACAAAAGTGACGGATGCTGAATTTCCGAAGGAAGCTTTTGAGGATATGAAATATTATACGGTCTTCCGTGGTGAAAAGTCTTACAATGGGGTAGCCATTCTCAGTAAAGTTCCTTTGAAAAATGTCCGGATAGGTTTTGATGAATACGAATCTGAGGGCACACGTCTCATTGCGGCTACTGTGCATAACATTTCGCTGGTCAACACCTATATCCCCCAGGGTGTCCATCCCCTTTTGAAACAGTTTCAATATAAACTGGATTGGTTTCAAAGACTATACGAGTATTTTGACAAAAATTACCGGCCAGATCAGGCGGTGCTGTGGGTGGGAGATTTTAATGTTGCGCCTGAACCAAGAGACGTTTATGATCCGGATCATTTACTGGGGAGCATAGGCTACCACCCCGATGAGCATGCAGCCCTTCTGAAATTGAAGGAATGGGGATTTGTTGATGTATTCAGGCTACATCAGCATGAAGCCGGACAATATACTTTCTGGGATTATCGGGTAAAAAATGCCATCGCCGGGAAGCGGGGTTGGAGGGTTGATCATATATGGGCAACCCGGAATTTGGCAAATAAATCAACAAAGGCATGGATCGACATCGCCCCAAGGCTTTTGAACAAGCCATCGGATCATACGGTTATTGTAGCTGAATTTGAGGCTTAATTATATAAGAGCAACGAAAAAAATACCATCTGTGTATCACATGCTGAAAAATTACGGCGCTATTGACGCTGAAGTTTTCTGAACATCTGCAAATTAAACATCTTGAAGGAAAGATAGTTGATGGGAATTTGGGATATTGCGATATTTGTAATTTCTCTCATGATAATGATAGTGGGAATGGCTGGAATTGTCGTGCCGATCATTCCGAGCACGCCTCTGATTTGGGTGGGAGCTTTTATCTATGCACTCTGTACCCATTTTGAAAAAGTTACCTGGGTAATGTTGTTGCTCTTTGCATTGATGGCCATTTTTTTCTGTTGTATTGGAAAACCTTGGGAATGTATACGGTGCAAAAAAATTTGGCGCTACACGATGGGGAATTATTGGTTCACTGGTGGGTACCGGCGCCGGGTTCTTTGTGGGTGGTCCAGTCGGTTTGATTTTAGGACCTATCGTTGGCACCATTGTCTTTGAAATGATAGGAGGAAAGAGTTACCAGGGGGCGTTGAAGTCGGGCCTGGGTAACTTTGTAGGTTTTTTGGGGGGGTCGATGTTAAAACTGATTATCGGCCTTGTGATGATTTCTCTCTTTGTTTGGAGGGTATTTTTTGGTTAACAAAGAACTTGATCTGCACTCAGTATTTTATATGCCTTGTATTCTTTCGCAGAGCTCTCTCTACAACACAGAGATAAACTATGAAGTTTCTGCTTATCGATAATAATCAGGATGACCGGAGTCAGATCAAACGAGATTTTCAAAAGGAATTTTATGGTTTAGAGTTCCTGGAGATAATGAAACGGGAGGATTTTGACGAGGTCATTGAAAAAGGCTCCTTCGACGCGGTGATTACCGAATATCTTCTTGACTGGGCAGATGGATTATGGATTCTCCGGTCGATCAGAGAACGGTTTCCTTCTGTGCCGGTAATCATGGTTACCGATCACGGGAACGAAGAAATCGCCGTAGAGGGAATGAAATCCGGTCTGAGCGACTATATCCTTAAGAGAAAATTGCACGGTTTACCCATGGCATTAAAGAAGAGTCTGAGGGATGCCAGGGTAGAGAAGGAACGGAATGAATCAGTGAAGCATGTGAAAATTTGTCAGGGGCGGAGTAATACCTTTGAAACCAATTCTGACTTTGCATATACCTTACGTGTGGAATCTGATGGTACGTTCGTAGGTGAATGTGTAACCGAAGCTTTTCCTCCAATTACCGGCTATACCCTTGAAGAAATAAATGGATGTGATAGTTGGTATAGTCTTGTGCGTCCCGAAGATAAACCTGTTTTCCTTCAGCACCGGAATCATTTGCTTTCAGGGCAGCCGAAGATAAGCGAATTTCGTATTATTACCAAAAACGGAGAAGTCCTATGGCTGCGTGATTACGCTCAGCCGGTTTGGGGGGATGCACAGGGTAGAGTCATACATATCTATGGCACTGCGCAGAATATTACCGAAGGGAAACAGCCTGATGAGGCAACTGAAGCAAAATACCATAACCTCATCGAAGCTTCACAGGATGCAATTTTCCTTGTCAATATGGAATCAGGGATAATTACCGATGTAAATCAAAGGGCGGAAGACTTATTTGGATATCATCGTAAAGAGATTGTCGGGATGCACCACACACAACTCTATCATGAAGAGTCCGTAACGCTCTATACGAAGATGGTTGAAGATTGTGTTACTATGGGCGCTGCCTTTACCCAGGACTTTTGCATTCGTCATAAAAATGGTCATCAAATTTCTGTTGAACTCCATACCAGTATTACTTCATGGGGGAATAAGAGAGTCGTTCTGAGTGTTTTCCGGGACGTTACCGAACGCAAACGAGCGGAGGAACGCATCCGGCTCTATGCAGAGATCTTAAATAATGTACAAATAGGTCTGATTGTGTGGCATTTGGAAAATATCGATGATATAAGAACCTGCAAACTTGTTGCCGCCAATACTGCAACAATTCAGTTTACCGGAGTGGCGTTGGAGGGTCTTATCGGAAAGACCATGGCAGAGTGTTTTCCTGCCCTCATCGACACGGAAGTTCCAAAAATGTATGCCGAAGTTATCCGTTCCGGGAAGGTAAAAAACCTGAAAGACGACTACTTTACTAACACGGGTAATTTCAAAACCATCTTTTCAGTCAAGGCTTTTCCCCTCACGAATAATTGTGTGGGAGTCGCATTTGTGGACATTACTGAGAGTGAAAAGATACATGAAGAATTAAAAATATTTAAATTGCTATTCTCAGAAATAAGAGATCTTGCATATATTTGCGATACGCAAGGCAATATCTTATATGTAAACAATATCTTTGAAAGGCTTACCGGCCATAAACCAGAAGAATTTTTTGGGAAACCCTTTTCACCTCTTTTTGATGAAGAGAACCTGAAAAAAGCAATGGATTTCCATACAAGAACCATACGAGGAGAAAGCCTGCAATTTGAGCTCAGGTTTAAAGACACGGGAATCGTATGTGAATACAGGACTTTTCAGTTAAGGGACGGTCGCGGAAATGTCACGAGAACTATTGGCATTGCCAGAGACATCACGGAACGTAAACGTGCGGAAGTGGCTTTGCATGAATCTCATAACCGACTTACTTCAGTTTTGGATGGACTGAATGCCGTGGTATATGTTGCAGACATGAAAACCCATGAAGTCCTTTATGTAAACAAATGTCTACGGGATATTTTGGAGGATGTGACCGGTAAAATCTGTTGGCGGGTATTTCAGGCAAATCAGGCAGGTCCGTGTGAATTTTGCACCAACGATAAACTTTTAGACGCCAGGGGAAATCCTGCAGGCAGGTATGACTGGGAATTTCAGAACACCCTGAACGGGCGATGGTATACCATTTCCGACAGGGCAATCACCTGGGTGGACGGACGTATTGTCCGGCTTGAAATCGCAACAGATATCAGCACACAAAAGCAGGCCGAAGAGGCATTACGGAAGACGAACCAAACTCTTCAAGCTTTGATTCACGCCTCGCCGCTGGCGATTATCACCCTTGATCCACAGGGAAACGTTGTGATGTGGAATCCGGCTGCAGAACACATGTTTGGCTGGAAAGAGCAGGAAGTGCTCGGCCACTTTCTTCCCATCGTTCCTCAAGATAAACAAGAAGATTTCCTTGCATTGCGGGAAAGGGTATTGCAGGGCGAGTCGGTGACCGGCGTAGAAGTACGCAGGCAAAAACAAAACGGTTCGCCGATTGACATCAGCATCTCCACGGCATTACTGCGCGACAGACAAGGCAGTGTGTACGGCACCATGGCCGTGGTTGCTGACATCACGGATCACAAACGAACGCAGACTATCGATGCTTTACTGCACGAGATTGATCAATTTGTGTTGCAGGGACAACCGCTGAATTTTATCTTGCCGTATGTTTGCACGCGTCTTACCGATATCTTCGCTTACCCGCTGGTATGGATCGGCATGAAAGAAAAAGATGGCACGGTTAGCATTTCAGCACAAGCCGGCACGCACGGAAATTATCTTAAAGATTTCACAGCACAATGGCAAGATGTTCCTGGGCATGAGTGCATCATTGGTTTTGCCATTCGTACCGGAAAGTCACAGACCATTGATACGCAAGAACCTGTCTTTCAACAATGCCGGGAACGCGCTTACCGTTATGGATTGAACTCCTTTCTTTCGGTTCCCATATATTCTGAGGGTAAGGTGATGGGTATGCTGAATTTGTATGATTGCAAGCCCTGCGTCTTTGATACAAAAACCATTCACTTGCTGGAAAATCTGGCTGCCCGCATCAGCATAACCTTGCTGGTTGCAAGAGATCAGCAACAGTTGCGTTTGCATAGCGCAGCAATGGCATCGGTAGCCAATGCGGTATTTATTACCGATAGCGAGGGACGAATTACGTGGGTCAATGCCGCTTTTGCCAAACTGAGCGGGTACACATCAGACGAGGCTTGTGGCCTGACCCCGCGCCTGTTTAAATCAGGCAGACATGATGCTGCATACTATCAGCAGGTATGGCAAACGATCCTTTCTGGAAATGCCTTTCATGGAGAGGTCATAAATCGCCGCAAGGACGGCAGTCTTTATACGGTGAATCAGACCATTACCCCGCTGCTGGACCCGGATGGAAAAACATGCCACTTCGTTGCGATACATGAGGATATTACGGATAAAAAGGAGGTAGAAAAGCAGCTTGTTTATATGGCACATTACGATACATTAACCAATCTGCCCAACCGTATTTTGTTTACTGACCGTCTTCGTCAGGAAATGATCCATGCAAGCAGAAACAAAAAACTGGCATCGGTAATATTCCTTGATCTTGACCGGTTTAAAACGATTAACGATACGTTAGGGCACGCTTTTGGTGATCAGTTGCTGAAGACCCTTGCAGACCGTCTGAAAAATTGCATACGAGAAGGAGACACGGTATCACGATTGGGAGGAGACGAATTCATCTTTATCATCTCAGACATTACCCATCCACAGGACGCTGCTTTCATAGCGCAAAAAATTCTTAGTGCCCTGTCTACCTCCTTTTACCTTGAGGGACATGAAGTACATGTAACCTCGAGCATAGGTATTGCCATATATCCGTTAGATGCAAATGACATGGACGATCTGATTAAAAAGGCCGACATTGCCATGTACCATGCCAAAGAAGAAGGGGGGAGTACCTTCAAGTTTTACATGGAGGACATGAATATTAATAATCTTGAGCGGCTGATGCTGGAAAATGATCTGCGCAAGGCACTGGCAAAAGGCGAACTGGTCGTATATTACCAGCCACTGGTGGATCAGAATAGCGGCCAGATTATCAGTATGGAAGCGTTGGTACGCTGGCAGCATCCCCATCGGGGGATGCTCTTCCCTACCAAATTCATTCCCATTGCCGAAGAAACCGGCCTTATCGTTCCCATTGGTGAATGGGTGCTGAAGACCGCCTGTGCTCAAACCAGGGCATGGCACGAAGCAGGGTTTTCCACGCTCCGTATTACCGTTAATCTTTCTGTGCGCCAGTTCCGGCAGCAGAATCTGGTGAATATGGTTACCCGTGCGTTGCGGGAGACGGGTCTTGACCCGAAGTGTCTGGAGCTGGAACTTACAGAAGGTATTATTATGCAAAACGACATGGTTGTTCTTGCTGCGCTCCGGGAGTTGAAGTCCGTTGGGGTACTCTTTTCCATTGATGATTTTGGCACCGAATATTCTTCTCTGAGCTATTTGAAACGTTTTCCCATAGACACACTCAAGATTGACCGGTCTTTTATACAAGACATTACAACAAATCCGGATGACGCAGCAATTGTCACCGCTATCGTTGCCGTAGCTGAGAGCCTTAAGCTGAAGATCGTTGCCGAGGGCGTTGAAAACACCGAACAGGCTGACTTTCTTCGTGAACTCCATTGTAATAACATACAGGGTTACCTTTACAGCCAGCCATTATCAGCCGGCGATATAGATCGTCTTCTGCAAAAGGGCATTACTATGAATTTCAAATAAAGTGTGCCATGACACACTTTATTTGAAAGATCATAAGAAATATTTATTTTTTTTACACTACCAGGTAACTTTAGCCACGAGAAGTTTTTGCACAGCAAACAATATTGCAGCGTGGTTGGTAGACTATTTGATTGCGAAGGTTATCGAGAGCGAATATCACCGTGCCTATTAATCTTTCCTCGGATACAAATCTTCTACACAATCAATATCTGATAGAGTCTTGAGGATGCTCCAGGATAGATTGTTTTTCTGCACCTTTTCCAGGGTTTGGTCGAATACGCGGCTGGTACTCCACTCTATATCCACAAACAATTCGGGTATGTATCTAGCCATGCCAATTAAGTAATAACCACCATCCTTGCATGGCCCGATAACAACGTCCTTTTCTTTTAAAACTTCAAAGGCGCTTTCAATTAATTCTGCATCTATTTCGGGGCAATCTGTCCCTATGATTATCGCATGATGTGGCGAAAATCTCTTGCCTTCGTTTGTGCGGGGAGGCCTTTTCAATGTTCTTTTAAAGGCAGTAGACATTCTTTCTCCCAGACCATTTCCTTTCTGAGATATAAACTGTGTGTTGTCTCCCGGTATGATGCTAAGGAAAGGTCTTAGCCATGCTTTAATTTCGCTCGCCTTATCCACCGGGGTAAAAAAGATCCGTACCTCATAGGGTCTTTGATTTTTCGGGATGATATTCTTGATAACGTGTTCTGCAAGTGATTGGTAAATGAAACATGCCCTTTCATTGCCGAGGTCCTTTGCCAGACGGGTTTTTACTTGTCCAGGGGTTGGATATTTGAGGAAGACAATGAGCGTATTATCCATTTTTGGTACACAGTGCGTTGTTTACAAGAACCAGGAACTCTCCCCTTGGAACCAGGTGTCCGGGCGTATAGGCCAGAATAAAACAAGACAGAACTCTACGTCTAATGTTCTTTCCTGGATGCTGACTGCTGAATTCTGTGGTGCAACCTATTTTTTAAGCACAATTCTCGCGAATCTCCGCTTTCCAACCTTGAGGACCATGCCGGGTTTTATCTCGATATTCAGCGTGGGATCATTTATGGGATCATTGTTTATACTTACCCCTCCCTGTTGAATCAATCGTCGTGCCTCACTGTTGGTCGTGGCAAAGCTACACAAGACAATAAGTTTTGCGATCCATATTTTACCGTCAGCTAACTCGCTGCCGGATATTTCGACATCAGGTATTTTGTCCGGCAGTGCATGTTCTTTAAAGACACGGTCAAACTCTGCTGCGGCGGCTTCCGCATCCTGGTCGTTGTGATAGCGCCGAACCATTGCCTTTGCCATAGCTGCTTTTGCTGCGCGTGGGTGAGTGTGGATGTCGAGGAGTTTATTGATCTCGGCAGTGTTCAAGTCTGTTGCCAGTTCAAAATACTTACGCATGAGGTTGTCTGGGATAGACATCGCCTTGCCAAACATCTCGCTGGGAGATTCTGTAACCCCGATATAATTTCCAAGACTTTTGCTCATCTTTTTATTTCCGTCGATTCCTTCAAGGAGTGGGGTGGTCAAAGCGACCTGTGGCTCCGCACCAGCGTCCCGCAGCAGATCCCTTCCAACCAGCAAGCTGAATAACTGATCCGTGCCGCCCAATTCTACGTCACTTTTTACCATAATGGAATCATACCCCTGCATGAGGGGATAGATAAATTCATGCACACTGATGGGAATGCCAGCATTATACCGCTTGGTAAAATCATCCCGTTCCATCATTCTGGCTACAGTCATCTTGGCTGTGAGTTGGATGACATCGTGAAAGGTCATCTTTTTAAACCACTCGCTGTTATAGATCACCTCGGTTTTTTCTAAATCAAGAATCTTCCCTGCCTGCGCAAGATACGTCCTGGCATTTTCCAACACTTTTTCATAGGTAATCATGGGGCGCGTCTTGTTGACCCCGGAAGGGTCACCAACGGTTGCCGTATAATCCCCGATGATGAGTATGGCGGTGTGGCCGAGCGACTGGAATGCCCGCAATTTATGGATTGGGATCGCATTCCCGATATGGATGTCAGGAGCGGTTGGGTCGAGTCCTAATTTTATGCGAAGCGGTTTACTCTCTTCTCGTGACCGCTTGAGTTTTTTTTGCCAATTCTTCTTTTGTAACAATATCTACTGTCCCGCGCAGCAGAATCTCTAATTGTTCATCCACATCCTTAAACATAATGCCTCCAGGGTTCATGTGTCCCCATAATTCACGGTAGATTTTCACGGTATGCCACGGAATCAAAAATGGAGGGCTTGGAATTAGTGATCAAGATTCGAAGTGATGATGTACGAATGTTAACTCATACCTTTCCTGATCTGTAGTACCTCCATGGAAGGCTGTTGACAGTATTCCGCTAAAATACCGGAATTTTTCCTTTCAAAAAAAAACTTAAAATAGAGTAAAAATACCAGGGTTAGTGAGTTGTGCAGGATATGCACAACGGTAGATGCAACGAGAGTTTGAGTCTTCTCATACAAATAACCAAGAAGCATTCCCAGGATAAATATTTGCAAAAAGGCGAAGATATCCAAGTGTACGGCAGCAAAGAGAGATGCGGTAATTGCAATCGCATACCGTCCACAGAATGAATTTTTCAATGCCGGCTGCAGAAACCCACGAAACATAATTTCCTCAATAACCGGGGCAACGACAATCCCAAAAAAGATTAGACTCCCCAGGACAAAGAGCGATTTTTCTTCCAGCACCCATTGGACGACATCCTGCATTTCCGGTAATTGGCCGTAGTAGCTGGAGATTAGGTTGATGACAAAGCCAGCGAGTATGATAAGAGGAAGCGTGATTGCATATCGTTTGATACCTTGTTTTATATTTTTCGATAGATTTACTATGGACAGACCCAAGGCAGCAACTGATTGTCGATATTCAATGCAGACAATGTAAAACACATAAGAACAGATCAATACATTAATAAAAAGTGAAATAAAAAGGATCAGGTTTCTTTGTCCGATGCTGTTCAGGATATCAAGACCGAGGAAGGCATTGATGAACCGCACGATAACCGGCATACCAACAAACATAAGGATCACATAGACAAAAAAAAACCTTTGCGGCGTCCTTTAAATTCCAGCGACAATTCAGTACCATTCCGGGTCTCATGTGGGTGTTATTCATGTTTCATGATTTGTACAAAAACCTCTCTGCGCCTTGGTCCGTCAAATTCACAGAAATAGATACCCTGCCACGTTCCAAGGGCTAATTTTCCCAGGGAGACAGGTACGGATACGGAAGACCCCACTAAGGTGGATTTGATATGAGCGGCAGCGTTCCCCTCCCTGTGGGTATAATGACCATTCCATGGCACCATCCTGTTGAGGTCATGTATCATATCCTCTTTCACTGAAGGATCGGCGTTTTCATTAATCGTGATAGCGGCTGTAGTATGAGGTACGTAGATATAACATATCCCTTCTTTCGCCGACTGCTTTTCCAGGAGTTCTTCTACTTTCCGCGTAATGTCAATAAACTCTGTATGTGAGTGTGTTATTATCGGAATCTTATCCATTGCAGCGGGCAACCCTTACTGTACAAAGAGAAATACATTATTCGGACACATCGAAGTAGTATCGTAATGACAAAGAGATGTTTTGGCAACCATAGCCACAACAATTTTGTTGTTTTTATCGTTGTACTACTCGAACAAAGTCATTATTTTATCAGTAATAACAAGGTATTCAAGGAAATTCGTTTTAAATTGTCTTCATTCGTTTTCATTAGGGGGTACGACTGAAATACAGCTTTTAATTAGAGGGTTTATGTCATAACATCGATAACTTAAAGAATATCATAACATCGAAAACTCGGTAAGAATCGCCTAGACTTCTTCCAAAAACTTTTGGAAGGAGAAAATGGCGGTGAAGGATCAAAAAGAATATG
>AYTS01000060.1 GCA_002009475.1 Candidatus Brocadia carolinensis | reverse complement strand
GGACACGATTCCCTGGGGTGCTTAGAGACAACGTGTGGAAGTCTCTGAACCATCTGCCCAAGAGGTTTACACTCGAACCCTATAGAGATGCACAAGGGCATCTCTCTCTGCCTATTGCAAAAGGGAATATCTCCTTTGTGAGAAAAGTTGATTTTCATGGGAAAATTGAGATTAACGGTGTTCCATATTTCATCAGAAGAAAGCTTGAGGGACAGTATGTGGTAGCAACCATTTTGACACAGCAGAAGAAAATGGTTGTAAAGCACGAGAAAGAAATTATCAAGACCTTTTCTTTTCCGATAAAGGGTCATAGAATCAATCCTGTCGTTGTACGTAAGAAGAAACGGACTTAAGCCCGATCGAAACAGTTTTACCCTGGGAATCAATCGTTAGCGGGTAAATGCCAATAAAAGAGCCGAGCTTTTCGTAGCGCATTTTTGGGAAGAGACGGTATGGGCAACTCCAGTCGTCCTACGGACTCCTTCCGTTAACCATACCGTCCCTTAAATAAAGATAGTTTATATTAAGTTATCGATGTATGACACTCATGAGTATTAAAAAACAGTTATCGATGTTATGAGTGCAACCACTTAGGCATTCGGCGACTTCCCCCCCTGTTTCCTCCAGAAAATGGGGGAGGATTGAAATTCCTTAACGTTGAATTAGACGAGCTTGGTTTTTACGAATCATATAAGGGACGTATAAATGAATTACAAAAAAAGCTGGAGACAAAATAAAGGACAAATCGCATATTATCCATTCCCTATTGATTTGCAAATGCTCCGCCGCAATCGTTTAAAAACTTGTAAAATTATGCGTGAGGATCAATTTTTTGTTGAATCATAAATAAACATGAACTAAACTGGCGCGGCCTCTGGCCACACCCAAAGTATGAATTTTGGTTAATTATAAGGTATGGTAGTATTCTCGTAAATCAGAAATCAGACAATGCAGAGGATACTACCATAAATAAGGTGATGGGATTATGACGAGACAGGATCGTGGGAGCAATAAGCGGTCCGGACCGGATTCGTTTTCACGGGCATTGGCGGCGGCTCAGGTAGAGGAGAAGTTGGTGTGCGGAGCATGTAACAAGGTTGTCAAAGAGGGGAAGAGGTATCGGGGTTTGAATCCCTGACAGCAGGATGATTACCGGATGCTGATGTTTTTGTCAAAAGGCGAAAATGCGATAAACGAATTCAGTAACCACGATTTGCGTAAGTGGCTTTACCGGGAATCCGAACAAGCCGGCGAGAATCAGCAAAAGAAGTATTCCGGCTGTACGACCCGACAGTTAAAGCTGCTGCGGGCACACGGCCTCATCCGCAAAGTTCCGCGGGCCAACCGCTCTGTTTTGACGGAGAAAGGCCGGAAGTTCTCTTGTTCGCTGATGACCGCCTCAGCCCTTGATATTAAAACGCTTACGGAAATGGCTGCATGAAAAACATGCAAATAATACAAGAAGTTGATGGATAGTAGTACAAATCCGCAAAGAATAGAGAAAAAGAATTTACACCAGGGGAAGGAAGAATCACTCCTGGAAGTTCTCGAGCACCTAATTCAATACACAGGAATTTCAATCACCCCCCATAGTCCCCCCGTAAACTGAGGGAAGCAGGGAGGAAAGTTGCCGAAGGCCTGATTCAATTTGGCTATCGATAGTCTTTATGAAAACGAACCCTGGTTTCTACGACCTAAAAACATGACCCAAATGGAATGATAGATCTTTGAGAGAGATTACGAAAGTATTTGACCTGTTCCAGGAATTGTGCTAGAATCGTCCAATTAAAATTCCAGGGAGAAAGGGTGAAGGGGAGAAGTACAAGGACATACAGAAGACTTTTTCCTTTCTCTCTTTCTCCTTAATCTTTTTTACGGATATTATCTTTGTTTACCATATTCTGTTTTTTGGAGAAAAAATAAACGTATGGCCGATGAATTAACCTATGCATTGATTACTCCTTACAGCCTTTTTAAAAAGCCGTACTGGTGGTATTTTGGGTCGTTTGCTTTCGCTGTCCAGTCTGGATTTTGTGGGTGCAACCATGTTTGCGCCGAGCGATGCCTTTGTTGATAAATATTGTGAGACCATTGAGGAACAGGACTGCAAACCTTCCTGGAAAAAGGTCATGAAGGATTATATCAACAGTAATTTCCGGAAGGTGAATAAGTTTGGAATTACCAACCGGATGGTATTGCTTTTCTTTAAAGGTCCCCGCGCACTCGAAAAGCTGAAGGATGACGTGATTGGTCCGATTACCAGTTTCCAGGGACACACGATTCGGGGCAGCTTTGGAGATTTTGTAGAGAGTTCTGACGGCAAAATCGAATATTTTGAACCGGCGGTGGTATCCGCCGCAGATCATCGCACGAATGACAAACAATTAGCCTTGTTTGCCGAATATTTGACGAGCGATGGTGGAGTTCTGGAGGATATTGTCAAATTTTCCGAAGGGATAAAGGCCGAAACAACCCTGGTCATTCTCAAGCCCTTTGAGGAACAAAGTCCGCTGCCGGGAAATATGATTGATATGTTTTCCAGAACCGGTTTGTTTATTGTCGGGGTGAAGCTTTTGAGGATGAGCATTGCCCAGGCAGAGGATTTTTATGGCCCGTTAATCGACATTTTTCGGGAAAAATTAAAGCCCAAGCCGGAAAAAATTGCTGCTAAACTCAGAGAAAGTTTCCAGTCTTTCTTTGGCTTTGAAGTGCCAAATGCGCTTGTAAATAACCATGCGGAACAATTGTCGGAACAGCTCAAGGATATGAATGCCATGAATGAGTTCAACAAGATCGTGCAGTATATGACAGGTCTGGATCCGGTAAAAACACCCCCGGCAGATAAGAAAAGATCGGGAACCGCCCGTTGTCTTGCCTTGTTGTATCGCGGTCCGGACGCCATTCATAAAATACGAAATATCCTCGGCCCCACGGATTCAAAAAAAGGCGAACCCGGCAAGGTGCGCAGGATTTATGGGGAGGACATCATGAAGAACGCGGCGCATGCCTCAGATGCCGTAGAAAACGCCGAACATGAACGAAAGATTATCGGGCTGTGGGATAATACCAGTACCTCTGAGTTACAAGAGATGATCCAGAATTATTTGCGGTCAAAGTGAGCATGTTGATACATAAGATAAATGTAGGGCCTTTGCAGGTATGCTGCTACATTGTTATAGATCAGATCGCCGCCGAGGCGATGGTTGTCGATCCCGGCGCAGACGCGGCAGTGCTTATTGCCTTTCTGAAAAAGAAGCGGCTGCTTCTGAAAAGCATCGTAATTACCCATGGGCATGGCGACCATATTGGCGCCAATACTGAGCTCAAAAAAGCCTTTCCTGACACGCAAATCTGTGTTCATGAAGCAGACCAGGATATGCTGCCGTATCCGGCAAAAAACCTCTCCATCCTTGCTGCCTTTTACGGAGGCACAACGGTGAGATCGCCTATGGCTGACCGATTGCTGAAGGATGGGGATGTGGTTGCGGTCGGAAAGCATGTCTTTGAAATAATTCACACTCCTGGCCACACCCCCGGTGGCATCTGCCTGTACTCTAAAAATCCGGATCGCGAAGAGCCACCCGTACTGTTTTCAGGGGACACCCTTTTCAAAGAAGGTGTTGGCAGGACAGATTTTCCTGGTTCAAGCCAGAAAAAACTTATGCAGGCCATTAAGGAACGGTTGTTTGTGCTGGACGACAGAACCATCGTGTATCCCGGTCACGGCCCATCAACAACGTTAGTAGAAGAGAAGAAAAATAATCCTTTTGTTGCTGAGGTGATTCTCCATGGTTGAACGAAGAGAAAATATAAAAGAATTATTTATCGAAGAAGAGATGAAGGACTCGTATCTGAGTTATGCCATGAGTGTCATCATGAGCCGCGCACTTCCGGATGTCAGGGATGGGTTAAAACCATCACAGAGACGCATCCTGGTGGCCATGAATGATCTCGGTCTCGGTCCCCGTTCTAAATTCAGGAAATGCGCCAAGATTGCAGGCGATACAACGGGTAACTATCATCCGCACGGAGAGCAGGTGGTGTATCCTACCCTCGTCCGCATGGCGCAGGATTTTAATTACCGGTATCCGTTAGTCGAGGGGCAGGGGAATTTTGGTTCTATTGATGGAGACCCGCCTGCTGCTATGCGGTACACGGAAGCCCGCATGACAGAAGCAACGATGATCATTATGGAGGATTTGGAGAGGGAGACGGTTGATTATGTGCCCAATTATGACGATACGAGGACTGAGCCGATTGTCCTTCCTTCGAAATTTCCCAATTTGCTGTGTAATGGATGCTCGGGTATTGCGGTTGGAATGGCCACGAGCATTCCGCCTCATAATGTCAACGAGATATGCGACGGAATTATAGCAGTTATTGACAATGCAGAGATTACCGTTGATGAATTAATGAAGATTATCAAGGGTCCTGATTTTCCCACCGGGGCTTTAATCTGCGGTACGGAAGGGATCAAGGAAGGATATCGAACCGGGCGCGGAACGATTATCGTCCGGGCACGGGCGCATACCGAAACGTCGAAAAGCGGGAAAAAAAGCATTGTCGTGACAGAGATACCCTACCAACTGAACCGGGACAATATTCTGGAGCGAATTGCCGATTTAGTAAAAGAAGATCAGATTAAGGGTATTTCGGACATCCGCAATGAAAGTGATCGGGATGGAAGCCGTCTGGTCATCGATCTGAAGAAAGGGGAGGATGAGGAAGTTGTTTTAAACCAACTCTATAAGCACACCAAACTCCAGGATAGTTTCAGCATCATCATGATTGCCCTGATCAATAATCGGCCGGAAACGCTTAACCTGAAGCAGATGCTGGCTTCCTACATTGAGCATCGAAAGATTGTTATCATACGCAGAACGAAATATTTACTGGAAAAGGCGCAGGCCCGCGCTCATATTCTGGAAGGATTGAGGATTGCTCTTCAAAATATCGACAGAATCATTCAGTTGATCAAGACTTCCGATTCCGTTGAAACGGCACGACGGGGACTCATGAGTGAATTTTCCCTCTCGGAACTTCAGGCGAATGCCATTCTGGACATGAAACTCCAGAGGTTGACGGGACTTGAACAGGGAAAGATCGATGAAGAGTATAAAAAGTTATGCGCCGATATTAAAGGGTATCAGGCAATCCTGGCCGATGAGAAGCTGGTGCTGGACATTATCAAAAAAGACGTGGAGGAAGTGAAGGACCGCTTCGGCGACAAACGACGCACCGAGATCGTTGGCGCCGTTACTGATTTGAATATAGAAGACCTCATTGCCGAGGAAAGTGTTGCCGTTATTATCAGCCACGAGGGGTACATTAAACGGTTGCCCCTCACCGCCTACCGGAAACAGCACCGTGGCGGCAAGGGTGTTTCCGGCGCCGATATGAAGGAAGGGGATTTCATAGAGCATCTCTTTGTGGCATCAACCCATGATTACATCCTGTTTTTTACTGACCAGGGCAGGGTTTACTGGCTCAAGGTATACGATGTGCCGCAAATGGCCAGAACGGCCAAAGGAAGAGCGCTTATCAACCTGCTCGAGTTAAAAGAAGATGAAAACGTAACTTCTCTCATTCCCGTAAGGGATTTTGATGAACGGCAGCTGGTTATGGCAACCAGGCTTGGGATTGTGAAAAAGACGGTGCTCAATGCCTATGGTAACCCGAAAAAGGGCGGTATTATTGCCATTAACCTGGATGAGGGAGACAAATTAATCGGAGTGAAATTAACTAACGGCAAACAGGATATCATCCTTGGCACCGAACAGGGAAAGGCCATGCGTTTCTCTGAAGAGGATGTCAGGACCATGGGGCGCGTAACTCATGGAGTGAAAGGAATCACCCTTAAGGAGAACGATATGGTAAGGGATATGGTAGTCGTTGACGAGCAGGCTACCCTGTTGACGGTTTGTGAAAAGGGATTCGGAAAGCGCACCGATTTTGCCGAGTATCCCGTTCATCGCCGGGGAGGACTAGGAGTCATTAATATTAAAACAACCGACAGGAATGGAAGGGTTGTGGCGCTGATTGATGTGAGAGACACAGACGAGCTGATCATGATTACCGCACGGGGGCAGGTCATCCGTACTCCAGTAAATACCATTCGCTCCATCGGAAGGAATACCCAGGGGGTCACACTCTTTTCTATCGAGGAAGGAGACAAGCTGGTTTCCGTTGCTCGTGTTGTACCGGAAGAGGCAAAAGAAGGACAGGACACGGGAGATGCGGGTGAAGAGAAAGGTGTCGATGGAGACGCCCGTGAGGAGACCCTTGAGTAAAACACGCAGATACCGGTCCGGGTATTTTTTTGATTGAATTCAAAAATCAATGCGTAATATTTTTTTATTGAGGAGATGGAAGCTGAGCCTTGTTGGCGATTGTTGGTTGCCTTTTTATGGGATTCCTAAAACCTTATCCTGCCTTTCCACACAAGCATTCCAGAAAAAGCACTGCACGAATGAAACAAGAATTCTCCCTGTCGGCCTGTATTATTACGTTTAACGAAGAATCACGCATCCGCGATTGCCTTGAGAGTGTAAAGTGGGTGGATGAAATTATTGTCGTGGATTCATTAAGCACTGATAAGACGGTGGATATTTGCCGGGAATATTCTAACAAGGTGTATCAACGCGCATGGCCGGGAAATATTGACCAGAAGAACTACACCATTGGCCTGGCAAAGAACGATTGGATCTTATGTCTGGATGCCGATGAAAGACTTTCACCCGGACTTAGGGAAGAAATTCAGGACGCGATCCATAATCCGGGTGATGTTCTGGGGTTCTTTTTCCCAAGACGCAGTTTCTATTTAGGTCGATGGATTTGCCATGGAGAGTGGTATCCTGATTACCAACTGAGGCTCTTTAAACGGGGCTGCGCACAGTGGCAAGGCACAAATCCTCATGGTCGGGTTGTTGTGCAGGGGAAGACGGCGTATATGAAACACGATCTTTATCACTTCAATTATAAAAACTTTGCCCATCAGTTGAGAACGATCGATACCTATTCCACAATCTTTGCTGATATTACGGCTGATCGTGGTAAGGGTTTCAGCCTGATTAAACTGCTCTTTCAACCCCTGTATAAATTTATCAGAGGATATTTTCTCAAACGGGGTTTTCTGGATGGTCTTCCTGGGTTTGTTATTGCTACTGCGAGCGCCTTCTATATTTTTGTAAAACAGGTAAAACTCTGGGAGCGGCTACAGAACCACGAGGTAAAAAAAAGGCAACGGTAAGGTCAAAAGATAGGATTGTTTCCAATGCACTTCTTTCGGCAAGTATTGAGTTTTATGGTTTCTCCTTTTTCCATACCGAACCCTTCTGCGTTTAGCGGATACTTGTCGAAGACGATCGGCCAGGTTCACTGGCTTATCCATAGCCAGCACTCTTTTCTCATTCCATTTCTTGAGCAGATGAAGGATGCTACCACGGAGACCCTGCTGGCAATCCCCCGTTTCAGACGACATCAATATAAAAAGATGGGTGAATTTGAAATTTCCCATGGAGGCCGAAACGAGACGTATCTCGTCAAGATATACAACTACCCCCATCTGTTTCAAAAGATAAAACAGTGCTTCAAACACACAAGGGGGTTTCATGAGTTCAACGCAACTTATCAGACAGCGATGAGAGGCATTCCGGTAGAAGTGCCCGTTGCCTGCGGAGAACGGAAATATCTGTTTACGAAAGAGTCTTATTTAATCATAAGAAAAAATCAAGCACAGTCAGTCGATACGGGAATATTTTAGAAGCAATACCCCGATGAAAGAAAGAAGGGATGTTTTGAGGGAATTCGGCAGGCTTGCAAAAAATATTCATACCGCAGGTGTACAACAAGATGCATTTTCACTGGATAATTTTTTGATATATGATGAAAACGGAAGCAAAAGGATCATCTTAATCGATTTTGAAATGGTTTCCGTGCACACAAAAAGTCTTCCGGAAAAACTCTGTTTCTGGTATCTGGCTAAATTGAACCGTGAGAAAGGTAGTTTTACCAATACGGAACGGCTCAGATTTTTCGAATCGTATATTGGCCGCGATTTCGACCGGTGTAAGACCATAGCAAGGCGCATCGAGTCGATGACGGTGCAGATACAAAAGAAAGACGCCGAAAAGGCATCAAGACTTTGCGTTCGCAAAAACAAGAAATTCGGCGTCTTCAAAAGCGCCCAGTTTTGTGGATTTTACCGGAGGAATTATTCAAGAGAAATCCTGGAAAAGGCATTGCGTACAACAGAAGAAGCCGAACAGGATGACATTTTGGTAAATCATCTGCGGATCTTACGGCTTACTCAAAACTGTCCACAGGGGTTCGATTATCGCAGTCTGAAAAAATTATGGATAAATGCAAATGCCTTGTTCGCATTAAAAATTGACGTGCCCATTCCTGTGGGTGTCTTTGCAAGACGTTTTCCAGATGGACGGAACGAAGGATTCCTTATCTCTGAGATGCCGGATAACTGCATCCCCTTGAATCATTGTCCTGATTTGTTTTCCGATCAAAAACTTTTGCTTTCTTTGGCAAGGCTCAGAGAACAAGTTTCACCCTTTGGCGTCTTGAATAATAACTTGAGTGGTCAGGATATCCTTGTCCAGAGACAGGCTGGTTGTTTTAAGTGTTATCTGAGGAATTATCATTCCGTTTCGATAAACCGACTTCCGGGAGAAACAAACAAAAGGGTCAATGCGCAGATAGTCAAGAACCTTATTACAACAAACAATGTGCCGGTAACGCTGTAATGCAGAGGAAATGAATTAGGCTGCCTTCGTCAGCCTAATTCACCCATGGGCAGTTATCGGCCTGTCCCCTGATAACTGCCCCAGTCCCTTGACAACAGCCTCTTTTTTCATTCATCCCACATTTGTACACATTACTCACAATGCGCATCTATAATAACAGGTTGGAAACTTTCTGCCGCCCAATCGGATGTCCCCGGCTGCTCACAGGGGTGTCAATTGTTGAGCGCTCTTGATGGTTTATCGCAACGGTGGTTCGGGGTCGCCACGGCTAATAACACAATATCCCCATGATTTTCACAAATCCACCACTATCTGTGTGTGACCAGGTACTTGGTTCGGAATCGATGACTTCATAGCTTCCTGCGGGTACAAAGGTATTGGGATACGATATCCAGAAGCGATAGTCGATCGTTCCTGGAAATGGCCCATACAGGAGGAAAGAGCTGGTATTGTATAAAGCATGGGTCCCGGCGGGCTGTCCACCATCGCACCAGTGATAGGTGCTGATCTCGGTAATATACGCATCCTGCGGTATGGTTACCAGGGTTTTTCCTGGGTTGCCGCAGGTAACCCCGAGAATATTATACGTATTCACGATTTCTATGTCTTTTGTGCTCTCATTCGATTTTATAAGGTCATTGATCATCGTGACGATGTCATTAAGGATTTTTGCTTCTGCATTACGTCCGGGGGCCATATAAGATTTTATAAAATTATGGCCACCCCAAATATCGCCCCAATTGAGATGGCCGAAGAAATTGTCAAGATTCGGTGGTAATGCAGACAGAATGCTGCCGATGATAATATCCTCATGAATCGTCGTATAGGGACCTCTACCGGCAACGGAGCTGTCCGGATTTGCCACCGATACCATGCCGAATCCATCGATATATTGCTGGTCTATGCCAAGATATGCAATGTTGCCATACAGATTGCCCTGAGAATGAGCGACAAGTACAACCATTTTGTCCTTTAAGTATTCTTCATATAAAATGATATGCTTTTGTACCGACGGGTTGGCTCTTACAATAGCAGCATCAACCTCTTTTGCTATCGCTATTATTTTGTTTTGAAGGAAGTCTGGCATGATATCCCAGTTGGCAAGATAGTTCCAGAACAGACTGTAGTTTGTCTGTAAATCTTGTTCAAATGTCTCCAGGAGGTCTTCCAAATAACCATTGGAAGGGTTGTGTGCTAATCCGTAGGTTATCGTACCGTCTAGATTTGTTCCTGATATATGTGTATTCAGACGGGTTTCCAATATACGCCTGTTTCTATCGGCAGATCGAAAACTATTCCACACACCATTGCCAAAAAAGACAACGACCTTTGGTTGACATGGTTGCTCACCTTCACCAAAACTAACACTTGAAGTAGCTGGAAACACAACGGTAAGTATTACAAAAATAGATATCCATCGAATTTTCATTGGTCACCGCCTGTAGCGTCTACATCAAAGGAACAACTATTCTTCCATTCTTTCTGTGGAGCACCTGAAATTATTCTGCCACCCAGATTGTCACTGCAAGTGATATACGCAATGCTGCGCTCTCTGGTATTCAGTATTTCTGCATCGAGTGCACGTTCAATGTTTATAGATTCTTCACCCTTAAGGTAATGAAGGCATTCACCATGGCGGGCCATCTTATTGGCATGATCGTAAGCTGCCTCAAGATCGTTTGCATCTTTGAGCATGCCCTGGAATTCTCTGGCATAGTACGTAAGCCCTAATCGAAGTTTCTTGTCATCGGGATAGGTAAAGTTGATGTACCGTTGAATGTCGTCACGCACCCCGTCTCCATCCGTATCTATCCCAAGCAAGGTCTTTTTTCCTTCTTCCCCGGGATCAGGTGGGAGGTTTGCTGCTGCATCATCGTCCGGTGTCGATGCGTTACAATCGTCATCAATACCGTTCTTCTTTATCTCTGAAACCCCCGGATTTATCGCGGCATTGGTGTCGTCACAGTCGGTATTATTCGTAACATAGCCGGAAGGCTGACTGCATGCCTTTGTGGTAATCTGTGAGTTTCCATATCCGTCACCATCAGCATCTTCATAAAATTGAGTTCTCAGTTCCTCGTCAATTTGTCCGTCGCAGTTATTATCCACGTCATCGCATATTTCCTGAGCGTTTGGATTTACGGAGGGGTTGTTATCATCACAATCATTCACATTCGAATACCCATCGCCATCCAGATCGTCATCCGGCGTGGCTGTGTTACAGTCATCGTCCTTGCCGTTGTAAGGGATTTCTGTGGCCCCCGGATTCACGGCCGCATCATTGTCATTGCAATCATTCTTACAGGAATACCCATCACCATCACTGTCCTTATCGTCTTTGTCGCCTTTGTCTTTGTGCTTATGCTTGTGCTTGTGCTTACGCTTGTCTTTGTCTTTGTCATGCTTCTTTCTACCCGTATTACCATCATTGCCTTTGTCATCGCTATCATTGTCGTCCCCCTTATCCGTCCTCTCTTCTCTCTTGTCATCCTCCCTGCGCTTGTCATTATCATGTACCGTCTGTTTCTCATTGGTTACTTCCATAGCATTTCTGTCGTAAACGACTGAACCGGATATACCAGTTTCGTTTCCTTGTACCCTATCCGTAGATACAAAGACAGCCAGACCGTAAAACAAGAGAATAACAAGAGCACCTTTTCTGGTACGCATAAACTGACTCCCTATCATAAAGGTTAATGGAAACTATCGTCAGGCAAGACGCATCTTAACGCAAAGATTTTATACGATGAAATTATTCAACAAGGATTCGGGTGCCTTGCTTCCTCTCTATGCCGTTTGGTCAGTTAACACAAACGGTATTCCAAACATATTTTCAAAGGTATGAAGTTTTTTAACGGTAAGAATACTCAACAGTTAAAACGACAGGGTGAAAACAGTGGCAGGGAGAAAAACACAAAAAAGTGGGTCACCATGTCCTTTTTTGTTATTTTTCATAGCATTTCTGTGCAGTCACAATGGTGAGCGATGTCTGACCTATCCAGGATGATATCTGCAAAAACACCAGCATGGGAAAAAAATGACATCTTTTTGCAATACAATTAATTATATTTTTTTTTCCTTTACCATCTCCCCTGTCTAAGAGCAAAAAATCTCCTCTTTCTCTTGTAAACGCGACACAGTCTCTGGGGGGGCTTAAAAAATTCCCCTCTTAGAACCAGGAGACAAAGAGGGCTGTAAATGGCTATTTATCTGTTGCATAAGGTTTGGTTGAAGAGTACAATCGAACATTACCATAAATACTCCAATTGAGGATGTTGGGGTTCGTTCAGGCCCTGCCCAACCTGGACTCCTTCTTTGTGTACGGAATTTACAGTAACCGCAACAAGAAAGTTGCCATTGTGAGTACTTTCGTGGAGTTCACACTGAATCCATTCGCTTTGCCCGGGTTGACAGGTATAGAGAGATTGCTTCGGGCTAAAGTTTAGCCTGAGTAAAAAGAATGACCTTCGCAATAACGTTTGCAGAGAAGCTTATTTATTACGTTCCGGATGCTACACCTGTGGCCGCAGTTGAAAGGGGATGAAGCCTGCACTGAGTTTGCAAAAGGTGGAGCGCATCCACCAATAAGAAAGACGCTGAAGGTGGACTTCTTCGTGAGTGTTCGATCAGGCTCACGACGCGGTCTCAGTCGAACGATGCGGCGCAAAAGACAGCGCCTCAATCTACTACACGAATCAATAGAGGTGAGGATGTTTTTTTCAAAGAGCGAATTATTACCAGAAATTTGAGAGCATATCATGGTCAAGGGAATATACCGTAATCTTTCATTAGACCTATTTATGGGAGGGGAGAAAAATGCCTGGCATACGCTTTAAAGAAGACATGGACGGTTATCTTGGTGAAAATATCAGGAACTTCCGGGACGGGGAGGACTATGGCATACGACACAACAACCCGGTTAAATTTGACGTGCAAATAACGATAGATTCTGTTGATGACTTCATTCAGGTTTCTTCCCACGAAGCCAAAGTTGCCGGAAAGTTTTACTGCACGTCGATAGGGGGCGACAAAGGAATGACGATGAGAGGCGGCAGGTTTAATCTCTTTGACGTTAACGAGGAAACCGGACACAGGAACATGCGTTACCGTTTTACCTTCACCGGTCCTGATGGCAAGGAGTATTACTTTACCGGCTTTAAGGACATTTTTAATGACAAGGCTTTCGACATCCTTGATGATTTGACGACCCTGTTTGTAAGAATATACGAGGGAAAAGATGAGTCGGGAAGGCTGTATGGCAGTGGCGTCATGTATTTCAGGATCAAAGACATGGCTTCTCTTAAGAAAATGATACAAACGAGCGAGGTCACAGGGGCGAGCAACCCGCTGGAAAAGTATGCGACCCTTGCCAAATACGCCGGTTTCTTTATGGCAGAGACGCTGAAGACATTTGCCCCGGGGCCCAGGTTCCTGTATACAACACGGTATGAAAATTTAGTCCTTTCCGGAAATCTTAAAAAAGAAGGAGAAGATACCTCAAGGGCATTTTTCTTTTTCTCGGGTGAGCATGACAAGGGTTTCCCCTGGGGGGACGAAGAAACCATGAGCGACGTCGCACTTTTGATATCAAATGGTGATCAGGAAGAACCGCTCCGCTTTGGCATTACCAGACAGTCACTCAAAGGTTTGTCCGTCAAACTGGATGACAATCGCTACCGGTACAAAGGTGAATTATATCGTATTCGCAATGGCCACTCCGTTTCGTTCTCCGAAATAAAAGAGTATAAAGAAGGTGGTAGTATCGATAAGGTTCAGGTTCAGATTACCCTGACCCTGAAGGCCCAAAAATACGATACCAAGGTAGACATGTCCTTTAAAACTGTGGAACAAATAACCGGTTTAATACCGGATACTTTCGAACAGGAAGTACGAAAGTACCTGACCTTCTTCCCACTCCTTGGGTATTTTACCATTCCCCACAGGGTACAGGTAAAAAGCGGCACGATCAGCATTACCGATGCTCAGGGAACGACCACGTACTCTCTTGACCCAAAAAGCACCTTCGGTGAGGGAGAGTTGGGGGAAATCAATAATCTCAGGGAACCGACCCTCTATTATAATTACCTTTGTGGAATAGACCCTGCCGGGCAGACCCTCTTTCTCAAAATGAACTCAGGCACCCTGAGAAATGAAAGAGAATGGTACTTTAAGGATTTGATTGATAAGGCGCTGGGCAAGGTAATCCAGAGAAATATTAAGAAAAACCTCGTCCTGAAAGACTCCATCGCTGAAAATCCGGCTCAGCCAAAAGTAGTAAATGATAAGGTTCTCACCCTGGTGAATGATCACTACCCATCAGGCGTGCTCCTGAGGCGGATTGTTCAGATTGAGAATAATGGGAAAACCTTTTACGGTCTGGAAGAATATATTGATGCCATAAACACCGCCCCGATAAATTCTGACAAAGAAACCATCGTGGCCGTTTCTACCTATAAAGATGCAGATGCATGGGACGGTAAGCCTGCAAGCAATGAGAAAGTGCTGGACATTTACCAAAGTCAGGAAAAATTTAAAGTCCTGGATAAGGCGATGGAAGGATCAGGTTTTTTTCAGGTGCTGGAGCAGGCATTTGCCCGGTCAGGGAAAAGCAGAGAAGACTTCTCCATCATCATTAAACCCAATTTTATGTTCTTCTATTCCCTGGTGGATAAGTCCACCTTTACAGATCCCGCCCTTGTGGAACACCTGGCAGAGAGGATATATGAAAAGGGGTTCCGGAAGATCATGGTAGCTGAGGCCAGAAGCACCCTGAGCAAATTTTTCAGCAACCGTGATGTCAAAGCTGTGGCACGGCATATCGGCTACCGGGAAGGAGGCAAATATCAGATTATTGACCTCTCAGAGGACCTTGAGGAGTGGAATTACGGCGGCAAACTCGGCAAGCATCCGGTGAATAAAGAATGGAAAGCGGCCGATTTCCGGATATCCTTCGCCAAGAACAAGACGCACAATTATGCCTACTACACCCTTACTCTCAAGAACATATACGGCGCGCTGCCCATGGAGTTCAAATACAAGGTGTATCACTGCGATATGGGAGATATCTACGAACCTACCATCGATTATATAAAGGCGTTTCCTGTCCATTTCGGTTTCATCGATGCCGTGGTTAGCGCTGACGGGCCTTTCGGCATCTTTGCAGACCCTTATCCGCAACTTACGCAGACCATCATTGCCGGTGAAAATCTCGTGGCGGTCGACTGGGTAGCGCTGCCAAGATGGGACTGGATCCCCTGCTGTCCCGATACATGCAGGAAGCGATAAAGGTCTTCGGAAAACCACGGATACGGATTACCGGAGACGACCGCCTGTATAAGTTCTGGTCTAATACCCTGAGAATTGGCAGCTTTGGCGCACATATGATTGACAGACATTACACCTTCGGTTATCCTCTTTACTACATTATGAGCGAAATGGATCCCGCTTTCCCTCCCAGACCAACAGAATCTGCCCTTATGAACGAACTCCGCCCGCTATTTGCCAATGCGAGGGAGATCTTTTTTAAATACCCCAATCGTCCGCCATCATGGCTTCACGAGGTAATAAACAAGATTATCTTCAGATTGTGGGAGTAAAAAGGCAAGTTGTTTTAAGGGTAGATGAAGCCTGTCCCGAGTTTGCGAGGGCAGGGCACATCCACCATTGAGAAAAGCGTTGGAAGTGGACTTGTTCGATCAGGCTCACGACAAGGTCTCAGTAGAACCATTCGGTGCAAAAACAAAAGCATGATTACTTCTGATAATTTGAATAGATCTTCTTCACTCTTTCTTTCAATAGTTTCGCCTCGTCTTTTTCTTCCGGTTTTCTCATAAAATTCTGCCATTTTTTCCAGTACGGTTGCAACAAAAGGGTGATCATTGCCGTATTCTTTTTCGTATATTTCAAGCGCCTGCTTATAGAGGGACTCAGCCATCGTGTTGTCACCCTGATAGTAATAGAGTGTTGCCAGATTGTTCATTGCAGAGGCAAGGTCGGGATGCTCTGAGCCGAGTGTTTTTTCTTCGATGGTTAATGCTCGTTTGTAGAAAGGTATCGCTTCCGCATATTTCTTCTGGTCTTGATAAAGCTCTCCCAATCTGTTCAGGGCATTGACAACATCGGAGTGATCCGGACCAAACACCTTCTCATAGATACCGAGAGATTGCTTGTAAAAGGGCTCAGCTTCAGTATATTTATTCTGAAGGAAAAACAGTTCGCCAAGCTCATACAATACAGTGGCAACGGAGGGATGGTCTGCCCCTAGTGATTTTTTATACATGACGAGGGCCTGACGAAAGAGCGGTTCTGCTTCAGTATATCTGCCATAGGTTCTGTAAAGAATTCCCAGCAGGTCCATAGAATCGGCAATGCGCGTATCGCCGGAAGGAAATGTTTTTTTTTGCTACCTTTAATGCCTCTTCACCCACCTTGATTCCATCTGCATATCTCTTATTTTGTAAAAGGGATGAGGCATTATTATGGAGTTCCTTCCACGAATTTCCCTGAGGATAGGCAGGCAAGGCGCAAGTACCAGACAGCGCCAAGATAAAAAAGACTTTTGTTGCGCAGCGGCAAAGATGCTTCATTATGCTTACTAACGTGGCCATTTCAAAATCTCCCCGATAATATTGATTCCTGATATCAGTTTCATTTTTTACGGAATTATTATATCATAACAAAAAATAGCTACCATCAAATGATGATTTCTCGTTTGCAGGATATCATAATTCCGCAAAGGATGTTTTTTTATACTGTAACACTATACTTATGGCAATAAAAGCAACTATCTTTAAAATCACCCTGAATATAGCGAACATTGACCGCAATTACTTCCACGATCATAAACTCACTATAGCACGGCATCCCTCAGAGAATGACGTCCGCATGATGGCGCGGTTAGTGGCATTTGTCCTGAACGCCCACGAAGATCTTGTATTCACTCAAGGCGTAAGCAGAGGAGATGAGCCAGACCTGTGGCAAAAAGATTTGTGCGGAAATATTGAGGTGTGGATAGAGATTGGGCAGCCAGACGAAAAACAGATCCGCAAGGCCTGTGTCCGGGCTAAAGAGGTCATTATCTACACCTATAGCGGCAACAGCGCAAACGCCTGGTGGAAAAAAATAAGTCCCGATGTCCATCGTTTCAAAAATCTATCGGTAATAAACCTGCCTTCGGAATCCATTCAGGAAATGGCTGCGTTGGCACAACGCACCATGGACCTCCCGTGCACTATCCAGGAGGGGGAAGTGTGGATATCAGTCGGGGATAAAACCGTGAAGATTTGTCCGATAAAGTGGAAAAAACAAGAAAGTTAAGGAATCTGAAAAAATTACCGTATGAGTAAAATAAAGAAATGAAAGATTGGTTTTTGTATGTAATACGGTGCAAACAGGGGCGGTTATACACAGGCATTACCACCGATGTGAAAAGGAGATTTACGGAACATACAAGTAATGGCAAAAAAGGGGCAAAATGTTTAAGGGGAAAGGCCCCTCTGACGTTGGTTGTGAAAAAGAAGATCGGAAGTAAAAGCCTGGCGTTAAAGACAGAAGCAAAAGTAAAAAAGCTACCAAAAATCAAAAAAGAGATGTTCGTAGAAGGAAAAATTAAAATAAAAGAATTATAAAGAGAATATCGATCTGAATAATGACTTCCATTGCTTTTATTGATACGGAGATTGAGCCAAAAAACCGAAGAATCCTTGACATTGGTGGTGTTAAGGATAACGGCAGTTCTTTTCATTCAAATTCGGTTGCAGGTTTCGTTGCCTTTTTGAAAGGTACAAAATTCATTTGCGGTCACAATATTCTCAACCATGATTTGAAATACATTCAAAAAGCTATCAGTGACGCCGGAATAAGTCAGTCAAACATTATTGACACATTGTTTCTCTCTCCGCTGCTTTTCCCTGCCAGGCCGTATCATGCTTTATTGAAAGATGATAAACTGCAAACTGAAGATACAAATAACCCGCTCAATGATTCAATAAAAGCAAGAGATCTTTTCTTTGATGAAGTTGCAGCATTTAATCAGAAAGACGAATCTCTAAAACGAATTTTTTATTTGCTGCTGAATGATAAAAAGGAGTTTCGCTCTTTTTTTTAACTTTATCGCATACCAGAGTAATGATTCAAAACTTGAACCGCTTATTCAGGAAATATTTCACAAGGAAATTTGCAGCCAGGCAAAGCTAAATGAATCTATTGCACAATACCCGATTGAGTTGGCATATTGTTTGTCATTAATAGCTTGCCGAAACCGATATTCAATTACACCGCCCTGGGTTCTCAAAAATTACCCAGAAGTTGAACGAATAATGTTTTTGCTCAGGAACAGACCTTGCCTGAGTGGTTGCGTTTATTGCGACCAGGCGTTGGACGTACATAAAGGACTTAAAAGATACTTTGGTTTTGACTCCTTTAGAACGTATGCTTATCAGCCGCTGCAAGAAAACGCTGTAAAAGCCGCCGTAGAAAACAAATCCATTTTGGCTGTTTTCCCAACTGGCGGCGGCAAGTCAATAACATTTCAAGTGCCAGCATTGATGAGCGGAGAGAACACAAAAGGACTGACCGTTGTAATTTCCCCTTTGCAGTCATTGATGAAAGATCAGGTTGATAATTTAGAGAAAGTTGGAATCACTGATGCAGTGACGATTAACGGTTTACTCGACCCAATTGAAAGAGGAAAATCATTTGAAAGAGTTGAAGATGGTTCCGCATCCATTCTTTACCTATCACCCGAATCCCTGCGTTCAAAAACTATTGAACGGCTTTTATTGGGAAGAAACGTTGTTCGTTTCGTAATTGATGAAGCACACTGTTTTTCATCGTGGGGACAGGATTTCAGGGTTGATTATTTATACATAGGAGATTTTATCAAATTGCTTCAGGAGAAAAAAAATCTTGAAGATGTAATTCCTGTTTCTTGTTTTACTGCAACTGCAAAACGAAAAGTTATTGAGGATATCTGTTCTTATTTTAAAGAAAAATTGTCCATTAACCTGGAAATTTTCAGGTCAAACGCTTCAAGAGCAAACTTGCACTATAGAGTATTTCAGAAAGGTAACGAAGAGGAAAAATACAGTACTACCAGAGACCTTATAGAACAAAATAATTGTCCGTCTATTATTTATGTTTCCAGAACACAAAGGGCATACGAGCTTGCGAAAAGATTAAATGAAGATGGCTTTAGTGCTAAACCTTATCACGGCAAAATGGATGTTAAGGAAAAAACTGAAAACCAAAATGCTTTCATATCAGGTGAAATTCAAATAATGGTTGCGACATCAGCTTTTGGAATGGGGGTGGATAAAAAAGATGTTGGAATGGTTATTCACTATGATATTTCTGATTCATTAGAGAACTACATTCAAGAGGCAGGAAGGGCAGGCAGAGATGAAAATATTACCGCCGATTGTTTTGTCCTGTTCAACGAAGAAGACCTTGTCAAGCACTTCATCTTACTCAATCAAACAAAACTTGGCATCAGGGAGATTCAGCAAGTTTGGAAAGCAATCAAAGAAATTACAAGATTTCGTTCAACTGCATCTAATTCGGCTTTGGAAATTGCACGAAAAGCTGGTTGGGATGATAACGTTGTAGAAATTGAGACGCGAGTCACAACGGCAATTGCAGCACTCGAAGTTGCTGGCTATTTGAAACGGGGACAAAACATGCCAAAGATTTTTGCCAATAGTATTTTGTCCAAAACTGCTCAGGATGCCATTAATACAATAACTCAATCATCAAGGTTTGATAAAAATCAAAAAGTAAATGCGGTAAGAATTATAAAAAAAACTATTCTCAAGCAAGAGTAGAAAACACACCAATGATGAAGCCGCCGAAGCAAGGGTCGACTACATTTCAGACCATCTTGGAATAGTAAGGGCGGAAGTCATAAATATTATCAACCTACTCCGTGAAGAAAATATTTTAGCAGATACAAAAGATTTAACCGCCTTTATAAAAAAGGGGGAGAATAAAAACCGTTCTTTGACTATTGTAGAAACATTCAGCCAAATAGAAAATTATCTGTTACCGATTTTTGAAGAAGAGGAAAATATATTTCATCTGAAAGAACTGAATGAGCACGCCGGGGAAAACGGCTGCAAAAATGTTTCTCCAGACAAGATTAAAACGATAATTAATTTTTGGGCAATTAAAAATTGGATTAAACGACAAAACGTGGAATATTCTAAAAATCATATTCGGGCTGTTTGCATTCAACCGAAAGAGTTTTTAAAAAAGAAAACGGAAAAAAGACATGAGTTAGCAATATTTATTGTTGGCTATCTCTATGGAAAGATAAACGCTAATATTGATAAAGATGAACCCAAAAAAGAAGAAGTATTAACAGAGTTCTCTGTACATGAACTTAAAGAAGCATTCGAGAAAGAGCGTAAATTATTTAAAATGGAAATTACTATTGAGGATATAGAAGACACTCTATTCTATTTGTCAAGAATTGATGCAATAAAAATAGAAGGTGGATTTTTGGTAGTCTATAATCGGCTTACCATTAACAGGGTTGAACAGAATACGAGAACTCAATACAAGAATGATGATTACCAAAAACTACATCAGTTTTATGAAAACAAAATACAGCAAATCCACATTGTTGGTGAGTATGCAAGGAAAATGCTTGAAGATTACAAAGGCGCCCTGCAGTTTGTTGATGATTACTTTCAATTAAATTACACATCGTTTTTAAACAAGTATTTTCCTGGAAGCCGTCAGGATGAAATCAAACGTAATATAACCCCTGCCAAGTTCCACCAATTATTTGGTTCATTGTCACCATCGCAATTAAAAATAATTAAGGATAATCAAACAAGATATATTGTTGTTGCAGCCGGACCCGGAAGCGGTAAGACAAGAGTTTTGGTTCACAAATTAGCTTCCCTGCTTTTAATGGAAGATGTAAAGCATGAGCAGTTATTAATGGTGACTTTTTCAAGGGCAGCAGCAACGGAGTTCAAAAAGAGATTACTCCAGCTAATCGGTAATGCCGCTAACTACATCGAAATAAAAACTTTTCATTCTTATTGTTTTGACTTGTTAGGCAAAGTAGGAAGCTTAGAAAAATCAGATGCAATTCTGCAGAGTGCTATTGAAAAAATTAATAACGGTGAAGTTGAAGTAAACCGAATTACAAAAACGGTTCTTGTAATTGATGAAGCACAAGACATGGACGCTGTCGAATATGCTTTGATAAATGCACTTATGGAGCATAACGAGGATATGAGAGTAATTGCCGTTGGTGATGACGACCAAAACATTTACGCTTTCAGAGGCGCTGATTCAAAATATTTAGAGCAGTTTATTACAGAAAAAAAATGCTACAAAACATGAACTCATTGAAAACTACAGGAGCAAAGGCAATTTGGTTGAATTCACAAATCAATTTTTGAAGAAGATACGCTGTCGGCTAAAAAGTACTCCAATTTCCGCAAAACAGCAGGACAATGGAAATATAAAGCTGGTACATTACACCAGCAATAACCTTATTACTCCACTCGTGAAGGATGTTCTTTCAACAGAACGTGCAGGAACTACTTGTGTTTTGACAAAAACTAATGAGGAAGCGCTGCAAGTAGCAGGACTGTTACTCAAAAATGGATTTCAGGCAAAATTGATTCAAAGTAATGATGGGTTTAATTTGTATAATCTTCTGGAAGTCCGGTTCTTCTTGAATGAATTAAAGTTGGAAGACGGTGTATTTGTAATTAGCGACGAAATCTGGGAAAATGCAAAAAGGGAATTCCTAAAAAGATTTAAGCGGAGTTCAAGAATGGAAATATGTGAAAACATCATTAAAGATTTTGAAGCTACTAATCTAAAGAAAAAATATAAATCCGATTTGGATGTTTTTATCAGGGAATCTAAACTTGAAGACTTTTTTGATAAAAACGGTGAAATAATTTTCGTTTCAACAATGCATAAAGCGAAAGGAAGAGAATTTGACAATGTGTATTTATTACTCGATAATTTTCATCCGCAAACCGATGATGCGAAGCGACAGTTGTATGTTGCAATGACAAGAGCCAAACAAAACCTGACGATTCATTTAAATGGTAATTATCTTGACAACATTACAGCAGACAACTTAGTGAGAACGGAAGATAGAAAAACCTATCTGCCACCAAACCAAATAGCAATGCACTTATCATTCAAAGACGTTTGGTTAAATTATTTTATGAACAGTCAGCACCTTATAGGAGAATTTATCAGCGGTGATGTGCTAAAAATAAATGGGGATGGATGTTCAAATACCAAGGGGAAGGCAGTGCTAAAGTTTTCTAAGAGGTTTCTTGCTACAATAGTTTCCAGACAGCAAGAAGGCTATCAATTAAAAGGGGCAAAAGCAAACTTCATTATTTATTGGAAAATACCTGACGAAGAGATTGAATTGAAAATCATTTTACCGGAATTGTATTTTGAAAGATAATTGCACTTTATTAATCTAAGGCATAGTAATATCTTATCGCAAAACTAAAACTCGACCTCCACGACATCTGTAAAAAAGGACAATTAATTGAGAAGGAGCTTAATCGGATTATCAGTGAGGCTGTTGAGAAGAGAATTGCTCTCGTTGAAATTATTCCCGGCAAAGGGAGTGGTCAATTAAAGAATGCCGTTTTACGCTTTCTGAACCGTCCAGACATAAAAAAGCTTTACCACCGCATCGAGAAAGACAGCGATAATTTTGGGAGACTTTTTGTGCATTTTAAACATGGAAGAAATATTATGAATATGATTGAAACCAGAGATCAGATAGAAGAAAAATACAAGTGGGATTTGTCTGTTATGTATGCATCGAACGACTCCTGGGAAGAAGATTACCGGAAGGTGGAGAAGGGACTCTCACAGATTCTGGGGTTCAAAGGTTCTCTTGGTGATGCCCGTAAACTTGAGCAGTTTATGCTGGTTTATCTTGACTATTCCGCAACCAAAGAAAATTTATACGTATATGCGCATGTGCGCTTTTTTGAAGATACCCGGGATGCCGTATACGAAGAGATGAAAGGCCGTATCGAACTGCTTGTCTCAAAGATTTCTGCGGAGACTGTTTTCATAAAGAAGGAGTTGTCCTCCTTATCACCGGATGATATCGATACCATGATCCGTGAAAATGCTCACCTGGGCGCGTATCGTTTCTTTCTGGAAAGCTATGCCCGGTACAAGCCCCATATCCTTTCTGAAGAAACAGAAGCGGTTTTAGCGGAACTGGAAATTGCCTTAAAAAAACCCGATGATGTTTTTTCCGCCTTTCATAACAACAATATTTCATTCGCTGAGTTTGAACACGAGGGAGAAGCGATTCGCCTCTCTCATGCAAAATACGCTCAATTGCTGGAGTCTCATGACCGGGTACTCCGGCAAAAGGCATTTGAACACTATTACCAGCCTTACCGGCAGAATATCGACGTCTTGGCAAATACCTATGCCGCAAACGTGCTTGCAAATATTAAGCTGGCGAAGGTACGCAACTATCCGTCCATGCTGGAAATGTCCGTGTTTCCCGATTACCTGCCAACCACGGTAATCAGTAATCTCGTAGAAGTAGCGAAGGAGAATATTAATGTAATCAGCGAGTTCAATGCCCTGAAAAGGGAAGAACTCGGCATAGGAGAATTACACTTCTACGATAATTATGTTCCCCTTGTTGAAGATATTGACAAGAAATATTCTTACGAAGAAGCCATTGGGCTGGCTCGTGCAGCGTTTGAACCCCTTGGCACGGAATATCTCAGGAAATACGACGCCACAATTCGAGCGCGTGTCATTGATGTCTTTGAGTCTCCCGGCAAGAGAGCGGGGGCGTTCTCGTGGGGGAGTTATGCGAGCCGGGGATTAATTTTCTTGAATTATACGGAAAAGTTTTCTGACGTCTCAACATTTGCTCATGAATTCGGCCATTGCCTGCATCGGGATTACTCCATTGAAAGGCAATCCTTTATCTATTATCAAAATCCCATCTTTCTGGCTGAGATAGCCTCGACGTTCAATGAAGCCTTACTTTCTGATCACATGTCAAAGATCGCCGAATCAAGTGAAGAAAAGAAGTTCTTTCTCTATCACGCCATGAAACGAATTGAAGCAACCTTCTACCGGCAGACCATGTTCGCAAATTTTGAACAGGAGGTTCACGAAATGGCAGAATCCGGCAAGGTGTTGATCGCAAAAAGCATAACCGACATCTACCGGAAGAACCTTGATACTTTTCTGGGCAAGGGGATGGTTATCGATGAGCAGCTAAACTACGAGTGGGCGCGCATCCCTCATTTTTACAATGCCTTTTATGTCTACAAATATGCCACCAGTCTGTCTGCTGCACTAGCCTTGTCCGGGCGGGTAATCTCCGGGGAAAAAGGTGCTGTTGAGGATTATTTGGCATTTCTAGGAGCAGGGTCACACAAAGAACCGCTTGAAATCCTGAAAGATGCCGGGGTCGATCTCACCGGAAAAATGGTGTATGAGGTGACGGTTGACAAATTCAGAAAATTACTGAAGGAATATAAATCGTTGTAAGATACTTTGTAACCACTCAATTTCCAGAACACAGTTGCCGGATCTTTTTCACAAATCAATTTTTGTGTAAAGACGCAAAGACGGTTTTGAGTGAGGTAGACCTACGTAGTTACAGAATGGTGTTTTAGATATTTAACGGAGGGGATCATGGTGTTGAGGAAGGCATTTTTTACAGATAGCGTTGTGCTGCTGTTTTGCACAGTCTTTATGGTTTTTACAGGGCTGGGGCTGGTTAAAGGCGATGAAAAGGAGAAGAGTGAATTAGCGGAACTTATGTGCAAGATAGATGCGTACTCTAAGATATTGGATCGGCTTGCGACCTACTTCTCCTTTGATGAAGTGGAGAAAGAACGAAAAATCTACGAGGATGCATGCACGAACCTCGTATTGTTCTGTAAGACCGCAACGACAAAATTTGAGCGCCCGGATGACAATAAATATCAGGAATTTAACCAGGCGATGTTGAAGGCGTCAGAAAATATAACCGCTGTACTAAAAGATGCAAACAGGGCTAACTCGCTGGAAGATATGCTTTGGGAAACAGGAAAATTACGGCAAACCTGCGTTACCTGTCATAAACACCTTGATATACACATCGGGTCTGATAAGCATGGGGAAAAAAAGTAGGTCTGGCATCACACATGCATTATAACGCCAGGCTGGGACGTTTATCCTGCCTTTTGTTTTGAGCCAGAAAACGGGAGTTTCTGCGGAGTCTCGTTGTTTCTTGTTATTACAATGGTTTATTTCTCAGATACTCAAATATAATCAGAAAAAGGTTGCCCATCAGAAATATTTATTACCGTCAAACGAATAGTAAAATAAAGCATTACTTGGATTGATAATGATGAACACTGGCAAAAAAACGTTTTGCTATTTGTATTGATAATACCGATTACGAAGCATCCCTCATCATACGCAAGATTCATGAAATCATCTCTGATGAAAGGGCAGAGAAGGACGACTTTTTTCGGGTAATTGATGAAAGTGGGGAAGACTATCTTTATCATCACAGCCATTTTATATTGATTGAACTTCCCATAGAAGTTGAACAAGCATTAACTTCAGTTTAAAGATAGGGCGAATCTGCGTGTTTGCCTTTGTCTTTTACGCCACACTTTCCACATTTGCGACATGCGGTGAAATGGTGAGTTCAATTCTTAAAGGTCAGTAAGAGTCAGACCTTCCTAATCCAAACACATTTTGCAATTGACCGCTGTGAGCCTAGGGAGAAAAGGTTACGGGAAAGACTGAAAGGTGATAAGCATCTTTCTCAGATTATCAAAGAGCTAAGGCAGGTTTGTCAATAATATTTGACCTCAATTCTTGATGCTTTGTCATCTCTCTGATGCTATGGTAAAGGGGTGGATTCCCATTTTTTTGAACCATAATGGGATCTGGAAAAAAACAACCCTGACAGGGTTCCAAACCCTGTCAGGGTTACTCATGCAAGATATTTGCGTACTATATCTCAGCCGACAGACAGGTGCAATTATTTACAAAAAATTGGGAATGCACCCCAGATAAGAAAAATATTAACAACGTATAAATTAAATTTAGAGAAAAACAATGAGTGAATCACAATATGGTATAGTATTACCGTGTAAAAACTTCTTTTTTTGTAAGTTTTTTCACAACCCTATTTATCCCTTATCAGTGGGTACAGATTGTTTATGAGAGAAAGATTGCTTCGCGGAGTTTACCCTGAGCAACGCGAATGTGCTCGCAATGACAATGCACCATATGTCATCAAAGCATAGCCTGTGTCATTGCGAGGGTCTTTTCCGAAGCAATCTCCCACTTTCACAACGGAGAATTGGTTGCGCCTTCGCTGCGTTAGTAGGAAATGATTATTTATTGGGATAAGACAGACAATATTTATGTTGTTGAAGTACCGGAACTACCTGGGTGCATGGTGCATGGCGCATGGCAAGTCAAAAAAAAGAGGCGCTTGAACATGCAGAAAATGCTGTGGAGTTTTGGTTAAAGACGGCAAAAGAAGATGGTATTCAAATACCGGAGTCCAGGGTCGTCTAATGTATGCATACTATTAGTGACATAACCAGCCACTATAGGTAAAATGCAAAATCAACAATTAAGTATGGTATCCTTGGAATTAGTTGTGTGGAGAAAGGGTAAAGGTGGAGAAATGGAGAAAAAAAGAATAAGCGTTTTCAGAATTTATTTCTCCTCTTTTCTATTAGTTCCCCTCTCTCCTTTTTGCACCTTTTCTGATTCGTTCAAGTGAGAAATGAATAGAAGAAAAATCAGGTCAGGAAAAGAAATTTCTGGATTTGGGAAGTATTTGGTGTACGCTTAACTGCAGTAACAAAAGCCGCCCTGCGGATAAGCGCAGATTTTGTATTCTATTTTCAAGGTCTGACCTCAAGACCTTTTACTTTTTGACAAAACCATAATGAAGATCTCCTGTGCTGAGGACATAGTAGTATTGGCGGAAGTTTTTACGCGGACCGTATCTTACATGAATGCCGATGAGATATGTGGCTGATGGTTTGATAACAATCACATGCATTGGAATACACACCAGAAAAGCCCTTTTTGGCATAGATTGTTTTGTGGTAACCAAATCGGTTTTATTGCCTTTTGACGTACATCATGGTGTACATCTATGATGTGGTTGTTATAACATGAAAAATGCAGAGGCAACTATATTGCTTAATGGACAAATATAAATTTACAGAATATTTTGAAAACGAGACAATGAGGAAGCGTCCATATCTTAAGAAAGAATGGTGTCTTCAAGTTATTGAAAATCCAATTAAAGTTGAACCTCAAGAAAATAATCGGGTCAGGTTTTGGGGTTCAATATCAGAACTTGAAGGAAAGATATTACAAGTCATTACCCTTGAAGATAAACGAACTATTCATAATGCATTTCCAGACAGGAGGTTTAAGCCATGAAGTTAGCATACTATCCCGAAACTGATTCTCTTTATATTGACCTTTCAGAAAAAACAAGTGTTAAGAGCACGGAAATTTCGGAAGGTATAGTGCTTGATTACGATGATGAAGGGAAATTGGTAGGCATTGATATAGATAATGCCAGCAGTAAAGTAAAATTGAAGGAACTTATTATTAATAGATTACCTTCTAAAATAAAAAAGATTGTAAAATAACAGAGATTTCTTTGGGTCAGATATTCCTCTTGTCAACAACATAATCACTAATCAAGGTTTGACACCAACAACCAACACGTTCGTTACAACCCGGATAGTTGCTCGCCTGCCTTATTGCAGACTTTGTCGATGGGCTTCAGAAGGCAACGTTTCCAATACCCCCTGCCATCCATGCTACATGGCTCTGGCTGACTTCCACCCGCTAGAAAGCAGTACTCTTCCTCTGGGCACGCCACAAATCAAGGTGACCCCAACACTGCCCCCAAGACAAGCATAGCCCAACCATTGCGATAATCCATTCAACGGCAAACCATTCTCAGCCATTTCATTCATCCACCATCCACACAAATTATCCGACATGCGTCCGAAATACGTGGTAGGCGATGCCTACCCTAGTGCGCCTGAAAGTGTGCAATGCCAGAGGGGTGAAAGTCCCCTTCAGGGAAAACGCTTTCCGCCCTGTAACCGACCGTAACTGCGACACCGTGAGGTGTGGTGGGGAGCAACGGGAGGTGAAAAGCTAGTCCGTAGAATAACGAACTCGATTCGGCCTGTTGTAACGGTGAGCCTGCTAGGGAATGGCGAAGCCCAGACCTTTGGGAAAAGAAAAAGAAGGAAGCCTATCAAGCTGAGGGGTAGCGTGACAAAGCGGTGGTAGGGAGCAATGGGTGGTTGGAGACGGAATGGCTAGAAGGCAAGGTGCATGAATCAGGGATACCTGATAGAGGAAGTGACTGTATCAGGAGTCAGAGCCTCCATAGGAGCGAAGAAACATCGTAACGGATGTGGAGCAAAGGGAGGCAGGAAGGTGGATGAGTGAAGACTATAGAGAAGGAAGAAAGACCATCGGAAGTGGGAGAAACCCCTAAGCAAGATGGAGAAGTCCAAATCCGGGAAAGGTGGAGATGGACAGAACCTTCAGTATGGACGGAACGGATGTTGACGGCTTTGGAGAAAGGAGTGAAAGGAGGCAAATGGTTTAGTCTGGTGGACAAGGTGTACTCAAGCGAGAACCTGAGAGCGTCATGGGAGAAGGTGAGGAGTAATGGAGGGGCTGCGGGAGTAGACCGACAGAGCATCGAGGCGTATGAGAAGGAAGCGGAAAAGAATCTTGTGGAATTAGAGAAGATACTCAGAGAGGGGAGCTACAGGGCAAAACCCATCAAGAGGGTGTGGATACCGAAGATAGGAAGCAAAGAGAAGAGGCCATTAGGAATCCCCGTGGTCACTGACCGAATTGTGCAAACGGCGATGAGGAATGTAATGGAGCCGATATTTGAGAAGACATTTGCGGAACAGAGTTACGGCTTTCGGCCAGGACGAGGAGGTAAAGACGCGCTGAGGCGAGTGGAAGAACTCTTGAAGAATGGACACCCATGGGTAGTAGATGCAGACATCAAGAGCTACTTTGACAGCATCCCCCACGACAAGCTGATGAAAGAGGTGGAGGAACAGATAGCAGACGGAAGGATACTGGAGACGATAGAGGGATATCTGAAACAGGGGATAATGGACGGACTCAAAGAATGGGAAGCAGAGAAGGGGACACCACAGGGGGCAGTAATAAGTCCATTATTAGCGAACCTATATCTGAGTAAGATAGACCACGAAATGGCAAGACTGGGGCATGAGATGGTCAGGTATGCGGATGATAGCGTTATCCTATGCAGAAATGAAGAAGAAGCAAAGAGGGCATGGGAAGAAATGAAGGGAATGCTCGCAGCAAGAGGACTGACACTGCATCCAGAGAAGACCAAAATAGTAGATGCAACCCAGGAGGGAGGATTTGACTTTCTGGGGTACCTCTTTGAGCGGGGGATGAGATGGCCACGCAAAAAGAGTATGAATAAGTTCAAAGAGACTATCCGCCACAAGACAAGACGAACATCAGGAGAGAGCATGAAATGTATAACAGGAGAACTCAACCAAAGTCTTAGAGGCTGGTATGAATACTTTAAACACAGCCACAAAACGACATTTCCAAGAATAGACGGTTGGATACGAATGAGACTGAGGAGCATCCTGAGAAAGCGTCGGGGAGGGAAAGGAAGAGGCCGAGGTGCAGACCATCTGAGATGGCCAAATGCGTACTTTGCTAATCTTGGGTTGTTCACATTAACCACAACCCATGCATTAGTCTGTCAATCCCGAAGGGGTAACCACTGACTGGAGAGCCGTATGCGGGAGATCCGCCTGTACGGTTCGGCGGGAGGGGAGGCGAAAGCCTTTCCTACCCCTATTGGCTTACAAGTAATCACTAATCAAGACACGACACCAAACACCTCTACATTTATAAACTTGATACAGAGTTGCCATGATCTAATGTGGTGGCACGGACAAGCTATGCTTGTCCATGTTTTTCATGCCTTGTGCTTGCAGGTCTGTCTTGTATTGTCTAACCAAATGTGAAAATGAATGTTTCATAAATAATGTCGTGCAAGTCCAACACGGACAAACTCCGTTTGTCCGTGCCACCCTGTTACCGTCATCAAAACTTCCAATGAATTGTTGCATAGCCCATCGGGAAATCTTATTAAAAAAGTGTGTCATGACACACAAGTGTGACGTCTCAAAGTGTGCCATGTCACACTTTTTTAGTTGTTTTAAAAACTTCACCGTTGCTCATATCTGTTTCCATGTGTTCATAAGTACTTGAGGTTTAGTGCTTAGAGAAAAAATTAGAGAAAATTTCCTCCTTTGTCTAATTTCCGGCATTTCTTTTGTGAATATTCCCTGTCAGATACATCACGATAAGGGCAAACCCTGAGTGATCAGGGGACGCAAAGTAATAGGGTCTTCTTATACAGGGATGTAGTTTCTAAGAGAAGATAACTATATCCTGACTATTAAGTCGTAAAAAGACAGCCTTACTGCCGAAGATGTTTGTGAAAAATCTTTGCAGTAAGGCTTTTTTTGTTTTTAGGAGGTGAAGACTATGGCCTAAAAAGCACATTATACGTCAAAATGGCCGTACAGTAAGTTGTCAAAGTATTATGTGACAACGTTCAGGGTATTGTTCTGTGTGAAATCATTGAAAGAAAGGAGAATTCAAGATGGTACAACATGGTCACTACGTACTTGGCGGAGATAATCCGCCGAAATCCACCTACTATGAACAAGGTAAATTTGGACGGATGTTTCCAACACTACCACCATTTGCCAGCGACACCCCTACTGTGAGAGCAGCGCTCAAAGAACTGGGTAATGGATGCGAAGGACGATATGGATATTGCCGCCAATCCTAACCTCGCGCGGGATTTAATTACCAATCCAGCACTTAGCATCAATAACCCTGACAATGCCGATTCTGCAGGTAAACCGGTGCTCACAGCAGGAATGACGTTTCTTGGTCAGTTTCTCGACCATGACATGACATTCGATCCGACTTCGAGCTTGGAGCGGCAATCAGATCCGGAATCCATTCAGAACTTCCGGAATCCCTTGCTTGAGCTCGATAGCATGTATGGATCTGGTCCCAATGCATCGCCGCATCTCTATGATCAGAGTGCAGACGGCCAAGGTATCAAATTTCTGGTGGAGGCAATCCCCGATTCATCGGCGGTTTCCGTCGGGGGATTTGCGCGCTTTGATTTGCCTAGAAACGGCCAGAACACTGCACTTATTGGTGATCCACGTAACGATGAAAATCTAATCGTCTCCCAGTTGCACATGTCAATGCTCAAATTCCATAACGCCGTTGTGGATTACGTAAAGAGCGAACTTGGGCTCATGAATCCGGGAGAAGTGTTCACTGAGGCGCAGCGTCTGGTGCGCTGGCATTATCAGTGGATCATCGTGCATGAGTTCTTGGAGAAGACTGTCGGCCAGCCGTTAGTCGATGATATCCTTACCAATGGGCGTAAATTTTATAAATGGCGGAACCAACCTTTTATTCCTGCCGAGTTTGCCGGCGCAGTGTATCGCTTTGGCCACTCCCAGGTACGGCCTTCATATCGATCCAACTTTGGTCCGGTGCCTGCAGATATTAATTCGCAGGTGTTCAAGCTGATCTTCAATGACAGCTTGCCTGATGGACTCGATCCAAATGATCTGCGTGGAGGAAAGCGCGCGCAACTCGTTTCATCGATTGGCAAACTTTCTTCGATTTTGGGGATGGTAAGGTACGAGCCAATAAGAAGATTGACACAAAGCTGTCAACCGTGCTGTTTGATCTGGTAGGCTTCCCGGCGGGCGACGTGCAATCGCTAGCGCAGCGCAATCTGCTGCGTGGTCTTACCTTCAGCTTACCTTCTGGCCAGAGCGTGGCTAAGGCAATGGGCATGCCGTTACTCGATGCGACTGATCTTGACGATCTGAAGCCGCTGAAGCTTCACAATCGTACGCCGTTATGGTTCTACGTGCTACGCGAAGCCGAAGTGAAGGAGGAAGGAAAGCGTCTGGGTCCGGTTGGCGGCCGCCTAGTCGCTGAAGTGTTCATCGGATTGCTGCAAGGTGATCCCATGTCCTATCTAGAGCAGGATCCCGGATGGTCACCAACGCTTACCAGTGCCGCTGTGGACACGTTTAACATGACTGATCTGCTCAGGTTCGCAGGGGTCGTTGCACCTCTATAGAATAGAAATTATTGGTAGAGTAGAAAAAGAGAGACCAGGGTAAAGAAAAAGCCCTCCAATGCAGTGTAAAGGATGCGGGCATAAGTTCAATATAACCCGCAAGCTTCTGGGGATAGAGCCGATGAAGCGAATACCGGCAGCTTGGGCTGGTAGGATCGTTGACAACGTATCGTGTAGTAACACATAAGTTGCATAAAAGTTGATATAAAGGTCAACTAACTGGCAATACGTAAGGGAAACAAGGTTGTTATGGCTGAAAGAGCCTGAAAAATAAGGCTTGAGAACGATCAAAAAATATGGCATGCTTATTAAATATTTGCATCTTCTTTTTTAACCATTCATTTAATAAGGAGATATGCCACGATCCAACCATTCTCAATCCCGGCAATTTCAAAGATACTGTTTCGCCATACACCCAGAACCGTACAGGAAAAGCTGATTTCCTTCTATGTAGGGACACTTATTCTCTGCTGGGGCCACTTCAGTGCAAGTTTCGTTGCGCACTAGTGCGCCTGAAAGTGCGCGATGCCAGAGGGGTGAAAGTCCCCTTCAGGGAAAACGCTTTCCGCCCTGTAACCGACCGTAACTGCGACACCGTGAGGTGGGGTGGGGAGCAAGGGGAGGTGAAAAGCTAGTCCGTAGAGCCTGTCCTGAACTTGATTCAGGAATAACGAACTCGATTCGGCCTGTTGTAACGGCGAGCCTGCCAGGGAATGGCGAAGTCCAGACTTTTGAGAAAAAAAGGAAGTCTATCAAGCGGAGGGGTAGCATAATAAAGCGATGATAGGGAGCAATGGGTGGTTGGAGACGGAATGGCTGGAAGGCAAGGTGTATGAATCAGGGATACCTGAACAGGGAGGCAGGAAGGTGGAGGTATGAAGTGGACAAGTCAGGAATCCAAACCAAGATGAGTGGCCGAGATATCTAAGCAAATTGGAGAAATCTAGAGAGCGCAGGATTGAACCCGGCCTAAAACGGCATACCTGTTGGTGGTTGTTATGAGATGAATGATGAGAAGCGCTGTCGTCATTATTCGTCATGGATTGCTCATCGTAACCACAGCTCATGCATGAGTCTGTCAATCCCGAAGGGGTAACCACGGACTGGAGAGCCGTATGCTTGAGACCCGCCTGTACGGTTCGGAGGGAGGGGAGGCGAAAGCCTTCCCTGCCCCTATCAGCCGCAGCTTTTGAAATTCCAAAACCAAAAAAATTAGGCCTTTGGCTACTTATAAATATAAATTTTCCAGGCTGAGTCCACCCCCTTCGTCCCCGCCAGCGGGGGACAGTTGTTTGTCCCCCTCCAGGAGGGGAATTAAGAGGGAGGAAATTTTTGTTTGAAATTCCTATACATGAACAGAAACACCCCAAAACTTGGTAGAATGAGGCAACGCAGGTGAATGCTGTGAATGAATGACATTGAAAAGAGTCATGAGAAATGGTAAAATATGGTGAAAACAAATTAGTTCAGAAAGTGTAAGGGAACCAAATATTCGATACGATAACGCAACGATCGGAGGCATTTTTCCTGGGACCAGCTTTGCGCAATTTCCTGACCGGACATGCTGGATTCTATGTAATCTCATGAATGTATTAATCAAGTATATTGCTGTGCTATCGTTACTCCTGGGGACTATTTTCTCTTCATACGATATCAATGCCAAGGAGGTGAAATGGAAATCTTACGCTACCGGCGAGGACGGTACCAGGCATTATTACGATCCGGAAAGTGTAGCGCTTGTCTCCGGCAATATGGTTAGGGTATGGGAAAAGACAACTACTTCTGAGTCATCAACTTCTCTCACGAAGGAATTAAAGACCTTCCGGGAAGTAGATTGTTCCCGTCGAAGGTATCGCATTCTTGAAATGCGTGTAGAGTTTTTGGATGGAAGTGGAAAGGAGCAATCTTTTTCCAACCCTAAATGGATGGAGATTACCCGCGATACATGGATGGATACCTTGTATGAGATTTTATGTAAGGCGAAATGACGAATATTGACAATAATGAAGTTTTAGAAGGTACACTAGGGTTTTTCATCAACGGGATAGCCTTCTGACTTCCACTGTTTAATACCCCCTTCAACGTTATACAGTTCTTTCAATCCTTTGTCTTTGAGCATCACGCATGCATTGGCGCTGCGTTTCCCCCTTGCACAATAAACAACCACCTTTTTATCTTTGGGAATTTTGTTGATGTTTTGTTCAAGTTCCTGAATAGGGATCAGGTTGGCGTCCTTAATATGAGCCTCGTTGTATTCCTCTAGTGTGCGCACATCCAGGATGAATACATCCTGTTCCCTATCGATTAATTCTTTGGCCTGCGTGGTGGAGATATTCTTCACCTCTGTTTGTGTCTTTACACCACCTTCTTTTGCATGGAGTTCTTTGAAACTGAGTATGCCCACAACTGTGCAGAGGAATAAGAGTATAGCCGCAGGTAATAATATTATCTTTCGTAAATTGTTCTTCAAATTCATACCGTCGCTCCATTTTTGATTTTTTGACGGTTCGATCGTCCCCGATTGAACCAAAACCGTATATCCGCTTTAATCATGACTGTTTTTCTAAGACCCGACGTGGGCGTGACAAAATTCTTCGTAATCAATAAGCTCTCTGATTGTGGCCTTTTCACTGCATACCGGGCAACCGGGATTTTTGCGTATGTTGACCTTTTTAAAGTCCATATTTAAGGAATCGTAAATGAGTAATTTCCCTTTTAGAACCTCTCCCTTGCCCAGAATAAGCTTCACAACCTCTGTTGCCTGAATAGAACCAACTACGCCGGGCAGGACTCCCAGGACCCCGGCTTCCTGGCACGAAGGCACCAGGCCTGGTGGTGGTGGCGTTTCGTATAAACATCGGTAACAGGGGCCTTCAAATGGTACAATTGTGGTAACCTGCCCTTCAAACCTGAAAATAGAACCATGAGAAAGTGGTTTTTTAAGAAATACACAGGCGTCGTTCACGAGGTACCTTGTAGGAAAATTATCTGCTCCGTCAAGAATTACATCATAGTCTTTGATGATATCCATAATATTGTTTGAATTTAACCGGTCGGTATAGGGGATTACCTCTATATCGGGATTTAATGCCTCCAGGGTTTCTTTGGCAGAAATCGCCTTGGAACGTCCAACGTCATTGGTGGAATGCAATATCTGTCTTTGGAGATTCGAATGGTCCACGCAATCGCTGTCTGCAATGCCGATCTTTCCTATTCCTGCTGCGGCAAGATAAAATGCCGCCGGAGATCCCAAGCCGCCTGCGCCAACCAAAAACACCTTTGCGTTGAGAAGTTTTTGTTGTCCCTTTCCACCTACCTCCGGAAGGATGATATGCCGTGAGTACCGTTTTATCTGATCTTCTGTAAATGGTGATGACATCGTATTCCCTTAAATAAGTTTGATATTCAGTTATTAACTATCGTAAACGTATTAAATAAGTTAACATGTACTGGCCATTGCGAACGATAGCGAAGTAATCCCAATATAGAAATTGCCTCTGGCTAGCACCCTCGTAATGAGGATAAAACAGGTAGTTTTTTAATGAACCACAATAATTTAGATATGTATTACCTTTATTTCTGATGGATTGTCAACTCCCAAATCTAACATGGCGGCAGTAGCGATATATTTGGGTTCCCGATTTGCCTGCTTTAAAGAAGGAAGTCTTACCTCTTTTCGTTTTTCTTCAATTATAGTATGGCAAATTCTATCCATGGCCACGGGGTCTCTGCTAACAATAATTCCGTTAAAATTCCACGTCCATTGAGGCTTGTAGCCAGGCCCACCATGATATTGTGCAAGAAGTGCATCGCATACAATCAGCCTCACTTTATTTGCGAGATAGGGATGAGTATTCAACTCGGCAATAAAGGGGTTACAATTGTTCCCGTGATATTTATTTGGATTATGAATAACGCCAAAAAAATTCTTCATGGCTACGCTTACACCAGCCAAATCATGATCCTTAAGAACGGGGACATTGATAATTGCCGTGCAGAGACGGGAGACGATTTTGCTAAAACAGGTGCCTACGTTGCCCGCTAATTCAGGTTCCGTTTCATAACCACCACCGGGGAGCTCATCAGTGCCAAAACATTGGACACCTTCGGTCTTGCGGCGGACGCGGAACCCTGCGGTTTCCAACTCCCGGTTGAAACGCTCAAACACAATAATGTTTTTATCCTTAATGCCTGCCAGCTTTAAACCTTGTATAATAGGTTCCACAACCTCAACATGGGGTGACATCTTCATTCCGGAGAGACAATTCAGTTTAATGCCAACAATATCATTTGGCTTAAAGAGGGATTGCCATGCCTTTTCTGGTGATGGGGTAGCGGTCAATTGCATGATTGCTTTTTGCAATAAGGGAGAAACCAGAGTTTCTTTTATTTTCCCCGTTTTTTCGTATAAGGCGTCATCACGTGCAAGAATTACGGTAGATGGTACACGTGCCGATTGATCTTCCCCCCAAGCGATTGGAAAGGAATAATTCATGAGATGTTTTCCCATGAAAGCAGACGCGCAAATACTACTTCCGATGGACAGGGTTTTTTTAAGAAATATCCTTCGCTCCTTATTTATCTTCATAAAACTTATCATAGAGATAAACTATGAAATTGTCAATTAAGTTATTTACGCGGCACAAGACGCTGCCCCGGGAAAACTCAGCCAATTGAAAATACGATCTTGCAATACTATATATCTTGTGCTTTAATTAAACCGATAATCACGAGAATTTTGAAACATGGATGGTATCAATAGACATTTTTTGAAGTTGGTTTACAAAGTGATAACGAAAACGCATTTCACGCGGATTTTTATTTTTCTTTTTCCTGCCCTCTTTATTGGATGCACCACGGTTAGATATTATCCCGTTAATTTTATTGAATCACTTCAACATCCTACGAAATTCCCCGAGGTCTTTTCGTCTAACGTACAAAATATAGAGGAAATTGCAAGTAAGAATCCCCTTGGCGAAAATGAAGAGGTTAAGATAACGGATGTGGGTGAAAATAAAAATTCAAGCATGCGCCTTATCCAGGTGCGTGAAAACGGAGAGCTCCATCCTCATTACCACAAGCGACACGATGAGGTCATCTATGTTAAAAAAGGAAGTGGAATTGCCACGCTTGATGGTACGAGATATATGGTTAATTCCGGTTCTATCTTGCAAATCCCCAGCAAAACCGTGCATAAGTTTGTCAATACGGGTGGTGAGCCATTTATAGCCGTTTCTATTTTTTCTCCGCCATTTGACGGAAGAGATGAAAAATCGGTAAAAGAAAAAAGGAAAGCTGTCCGTGGTGGGAAGGAAGAAAAAAGGCTTGCAACGAAAAAACCAGAAAAGATCCAGGAACAAAATCAAAAATCATCAGAGAAAGAAGTAACTGAAGACGAAAGCCAGGATGCCGTGGCTCAACCACAAAGAGTTACAGAAAATAAGCGAAATGAATATGTTCCAGATGAAGCAGATTCCTTGACAGAAGAACCTCCTGCGCTTTCTCAAAAAAATAAAATATCAGAAAAGAAAAAAAAAATCAAAGGAGATAATAACTTCTGAAGCCTCTTCAATAGATATTAAGGACTTGCATGAAAAACTTACCAAGTTGTTGGAATTGAAAGAAGAAGGAGTTCTCTCTGCGGATGAATATGAGGGGAAAAAAGACGCTCTCATGAAAGGCAATGACATTGGTGCGATTCCCGAATTAAAAGGCTATGCAAAAAAGAAACTTCCCTTAGAGGACGAGGAGATTATACCACAGCTTGTAAAGTCTGAAACTAAGGATAAAGATTTTTCTCATGAAACTCAGAATAGAACGCCGGGTTCTTCAAATTTTGCTGATGAAAATAACCACTCCTCTAAAGAAGATGTATACTCAACTGATGACAAGCTCAAGCTTTTAGAAGAAATGAAACAAGAAGGCTTAATTACTGAAGAAGATTATACAAATAAGAAAAAAGAACTATCCGGCACAATGGAGGCAGAACCGGAACCAGAAACGTCCAAAAGCGCCTCTACAGATGATCGTGCAGCAGAATTAAAAGAGCTATTTGACCAGGAACTGATAACAGAAGAGGATTATAAGCATAAGCTGGAACAAATTACTTCCGTCTCGACAAAGAAGAGTTTCTCAGACCTCGCTTCCGATGAAATGAAACTGAACTCAATGTTATCCGACAGTGCAACTGAAAATGAGAAAGTAAAAGACCTGAAAGAACTATACGATCAGGGTCTTATTACAGAGGACGATTATAACTTCAAGCTCAAAGAACTTATTGGTGCGGTAACAACAAAGAGCCCTTCCACAAATGTTTCTTCAGAAAAAGGAAATGAAAACGACAAGCTCGCAGAATTAAAAGAAATGATGGATGAAGGAATTATTTCGGAGGAAGACTACGAGTTTAAAAAGGCACAGTTACTGGGCAATTAACCTTACCATCCCTAAGCATTTCAAGAATCAATATTTTCAAATTTCCCTGATATCCTCAATTTCGGAATACCCTCGTCTCATACTCAAACATAATTATTTCTGGCATGTATTTCGCTCTTTTTTGCTGACATTCACTTGTTATATTAGGCAATCGCAGAAATTGAGACTTTTCACTTGATATTTTCAGTCAAATAAACTATATATATCCAAAAATAGCAGGACATAGCAGCAGATAATTATAGATGAAACTATACTGCGTTTATGGGCGTATGACGGCTATGCAAGCGCAGGTTCATCAATAAAAAGTGGAAAATATTTTACTTAGTGGCTGAAAACGTGCACCTGTTGAAATTGCAAATAATATTTTCTGTTTCACCACACTAGTGTCCGGTTATAAGTTGAACAAGGACAATTGCTTATAAGGAAAGTATGGTTCGCTTTTGTAATCAGAATTTGTAAGTACTTGTAAAATAGGGACTTTCTCAAATAGGGTAATACTCAAAATTTGTAAAATTGTGTAGAGACTCATGTCTAAATTGAGATGCTTTTT
>AYTS01000059.1 GCA_002009475.1 Candidatus Brocadia carolinensis | reverse complement strand
TTGGATGTTTCGGTGAGTCCTCTCACCGAAACAAGAATTAATCCTCGGCACCGTGACGAATCCGGAGTCATCGACAGTGGGTTTCGGCGTGAGGACACGCCGAAACATCAGAGAATAATAGCAACTACTCGCCCTTTGCTTTGTCCAGCACAAAAATTGTCCAGCAGTAAGCGTAAACGGGGGGAAATAGGGGTGAAAGTCGCCGAAGGCTAATTGATCCTCTTACTTTGATGCGCCGAGAGACGTGTATTCTTTCCAGACAAAATTGCGGATGCCGGTAGGAGTCAAATGCAGATAAAAGCTAAAAAGTCTTTTGGTGACGGCTTTGCCATCCCTCCCGTATTATTGTGTAAAAACCTCTTTTCCCCCTTCCCCGTTTTTACGAGGACGAGTTTTATGAGGACATGTTTTTGTATGTTTTTTCGCATACTCCGAAATCCCTGAGGCAATTCAACCGTCCCCGGTTGACATCATACTGACAAGTGGGGAAGCTTGTCCTATCAAGAGAGGGGTGTGGTTGCGGTTTCGCTGCGCTTTGCCATCAAAGCGCACAGCCAGTGTCATTGCGAGGGTCTTTTCCGAAGCAATCTCCCGCTTTCACAACGAAGAATGGGGTGCCGCTTTGCAACGCTATAACGTATTTCGCCTTAACCATGTTTTCGGCAATTTCGGATGGTTATTATGTCACCCCTGTCTACCTTAAAGTATTGTCTTGCATCTCCCTTGTTAACAGAGACTTCCAGAAAACCTGCGCTTCCAATGAGAATGAGTGGTTTTCCTGGTTTTACATCGGTATAGGCTGTGCCCAAGCCTCTGATCTTCTTTCCTCCAAGGGTGGTTTCCATGGCGCTATACGGCAAGAGCATCTTATTTCTGGAAGTGCGTGGGATACGACTTCCGGCTTCTGACTTCTGGCTTCTGACTCCTGCGCCCTTATTTCTGTTTTGCTTTTGTTTGATGATGTGATGGTCAATATGTGCCCTCGTAATGTTTGTAATAAGATTTCCAAACCGATCGATTGAGATGACGCGGCCTTCCCATTGTTCCTTGTTTTTAAACACGGGCTGAGGTATATCAAGGGTTTTCAGATGAGGGATCGTGTCGCCTAGTTGTTGCGGTTTTATACCAAGCGACAGGTGCGCTGCGACAGGTGCAAAGACATCACGTCCGTGGAAGGTATTGCTCAGAGACTTCAGGAAATATCTGTTGTTTGTTACCCGAATAATCCTTTTTGGCCTTTCTTCCCGGAGAATAAAACTGAGGATGCCGTTATCTGGCACCAGAAAGATATCGTCCCGGATCTCAACACAGAGAATGTCTCTCTGGCTTCCAACACCCGGGTCTACAACGGCTATGTGAATAGTGCCTTTGGGAAAATATTTGTAAGCGGTGAAGAGGAGATAGGCGCCGCTGAAGATATCTTGTGGCGGGATACTATGACAAATATCGATAATATTTGCTGAAGGGTTGATGCCGGCGATTACGCCTTTCATGATACCTGTGTAAGCGTCCTGATTGCCAAAGTCAGTCAGAAGAGTAATTATTCGTGGTTGGTGCATCGATAGGGGGGGCTCCTGGAAGATTTATTTTTTATCCTTTTCCGGGTTGACAGAAGTTTGTTCACCCAAAAAGAATGGACAGTAAGTCCAGCAATTGATATCTATGATTCTGTGTTGACCACAACACTCCGGGCACAACCAGTCGCCCAGTTCGATACACAGGCGTTCACCTTTCTGATGAACGCATATCTTGCATGGCACCATTTTCAAAACAGGATATTGTATTTGGCAGTTTAAACGAGGGAATTAAAGAGTATAGAGTAATGACAAAATAATTCAAATTCAAGGACTTTTTCAACGGATATATTCACGGTAACAATAGTTACCATTGGTTTGGGATTTTGAGTCAGCACCACCAGAGTAGCTGGTGGTGCTGACTCGTCCGGCACAAAAAACATCCAACCATAAGCTTTTGAGAGGGGAATTGCAAAAGATCGCAATTTCGTAATCGTTTACTCCCTGGTGTGAATTGTTACAAATATTTTTATTTTTTATTTGACTTGCTACTTATTCCTTGTTATTATTTTTCATCATGTTTGGTTGTATTGCAAGTCGTGTTATTCATATTTATGTAATATAAGGCTACAAGGTGTACAACCGTGTAGCCTTTTTTATTTGAAAAATTTTTTCTCTGTGAGAGGGGGTGATTTTACATGGCAACAGGAACCGTGAAGTGGTTCAATGACAAGAAGGGATTTGGCTTTATTTCCCAGGACAACGGACAGGATGTATTTGTACATCAGACGTCGATCAAGTCTGAGGGTTTTAGGACCCTTGCTGAGGGCGATAAGGTAGAGTTCGAGGTCATCAAGGACCAGAAAGGCTACAAAGCTACAAACGTCGTAAAATTATAAAATTATGAAAAGGCACACTCTTATATTTTAAAGGATAATCAACGGCAATAGATGAGGGGTATAAAAATATGGAGTAGTCACTGAAAGTATAATTATAATTGCGACATTAAAGCCCCAATATTCTGAAAAAGATATTGGGGCTTTTTGTTTGGAACAGATAAACCCACCACCAAAACCTTAACGCGTACGAAGGTTGCGGGTGTATTACGGTAATTTTACATCGTAGCCTAACAACATACTGGCGTCCTGAGAGTCTTTGCTAAGCTTAACCGGCACGTGCCAGACCACCGGGTCGAGATAACATGCCCCCTGGTTGTCCGTACGGCAACAGTAAAAAGTCGTTGAAACGGTTAAGCTACCGTCCCGTGCTTCGCTGCCGGTTGTGAAAGAAAGTTCTATAGGCAATTCAGGCTTTTCAAGGGTCACATCCCGTTCAGCCTGTCCGGCCAGGATGCCCTTGTCACCCTTTATGCTGCAGACGAAGGGCGCATTCGGGTTTACATGATACCCTTTCGGCAGATGGATGTCTATCGTTAACCGGACATCGGCGCTGGTTTTCAAGGTTTTGAGGGGAAGTTCCACTACCTTTGCAAATGGCGGTATTCCTGCTGACGATGCCTTGCCTGTAGCCCAGGTTTTCATCCCCTTGATTTGCAAGGTGCCCACCTCTTTGGTTTTCATGTCCACGATGCGGATGGCGTGGTTGTTCGTGTCGGCAACATATAGCCTATTGTTGGAGACACTAAGACCGCCGGGTTCATAGAATTGAGCCTCCTTACCGTCGGTATATCCCGGTTTTCCATTGCCGGAAAACGTCCTGCATGTCTTGTCCTGGGGGTTGAGTACCTTAATCTTGTGATTGTAGGTGTCTGCAATATAAAGAAGGCCACTGTGATTACATACGCCAAGCGGATGCTGCAATCGCACTTCGTCTCCCTGACCATCAACATCGCCAAAAACAAAGAGGTCTTTTCCTACAATCGTCTTCACTTCCTTTTTCTCGATGTCTGCGTAACGGATAGAGCTTACCTCACTATCGGCAAAATAGAGTCTTGTGCCGGAGATCGTAATCCCGCTGGGCTGGGCAAGAGCCGCCTTATCAAAGGAACTGTCAACGCGTCCCTCCCTGCCGTTACCGGCAAAGGGCTGGAAAACGGTGGTTTCCAAATCCATCACCCAAATCTGGTGGGCGCCGGCCATGGCAATATAAAGTTGTCCTTCCAGGTAAACCAGATCCCAGGGTGAATTCAGGGGTGACGATATGCCCATGCCGCCGGAAGCCATAAACTCAGCCTGTTTTCCGGTTCCAGCGATTGTTTTCACGGTCTTTGCCTTCAAATCCAGTTTCCGTATGAGATGGTTCTCCGTATCTGCAACATACAGGGTATCGCCGTGGAGCGCCATTCCTTGCGGATGATTGAAGCAGGCTTCCGGATAAGCGCCGTCGCTTGTACCTGTCTTTCCCTTGCCAGCAATATCAAGCACCTCTCCTTCGAGGTTAGTTATGACAATTCTGTTGTGGCCGGAATCTGCAATGAACAACCGATTAGAAGCCTCATCAGCCAGCACCTTGCCGGGAAAAGAAAGAGGACTGTCTCCTAACCGGTATTTTTCCAGCGCGAGGGGAAGAGGGGTATCCCGTAAGAGATTTTTTGACCGATACTCGGAGACCAACTGGCCAATGAGTTTGTCGAGAATCTCATAATGTCCCTCACCGGTATCCGATCCCACCACGTATCCGTCCGGATCGATCAGTACGAGCGTAGGCCACGCCCTGGCGCCGTAAGCGTTCCAGATCGTAAAATTGCTGTCATTCACCACCGGATGTTCAATCTCATACCGGAGGATGGCCTGTCGTATGTTGTCCGCGTCCCGTTCATTCACAAATTTTGCCGAATGCACGCCGATAACTACAAGTTCATTTGGATATTTTGCCTCCAGCCTTTTAAGGTCGGGAATGATGTGCATGCAATTAATGCAGCAATAGGTCCAAAAATCGAGGAGCACGACCTTGCCCTTTAATTCGGCGAGGGTCAGAGGTCTTGAAACATTGAGCCAGGCCGTGCCGCCCGTTAATTCAGCGGCTGGCGTCTTTTTCTTCTGTGCCGATGCCACGGGAATTTCTCCGGAGTAAAAGAGAGAGAGCGCCAAAATAAGAAAGAGTGACGTTCGGGGTAAAAGTCTAGCAAAAAATGGTATCTGTTTCATGGTTTATTGGTATCCTTTTTCCGCTTAAAAAGATATTTCCCGTAAAAGAGAAAGGCAACAACGATCAGTGAGACCACACTCAAAATGAAGTAGGCGAGTTCCATCGTTACACCTCATTCTTTCATCAAAAATAGTTTTAAGAGCTGACTACCGTATGATGCATTGTTTTGATTCTATCAGTCCTTAGCAAGCTATCAAGAAAATTTTATCATTGCAGTCCTCCATATCCTCTGGAAGGAACTTGAGGAGAAAAGATCGTTTGCTGGCTGGCTTGGTGTCAAACCTTGATTTGTGATTGTAAATAAGCCCTATAAGTTTAGGTTGAGGCACGAAACCTGACGAACTTTAAAATGCCGTGAACAGTTGATGTTTAGTTCCACTCACGTTCTACCCAACTTACACGACCTGTAGCCGCACGGCTTCAGCCTGCGTGGTTTTCAGCAAATATGCAATTGTGCAATTGATAACCGTCATATTCATTCATGTGTTAAAGCGCACCCTAAAGGGATGCGGCTACTTGGGTCGTGGAGCCTGGTAGAATCGCCTACCATTTATTTCAAATTTACATTCGTAATTTGTGAGATGTGGAATGAATGAAATGGTTGGGAATGGTTTGACATTGAATGTGTCTCTCGCCCGCTAGAAGACGCTTTACTTCGCTGGGCACGCCAATCTTTTAGCAGGGAGAAGGCCATACTGCAAACTCACTTGCCGCACTACGATTTTCGGAAAGTATCGTTGTTACGAATACTGTACGCAAGAGGTGTGCGCCACGTTTCCCTCAGATAAAATCATTGTTTAAGGAAGTGGTGTATCATATTAGATTAAGGGGCCAGAGCCCATAACTCATCGCACTATGACCGTAAACTTTGAAATGATTAGGAGGTGGGGAATGAACATGCCAGGATTTACTGCAGAGGTTTCGATCTACAAGACGAGCGAGTGTTACCAGGCGGCCTGGTATTTCGCTAGTCAGGCAGGAGATGGAGGAATTTTACCGCAGAGGAGAGCAATCTGCAAAGGGATGTGTTTGACGCCATGGATAAGATGGTATTTTGAAAAATTGTGTGATGCGCACGGCGGTGGCTTATCTACCAACCCGGATGGCAGCATATCGTGCGATTTCTAAGAAAAAAGCCTAAAATGAGGAGGAAATGCTATGCATAAAATTCATGTTCTCCATTTTTCGCTTTAGATAGTGATATGCCTTTCAGTTTGCTCATATATTTTTCTTTCTTTCCTGTTCATATCCCTTGCTGATTATATTCTCATCTTATCGTCCCTTTTGGAAACACCAGGTGCAATAACCGCCTGTTTTTTGTCTTACCCAAAACATAATAACAGGTTTCTTCTATAGAAGTTCTCTTGAAATATTAACTTCATGCATAAGACTTCTGCTTGTTTCTTGGATTATTAAATATTGGTGATTCAAACTATAGATTGTGATAGAATTTTGATATTACGTATGTCGTTTCCTGTACATCAGAAAATATCAAAATTGTTTCTATGAAAATGACCAGAAAGGTAGTTGTTTATTTAACCATAGCTGGACTCCTTGCTCTTTTTTTGATATGCGGTATATACGTATTCATTCCCATTGTTCTCGAAAAAACCCTGTTTCCCCGCATTGCCAGGAGTATCGGATTTGCCAATTCTGCCGTCGAGGTGCGTAAATTTAGCCTGTCCAGGCTCGATATGGCCTCGTTGAGATGGGGAGAATCCACGAATCCTTTTCTGTTGATCGACTCTCTGCGAGTCGATTATTCTTTGCCTGGTTTATTGAAAAGACATATCAGGAAGATTATTGTCAGCGGTATTGAAATCAGGGCGGAGTACAAAGATGGCAGTATCGTAATTCCCGGTGGAGATTTTAATAGTATTTTCAAAATCTCTGCGGAGACAAAACCAGAAGACCCGGATAAGCCTTATCAGTTAGAGCTACCCGTCAGTTTTGAAGAATTCGAAATCCGCAATGCAACCATGATTCTGACATCGGGTAATGCCGTGTTTAGAATTCCCCTTACCATGCAGGCAAGACCTATCCCTGGGGATGGAAGTGATGACCCTTCAGGTTACACGATACACATGGGGTTATATCTGGATTTCACTGATTCACGAACGGCGCTGAATATCGCTTCACGGTTAGATATGGATTCAACCGTGAATTTTCAAACGGATGAGATAAGCACGAAATTATCCTTCTCAGAGATGAATATAAACTATGATGGGTACCAAATCCGGAATGCTCCCGGTGATATACCGCTAACCATAGAAATGAGAAAAATAAAGGATGTTCTCCATGTTAATTTTACCCGTTTTTGTATCGCCTCACCTTTTCCCGTTGAATTATCCATGGACAAGAACGCTGATTGCCGTCTCCGTTTTTTTCAGGATGGAATGGATGTACAAGGCGTAATGCAGGTGAATCTCCTTAAAGAATTGCCCGAAACGGCTTCTGATGTTGGGTTAAGAGTGGAACAAGCGGAACCTATACCCATACGGTTTGGGGGACGAAAGCAGGGAAACTCCTGGCGATTTTTTTTAAATTCTTCACGACTGAAGAAATCGCTGAAATTTCGCAGGCAAACAGAAACAATCGGTTTTTATCCCGATGGTATTTCAATCAGAGGAAAAGGGACGGCATCACAAGGTGATGTGCGATTTACCGCGAAGATGTCTGATGTTGTTTATGATTCTGACAATATTCATGTCAGTTGCCCAGGTATGCTGATGTATGGCAACTCGGTAATAAAGAATTCACGTAGTTTTCTCACAAACGCCTTTATGAAACTGACCAATGCCGAATTTAAAGGCGGGGGTATATATGCTGGAAAGATAGATGCAAGGATTCCATTTCAATGGCCATACGCTTCGCAGGAAGATGGATTCATTGAGTCCAAAAAAAATGCAGCGCGTTACGTTACTGTTGACAAAGTAAAATATTATGATATGGATATTGGAACGATTGCTTTGACCCCTTATCAAGATGGTATGGGCGTCCGCTTTTTGGGACACTACGCGGATGTATTTCCGGGTTTTCAGCTTGATTTTTCGGGAAGAGCCGGGATGAATGATGCTGGTGATTTTGTAACGAAAATTGATTTTAAAACCTTATACCCCGGAAAGGTTTTTTCGATAGACTTGGGGAAGTTTTCACCTCAGTTGTCTGGTATGTTTTTCGAGGGCAATATCGATATGGACGGTAGTTGCCAATCCACTGGCAGCACGATAAAAAGCAATGCCTTGATATCAACGCATCATGCAAAGATGGAAATCAGCAGTAAAAAAATGACTCTTGAAGGTATTGATTTGGATCTGGATCTGTCTGATCTGTATCAATTTCACAGTGCCCCTGACCAAGTATTAAAATTTAAACGGTTTGCCTGGGGTGATATAGAAGTGAACGAAGGAGAGGTTTCATTTCAGATAGAATCGTTATCGTCATTTTTCCTGAAAACGAGTGGTTTTTCCTGGTGCGGCGGACATGTATATACGCACGGTTTGCATGTTAAATCTGGGAAAAAAGAGATTGATACTACCTGCTATTGTGATCGTCTTAAACTTGCAGCACTCTTAAAACAATTTAATGCGGCAAGCGCTGAAGGTGAAGGTGCAGTGAATGGACGTATACCGATAAATTATAAAGATGGGAAAATTAAAATCATTGATGGCTTCCTTTATTCTACTCCTGGGGAAGGCGGCACGATCAGTTTTCGCACGGATGCCCTCATACCAGGAGCATCAGGCATGCAGCAGAGCATTCAAATGCAAATTGCCCAGGAGGCCCTAAAAAATTTCAACTATGACTGGGCAAAGCTTTCATTAATGAGCAAAGACGAGGATCTTATGATCCGTATGCAGATGAACGGAAGGCCTGCCGGTCCGCTGCCCTTTGGTTTCCGTAAAGATACCGGACTCGTGAAAATAGACCAGCCACGGGCCTATTTTCAGGGAATACATTTTAACATTAATTTTAAACTGCCGCTCGATAAGATGCTCTATTATGGTTCAGGCTTCAGTGGGTTCATGCAAAACAAATGATTCCAGAAAAATACTTACACTCAGGGAGTCGGCATGATATAGTATTGGTTGCGCAGTGTTGAATTATTTAATAAAAGCAAGGAGGATTAGATGAAAAGAGCGTTGGTAGTATCTTGCATGATATTTTTTATTTTTTCTCAGGGATGTAAGACTGAACACAAAGTAGAAGTAGAAGTAAAGCCGATGCAAATTACGATAGATGTAAATGTTCGAGTAGATCGTCAGCTTGAAGATTTCTTCGGCAACCTGGATGAAGCGGCAAAAAGTATCAGCGGAGAAACAACGGAGACGGGAAAGACTGAAGAATCAAATAAAACGGCTCAATAGTATTTTGTAAAACAAATTTTTATTTTTTCATACAGGAGACAAAAATGAAAATAAAAATGTGCGTGTCTTTTTTGATAGTTATGCTCATCGGGATTGGTCTTACGGGCGCTTTGTCTCGTGCCGACGATATAAGTGGAGTAAAGGTTCAAATGGAAAAACGACTCCCTCTTATTGTGGAGTTAAAATCAAAGGGGATTGTTGGGGAAGATCGGATGGGATATTTGCAATTTGTTGGTGGAAAACGAGAGAAAGAAGATGTTGTTCAGGCAGAAAATCAGGATAGAAGAAAGGTTTATGAAGCAATTTCTCAAAAAGAAGGTGCGACTACTGAGCAAGTAGGCCAACGCAGGGCTCTGCAGATCGTTACCAAGGCAAAGAAAGGCGAATGGTTGCAGGATCAAAATGGCAAATGGTATCAAAAATAGCAGCTACCATAACGCAGCAAAGCCGCAACCAAATTCCCCGTTGTGAAAGCGGGAGATTGCTTCGGAAAAGACCCCTTGCAATGATACAGGCTATACTTTGATGGTATATTATGCGTTGTCATTGCGAGCGAAGCGAAGCAATCTTTCTCTCATAAACAATCTGCGCCTCATGATAAGGGGTAGATATGGTTGCAAAAAAAACTTACAAAAAAAAAGAAGTTTTTGCACGGTAATACCATAGATTGGTGACATGCAAGCACCTCTTTCAATCTCTAAGCAGCACGGAGAGCGGTTTTATTTAAAAAAAATCTGAAAACAAATCCTGCATGCACGTTTGTAATGTTGTTACCCACGAATAACGCCGGCATGCAATAGGAGGGTAATTTCGTTTTCTCCTCTCTTGAGTAAACTTTCAGTCAGTAAGGAGATAGTAGGTGACATTAGTAAGTAGGCAATGCTTTCCCGGCATGCTATACTTAGGCGGTGTCAATAAATAATAATGTCAAATGTGATTGCTCCTTGCGAGAGAAACCGTGTATTTCCAGTCACCATGAAACATGTTCCTTTTTAGATTCACTCGCCTGATTTCTACATCTGTTACCTTATTGGCCGGTTGGGTATTTCCGACGATCGGGATGGCAGATAACGCGGAGCCCCTTAGCAGTCGTTTCGTTGTCCTACTTTTAAGGTACAGGCATCTCAATCACCCCCCATAATCCCTCCGTAAACTGGGGGAAACAGGGGGGGGGGAAATCGCCGAAGGCCTAATTTCACAGAGTTAATAGAGAATGGCTATGAAAAATATTACCTATGCTGTGCCGAAAACCAATAAGGAGGTTTTTGTTGACCCGACGGTACAACGTATTCCGGAAATGATATTAGCTAACAAGCATAAAATGAATCGTTATGCTTGTGAAATTAATGGAATACCCTTACCAGTGTTGAGAGAGAGGATACGGGGGGAGTTGCTGCATCTTGCGGTAAGATATACCAAAGGGATTCAATCCCTGATTCAAAAAGATCCACATGCTTCAGATCGTTATGTGCGGAGTGGTTGCCAGGAAGCGGTTTCTCAGCGTGGAGTACCGGAGCCGTTATCCATAAAGGGGCATAAACTGGATTCTGAGACAATCAGGAATATTCCAATTATTCAGACCGGACACGAGCCCATTTTCTATTATCCCGGGGTATGGATAAAGAATCATCTCACACAATATTTAACCACAAAGATGGGCGGTATTGGGGTAAATATGATTGTAGACAACGATGCCTGCAAGATGGGTTTTATGCACATGCCGGTTTTGTCCGAAATACCGGCAAATATCAGGAAGATGGTATTGGTGGAAGGCATGGACGATATTGCGTACGAAGAGGTCGTTTTGGATAATGTTGAAAGGATCCGCCGGTTTCGGGAAGAAATTATAACCCTGTTTGAGAAAAATGTATTGGATGAAAAGATAAAAACCACGATGGAAGCAATGCGAACCACCTTTGAGGATTTCATGAACTGCGTTGAGAGGTGCTATCAGGCAGGTTGTACCGATATGGTGGGTTTATTAAGCGCTGCACGGTGTTCCATAGAGGCAGACTTTGGTATGGACAATCTTGAAATTCCCGTTTCCTGGATGAGTAATACGGATGGTTTTTATCAGTTCTTGTTACATCTTATCTATGATGCGGAACGGTTTGCTCACGTCTATAACGAAAAATTAGCTGAATACCGTGCTATCCACAAGATTCGTTCAAAAGCAAATCCGCTTCCGGATTTGAAAGTTATGGGTGATGTGGTTGAGCTGCCCTTTTGGATATGGAAAGCAGGGGGCCGGCGGGGAAAGTGTTACCTGCTGAAGGAGGGGGATTCCAGAAAACTTACGGATGGATCGGAAGTTGTTGCTACTCTTGAAAAAACCCAAGATATTCAGGCAAATATACTGAAGTTGCGGATACTGAGGGATGCCCAGGTTAAGTTGCGTCCGCGGGCAATTACCGCGACCATGTTTTCACGTCTTTTCTTTTCTGACCTATTTATTCATGGGATTGGAGGAGCAAAATACGATACTATTACCGACGAAATTGTCAGGGAATTTTTTGGGATTGCTCCGCCGTCTTTTGCCACGATCTCTGCTAACCTGTTTTTGCCATTTGATACCTTTGACGTAGATGCAAGTACGGTTCAAGTCCTTCGTCAGGAACTTGCGGACATGAGTTACAATCCGGAGCGATACGCATCGGGAGAGCGCCGTAATGATGAGGAATTCATCCGTCGAGTTGAAGAAAAACGGAAACTGACGGAGATGATGACAATTGGCAACCGTGAAGAAAAAAGACGGTATTTTAATCGGATCAGAGAATTGAACAGATTAAATCTGTTTCATATAGGCACGGAGCTTCAAGAAAAAAAGAACGACATAGAAAAAGCTAATAGCAAGCTTGCCTATAATGAAATTATTCAATTTAGGGAATATCCCCTGTATCTCTATCCTATGAATGTGTTAAAGGAATTTTTTTTTGCGCGTCTTCTGATGATGAAATAGGCATAAATACCCGTAATGCTTCCAATGATGGCGCCAATAATAATTAAGTCAGTTTTGAGGACGAGAATGGGATGAAAAGCCTCTTTCAGATCAATCTTTACCAGGAGTACCCAGTTAACATCTTTCAGATTATCGAGCGGTGTATAGGCACTGAGTACGGGGACATTTCGATAGTCTTTGACAATTTTAACATCCGTGTTCCCACGAAGTGCATCTTGCACGGCCTTTGTATTGATTTCAAGTTTCAGAATAGTATTTTGGGTCAAAAATCGCGATTTGGTTCGCATAAAATAATCGTCACCTACAATGTAAATCTCACCCGTTTCACCCAGTCCATCTCTCTGTGAGAAGAAGATATCAATGGCAGAATAAGGTATTTCAGCAATAACGACACCCAAAAGCTTATTGGTAATATCATATACCGGTGCGGCCCCTAAGAAGATAAAATCCTTTATCTCTTCACACCAGGCTAAATCGGAGAATTTTATGTTATTTATTCCTTCTTTAAAAACCTCGCCAATGGAAAACGAACTATAATCACCATGGTATAAATTAGTCCCAAGATATTCGTCTCTTTTTACTCCGAAGACAACATCACCTTCGGTATCTACCAAAAATATATTGTTATATCCATGCGCTCTCAGAAAATGCTCAAGCAGGGGGCCATAATAGGTATCCACTTGTTTGTAAGCGGGATCGTCGAATCCACCTGACTTAAAGGCATTTGCAAACCGTGGCAGACTTTGAACAACGATGGGATTTTTCGAGAGGATATGAATGTCCCCATATCTTTCATGGAAAAAATTTTGAATTTGTAATTTTTTAATTTCACGAACGGAAATTAAGTGGTTTGTGAACCTTTGCCTGAGTGTTGGAACAAGGGATTTGTACGTCAATGGTCCCATAATAACTAAAAAAGTAAAAATAGCGATCGCCGAAGCAATCAGGATTTTATGAAATGGTTTCAAGGTAAGAATGCAAGTTTCTGTGGATACTTGCTCCACAATAATTGTAAGATATAAAAGAAAAAAAGGGACATAAACTTAGACGATACGAACAAGATCATACCTTTTAATTTTATTTTGTCAAGTTTATTGAATGATTGACTGGTACGTCTCAATAAAAAAAATTGATATCATCTTCGTCTCCATCTATGATTTCGATGGTAAAGTGGTTGATATGATTCTTTTTGAGAATCGAGATGATTTTGTCCATGTTCATATCATATTTCTTAGAGAAATGCGAATGCGTGTCACCGTCCGGGTATTGCAGATTCCAGTTGAGCGGGGTTCTGTTGGTGTTCAGATGGACACCAATTACCTGGCAGTTTTTACAAACCGATTCCAGCCCCTGATAGAAATCAAACTTATTTAAAATGGCGGATGCCCAGAGGTGGCCTGTATCAAGCCAGATTGGACAATCGAGGTATATCATGTGTTCGGGTGTCTGGTTGCCGTTGCCGATACCGGGAAAATCGTTTTCCATGCAAAGGGTGTAGGATGGATACTGTTCCCGGAACTGCTTCATATGGGTTTTTACGGTATGTTGACATTTTTTGAACTCTTCCGTTTCCAGGAATTTCGGATCCATGACCCGCGTATTATTGAGACGGTATTTATTGTCAATAGCTTCACGTAATACCTTGTTGTAGTTAGTAGGGTCATTTTTGATCGGTTTTGACGTCATAAAAAACCCATGAAATAAGGCTGTAGTACACTTCAGGGACTGCATTACGTGCGCGGTGTTTTGAAATGATGCCAGCGCAGTTTGAAAATCATTATTTGCAAGATTGATAAAGTAGTCTGAAAGCACGGGGGCATGAATGGTAAACGGCACATCGAGTCCTTTAATTTTGTCGTACAGGTCGTTTGTGACTGAGTTATGTAACTGTATGCCAAATTCAAATCCGTTCGATTCGATGGTATCCCTGCATCGTTTGATCTTTGGAAGAATTTTGTCTTGTTGAAAACAAATGCTGCTCATTTCAATTTTCATAATACTCCAAGTATAAAAAATTTTTTCTGGAATGGAAGTTGAATTTCTGAAAGTTGAAATAAGTTAACGTTTTGGAATTTCAATCCCGGGGAAAATGAGTGCCGAACATGCGTTTTGTAATGGTATTTGGGGCCCGAAGTCATTAGTTTTTATCGCCTTGAGGAGCATGCCTCAGAACAACTACGACCTCACGGCAGAAGAACTAACCACCATCTATAACTCCGATGGTACGTTGAAACATTCTTCGTCTGGTGGAAACGCCATCTCAAAGTCTATCATCTTATTGCAATCTATTGTCACAAACATTACCAGGAAAAGGGCAGCACGAAAAAGGTTTGAGATTTGCGTTAAAATACAAAACGAAGCCCGCAATCTTTAAACTGACGAATCAACTCTCTTCTGTCAACAGTCGGGTCTCTCTCATTTCAAAGAACAACAAGCGCGTTCATACGCAATTCCTTAACCGGACAACGTTGGATTCAGGTAATCTTTTATAATTTTTCTGTAGATTTCAGTAATGTCTTTTTTTATAAAATCCTTGAAAATATTCATTTGAGGTGTTATCCTTGCGTTTCGTCTACTGCTGTATTATAGTATTACCGTGTAAAAACTTCTTTTTTTGTAAGTTTTTTCACAACCCTATTTATCCCTTGTCAGGAGGTACAGATTGTTTATGAGAGAAAGATTGCTTCGCTTCACTCGCAATGACAACGCACCATATGTCAAAGCATAGACTGTGTCATTGCGAGGGTCTTTCCCGAAGCAATCTCCCGTTTTCACAATGGAGAATTGGGTGCGGCTTTGCTGCGCTATGTAATTTTAATTATTTCATTTGCCTTTCAAAAAAACTTCATCTCAAAATAACTTTACGAGTTTACGAGGTGGCGGTGTAGCTCAGTTGGTAGAGCAGCGGACTCATAAGCCGCGCGTCGGGGGTTCAATTCCCTCCACCGCTACCAAAATCTCTTAACTAACCGCATAATACCGTGGGCATTGCCTGAAAAATGGTTTCAGTTTATGTGTGTCGTTATATAATCTATTAAGTTACAAATGGAGGGGTAACCTTGAAAAAAATTATAGGTATACTGATCATTGTATTTTGTATTACACAACCGATTTGGGCTACTTCGTCTAACCCTTGCGTCCGTTTGAAAACCAATAAAGGCACCATAATGCTGGAACTCGATCCCAAAGCAGCGCCAAAAACGGTGGAAAATTTTCTTGGTTATGTCAACAATGGATTTTATAATGGCACTATCTTTCACCGGGTGATAAAGGGTTTCATGGTCCAGGGTGGTGGTTTTACCGCTGATATGCGGGAAAAACCTGGACGGGACCCAATCATTAACGAAGCTGCTAACGGACTCCAAAACCGGCGTGGCACGGTGGCAATGGCGCGCACTATGGATCCCCACTCCGCTACTGCTCAATTCTTCATCAACACCGTTGACAATACCTTCCTCGATCACAGGGAGAAAACCATGAATGGTTGGGGTTATTGCGTATTCGGCAGAGTTGTGGAGGGCATGAATGTTGTAGACATCATTGCAAACCAGCCTACGATAACCAAATCCGGATTTGAAGACGTTCCTGCTTCCCCCATCATTATCGAACAAGTACAGGTTGATAAATAAGCACAAAAGAGAACAAAATATTCTTTTCCTGACTTCCTCCTTTTACGGCAACGGCAACCTTATGTATTGGCTAGAATTTTAAGACATTTTCAGTATGAAGGATTTAATTGGCTTTATAGCAATCATTGTTACCCTGTTGCTTCTGTTACTATTGGCTTTCGGTTTACTTCAAGTAGCGCTTATAACCTTGCCTGCGTGTGTCGTAGCCATAAGTGTAACGCTTTTAACCTTGTATCTCTTTCGTATCTATAAAATACACTATTTGAACTCCCATGAGGCTTTATCACGGATCCTCGTAGTTCAGTTTGATGGACAAAAATTAAATTGGGAGATGGAAGAATCAGAAATTGAGTTGTATACAAAAGCAAAACTGGCGACAGTGTTTAGTATCATCTCCGGAATAATATCGATCTGGTTAATATTAACGATAATTTATAAAAAAAGGCGCCTTCGAGAATCCAACAAAGCTCTCGGCGCACGCCAATATGATGATAGGATATATTATATCTGGAATTGTTGTTATTGTAACTATTCTAAAGGCGAAACCCAGAGAAACTTTGAAAGATGCAATATGGGACAAGGCCAGTTGTCTTGTAGGTCAGATAAATACCCACCTTGAGAAAATTCAGGAGTTATATTCGCTGGAAACTTCTATCAAATCGATTACTCATCAGCTGAAAGTCTCTTTTCCAGTAGATTTCAAGACCGAAATTCACGCGTTTGTGAATAATCACAAACACGAACTTCTCTCTGATACTAGTGGCTTGAATAATTTAATCGCCGAAAACATTAAACGCGCAGAAGAAGACAGGGTGTCTTTGGAAAAGGCAAATAGTCAATACCGTGCTGCTATGAAGCTATATACCGTCGTGGCTATTGAAGTAAACTGGACCAGCAGCATGCCCCTGATAAAAGAAATGGAATATGATTATGAAGGTTTAATCTCAGAAAATCTAAAATCACTCTTGTCAGACAGAAAATGGGATGATTTCCATGACATCGTAAAAGAAATTATGAGAGACCTTCAACAGCTGAGAGAGCTAGCCATAAAATATCAAGAAGAGGGTACCCCTGGTAACAGGAAAGAGTCTGATGAAGAGAAAGCATACCGCATTATGGAAATTTCTCCTTCCGCCACAGAGGAAGAAATTAAAAAGGCTTACCGGGAGTTGGCGCTTAACTATCATCCTGATAACGCAGAACAAACTACCCGTGGCATCAAAAAATTGGCGGAGGATCACTTTAAAGAGATTAACTGGGCATATAATTTTTTAAAGGGAATTCGAAACTTCTGTTAAAGGACTACCATACATGGATAAAGAAAAATCTATCATTGATTCACCGAACAAGGATCGCACCCTCACAAGATATCAGCAAAAAAATTGGGTAAAGAAACTTGAGGCGTCGTCAGGAAAACCCGTAACCGCACACCGGTCTTCCAGGAATGTCTATCTCCTCGTCGATTGCTCAGGAAGCATGGCGGAAGGCAATAAAATCGAGCAGGCAAAAAAGGGCGCCATAGGTTTTGCCAGAGAGGCACTTGGAATGGAATACTCGGTAGGTCTCATCCAATTTGCTTCTGACGCTGAACACTTGCTTGAACCCAGGGGTGAACTGGGAAGTCTTACTATTACCGTACAGACCCTGTCCGCCGGTGGTTCAACAAACATGGCATCTGCTATCAGAATAGCAAGAGATAATCTATCCGATAAGGTTGGTAAAAAAGTAATTTGTTTGGTTACCGACGGAATGCCAGATGATAAAAAAGCTGCGCTTGAAGCAGCGAATGAATTAAGAATACAGGGAATAGAAATTATGACTATTGGTACGGATGATGCAGACAAAGAATTCCTCGAAGAACTTGCAACCCGAAAAGAACTTTCATGCAAAGTCGTGCGAGAACAGCTTGAAAACGGTATTATTTCCATGGCAAAGATGCTACCCAATAAAACGGACACGAATGACGCGCGGTGAGCTTTTAAAAAACGGCATCGAGGAATTATTGCTTTTTACGGTATAACTCGTTATTGTTTATCTCAAATATTCATCATTTTGTTATGAATAAATCCTAAATTTCCATAGATAGCTTGGGAATTTAGGTTTATTTTTTTATATCTCTGAAAAAGAGGAGAGGGTTTTACACATGGGCTTAAATTGTGGTATTGTTGGATTACCAAACGTAGGAAAATCCACCATCTTTAATGCATTGACCTCAGCCAAGGCTGCCTCGGCAAATTATCCCTTTTGTACCATCGATCCCAATGTGGGTATCGTTGCTGTCCCGGATTACCGCCTGGATAAAATAGCAGAACTGATCCCAACCGATAAAATTGTCCCTACCACCGTTGAATTTGTGGATATCGCAGGTTTAGTAAAGGGTGCCAGTCAGGGGGAGGGCTTGGGAAACCAATTTTTAGGGCATATTAAGAGTGTTAATGCCATTTTGCATGTGGTGCGATGCTTTGAGAAAGGTGATATCGTTCATGTAGAGGGTGGAATAAATCCGATCAGGGATATTGAAATTATCAATACGGAACTGATGCTTGCAGATCTGGAAACCGTTGAAAAGCGATTAGTCAAAAATGAAAAGCTAACGAAAACGGGAGACAAAAATATTATTGCCTCTGTTGGGGTGTTAAAAAAAATTCGTGAGGGGTTAAACAACAACACACCTATCAGACTGTTTGCGCTGACTGATGATGAAAGAAAACACATCGACGACCTGCATTTATTGACTGCAAAACCGGTATTATATGTCATTAATGTCTTTGATTACGAAAAGGATAAACCATACATAGACACGGTCACCAATTATTCCACGAAAGAAAAGTCTACCTGTGTAGTTATTTCTGGGGATATAGAAGCAGAAATCTCCCAAATGGAGCCGGCTGAGAGGAAAACATACTATCAGGAGATGGGAATAGAAGAATCCGGGCTTGAAAGATTGATCCGCGAAACGTACCGCTTGTTAGGCTTAATTACCTACTTTACGGCAGGGCCCAAAGAGATAAAGGCATGGACTATAAAACAAGGAACAAAGGCTCCCCAGGCAGCCGGCGTAATTCATTCCGATTTTGAACGTGGATTTATCTGTGCCGAGACTTACAATTATCATGATCTGATATCGATAGGTTCAGAACAAAAAGTCAAAGAAAAGGGAGTTTTAAGACTTGAAGGAAAGGAATATGTTGTGAAAGACGGAGACATCATGCATTTCAGGTTTAATGTGTAAAAATTTCTGGAAGCTACGAGTCTGCATGTCGAGAGTACCTCATTGCTCAGACAATGAGGTACTCTTGACAGACATACCTTTGCAAGAGATGTATAAAAAGGGGGGAGATATTTATAAAATATCAAAACTATTGGAACATTAAGATATGAGAAAGACTCGACGTTATTGACACCATAGCCCTGATGGCTTAAGGGATGAGTTCCGGATTCTTGCGGCTGATTACCATTGAGGAAAAACGAGATGTGGCAAATCCCTGAGACCTCTGATGTTAGTGGTCGGGGTGGCGGGATTTGAACCCACGACCTCTTGAACCCCATTCAAGCGCGCTAGCCAAGCTGCGCTACACCCCGACGAAGTATTTATTATAATGCCTTTTTGCCCATTATCAACCTAAATCTTAGTTGAAATATTTTGACATTAACCTTATTTTCTAATATAATCTCCTCTAATCGTTTTTAAAATCATTTGCCGTACCTAATCTTTGTATAATACTTTATAATCATTTAACGAATCTGCATGGACAAAAAAAACAATTCCAGGAAGTCCCGGTTTTCTATCGGATATATCTTTCTCTTTCTTGCCGTTATGTATGTGGCACAGATGTTTTTATCCCCCAAGGCAGAAGAAATCTCTTACAGCCAGTTTAGATTATATCTGAAGAATGGCTACATATCTGATTGTACCGTAGGGCAGAATCTGATTCGGGGCCATTACAAAAAGTTATCCGCTGAGGGTGACAAGGAAGAAAAAATCGCATTTGTTACCGTACCGGTGCAGGATGCTGAATTGGTTAATGAACTTGAAACACAAAAGGTCAGATTCAAAGGCGCAACAGAGAATAATTTTTTAAAAAATATCCTGATGTGGTGGGTTTTCCCATTTGGCATTATGGCACTCGGGTGGTTCTTTCTCTTTAAGAAGGTTGGAGGAATGGGCTCTCCTTTTATGTCATTTGGAAAGGCAAAAATAAAGTTATATTCTGACAATGGTTCACAGAAGACTACTTTTGTTGATGTTGCAGGATGTGACGAAGCGAAAGAAGAATTAAAAGAAATCATCGATTTTCTTTCGTATCCCGAACGCTTTCAAAAACTGGGAGGTAAAATTCCCAAAGGGGTGTTACTGATTGGTCCGCCAGGAACGGGAAAGACGCTTCTTGCTAAGGCTGTTGCGGGAGAGGCTGGGGTGCCATTCTTCTCGATTAGCGGTTCTGACTTTGTCGAAATGTTTGTCGGAATGGGTGCTGCAAGGGTGCGTGATATGTTTGAGCAGGCAAAGGCAAAGGCCCCATGCATTATTTTCATTGATGAGATCGACAGTGTTGGCCGTCAGCGTGGCACCGGCCTTGGTGGCGGTCATGACGAGCGAGAACAAACTCTTAACCAGCTTCTGGCAGAGATGGATGGCTTTAATGCACAGAAGGGAGTTATTATTATTGCTGCGACTAACCGGCCCGATGTACTTGACAATGCACTGCTGCGACCCGGACGCTTTGACCGCCAAGTAACCGTTGACAGACCGGATTTAATTGGCCGTGAGGCTGTCTTATCAGTTCATGCCAAGAATGTAAAAATAGATTCTGATGTCAGCTTAAAAGTGATCGCAAAACGCACGGCGGGCTTTTCTGGGGCTGACCTGGCAAATGTGATCAACGAAGCGGCACTCCTTGCTGCACGATATAATAAGAGTTCTGTCGGCATGGTTGAATTAGAGTCCTCTATAGACAGGGTGCTTGCCGGTCCAGAACGGAAGAGCAGGATTATGAGCGACAGTGAAAAGAATACGGTCGCACTTCACGAGGCAGGACATACTTTAATTGCCGCACTACTTCCCGATACTGACCCGGTGCATAAAGTTTCAATTATACCAAGGGGGGCAGCGGCGCTGGGTTATACGATGCAATTGCCGTTGGAAGACAAATACTTAACTACTGAGCCAGAGATCCTCGATACTCTCTGTGTGCTTCTGGGAGGTCGTGCGGCAGAAGAATTGATACTCGGGAAAATATCAACAGGCGCCCAAAATGATCTTGAAAAAGCGTCGCAATTGGCCCGGAATTATGTCTGCCGGTTTGGTATGAGCAGAAAATTAGGACCGCAGACTTTTGGCAGACAATCGGGAAATATCTTCCTCGGACACGACCTGGTACAGGAAAAGGAATACAGCGAAAAAACGGCAGTCGTTATTGATGAAGAGGTTACCAATATCATCATGGGAAGCTATGATCGGGTTAAGAAATTGCTTAACGATAACAAGGATAAATTGAATCTTCTAGCAAAAAGTTTAGAAGAGGAAGAAGTCCTGGATGGAGAACAGATTCTTGAATTGTTGCAGATAGAAAAGAAGCCTCACCGGACCGGCAAAGAAACTGAAGTCGTTCCTATAGAACAACCACAACAAAATCTGCAGTATTTGAAGAAAGATTCTGGAAAGATGTAATGGTACTCAATTTATTTCGAGGATTGCATTTCTTCTAAAAGTGTTCGGGGCAAATTAAAATTAGAATAGACGTTTTGTACATCATCGTGATCTTCAAGCGCATCCATAATTCCCAGGACTTTCCGGCCAGTCGTTTCGTCTAAATCAATGTTATTCTTCGGCAACCAACTTATCTCTGACGTTTCTACTTTTATGTTTTTATTTTCAATGGCTTTCTTTACTATATCTAACGTTGCCTGCGGACAGATAACTTGAAAGATATCTCCAATTTTTTTGTAAGTCCTCAGCGCCCGCATCAAGGACTAACATCATAAACTCATCTTCATTGAGCTGATTATCGTTTACGATAATCAATCCCTTTTTTTCGAACATCCAGGACACGCAGCCAGATTCTCCCATATTTCCACCATAGCGCTCAAAGATCTTTCTGATTTCAGGTGCAGTTCTGTTTTTGTTGTCTGTCAAAATCTCGACCATCAATGCTATGCCGTGGGGACCATATCCTTCATACATGCATTCATACAATTCTGCTCCTCCGCCCACTCCGGTGCCTTTCTGAATGGCCCGCTCAATATTTTCTTTAGGCATATTCACTGAGCGGGCTTTGCTTATAGCAAGCTGCAACTTGGGATTCATATCAGGGTCGGGGCCACCCCTTCTGGCAGCAACAGTAATCATGCGCGCCACTTTGGAAAATACCTTACCTTTCTTTGCATCAGCAGCGCCTTTTTTTATGCTTTATACTAGCCCAATGTGAATGTCCGGCCAATTTTTTTTATCACTCCTAATGATTTTTTTAGAAAAAAATTACGGTTGAAAAATAGTTTCAACCTTCATACGTTGTTTCATAACCCTTGAGTCGCTTTCTTCCACTGAAATTAATTTTTTTATTTTTTCCAATTTTGCTTCAATCTGCTTCCTTTTTGTGTCATTATTGAGCATCTGAGTATATAAAGCATGCGCTTTTTCCCATGCTGCAATAGCTTCATTCCAATATCCTAAACTATAATACACCTCTCCCATATGGTCATAAATATCAGGTTCTTCCGAGTGTTGAACAGCTTCTGATAAATTCTTAAGGGCGGTAACAAGATGATCGGTTCTTCCTTCCAACTGTGCCTTTTTATAATATGCCCAACCGAGACTATCAAGATATGCCCCATTTGTTGGCTGAGCTTTTAATGCCCTGTTGATAAGCTGTATTGCTTCGTCTAGATTCTTATTGTTCTCTGCAAATAAGTAGCCCAAAAAATTATTTGCCTCGTGAAAATCAGGATCAAGTTTTAGGGTCATCCGTAATTCTTCTTCGGTCCTGTCAAATTTTTGATTGTCATAATAAAGATTAGCCAGCAGAAAGTGCGCATCTCGCAGTGTTTCTTTATCCAAAGAGAGTAACTTCATACTCTCAATGACTGAAATTGCTTTATCAATCTTGTGTTGATTTTTATAAAGTTGACATAAAAGAAAGTATTCTTTCGTATTTGTGGTGCCGGCATCTATATTCTTTTTCAGGATTTCCTGGGTTTTTTTCAATTCCTCATTTCTTCCTGATTCATTTTTTGTTTTTTCGTATATTTCTGATAAGGCAAGATGCATAGCCCAGTTTTCTGGTTCTTTTTCTAAAAAAACTAGTGCCTCTTTAATGGCATTGTCATAGTCCTTGAGTACATCATAGCAAAGGGTGAGGTAAAAACTGGTAAAACCTAATTTTGGGTCAGCCTTTTTTGCTTTCAGGAAATATTCCAGGGCTTTTTTTAATATCATTTTTTTCAAAATATTTTTGTCCAATCTCGTAATAGATCTTCACGGGATCAGTGACTAGTTTCATATCAAACATACTCTGGTAGCAGGCTATGCCAGTATCCATCCTGCCTTCATTAATATACAGATTGGCAAGCCGATAGAGAACATCGGCCAGAAATATGTCGTCCAGCTTTGTTGTCTTACACCGGCGGGCATATTCGTATTCTCGGATAGCCTCCTTTGATTTTCCAACGGACTCATACAGAGTGGCTAGGGTATAACGCACACTAAATTCATCAGGCTTAATTTCAGCCAATTTTTCCATGTAATAAATCGCCTTTTCGTTCTTGCCTAACTGGAAATAACATGTCGCTAAATGTTGAATAATTTTTTCTGAGGAGTGGTCCCACTGGATGGCATTTTCGAAGTTGTTAACTGCATTTTCCCAATCTCTTTCCAACATGGAAAAATATCCGGCACAAAAATAGGAATATGCCCTTTCATGCATGTCCAGAGATCGCTCTCCGGAGGAAGGCACCATCTGATTGCCATGTTGAACCGTGATATTACGACATCCCAAAGGAACTATAAGAGAAAACATTACAAAAATACAGCATATGAAAGGACTGAAAAGACAACATCTCATACTTCTTGGTACATCCTTAACATGTCACACTCCCACATATTAAAGAATAACTTTGTTTAACGGATACTCTATAATCCCTTCGGCTCCGGCCCTTTTTAGTTCCGGAGTTATGCTTCTTGCTACCGTTTCGTCCAGTACGGTTTCTATTGCATAACCCGCACCTTCAGATAGAGGAGAAACGGTGGGTTTTCTCAATGCAGGCAATTTTGCAAGCACTTGCTCCAGGGAACCGGACGGGACATTCATTTTTAATCCTACTTTTACCCTGGCAATAATCGCTCCCTCAAAAAGCATTGCAAGGTTCTCGATTTTTGTACGTTTCCATTCATCTTTCCATGCCTGATGGTTGGCAATAAACTGGGTTGAAGATTCCATAACCGTCTCAATAATACGGAGTTTATTTGCCTTCAGACTACTGCCTGTTTCAGTAAGTTCGACGATAGCATCGACTAAATCAGGGGCTTTTGCTTCGGTTGCACCGTGAGAAAATTCAATGTCAGCAACTACCCCGCGCTCTGCAAGATATTGCCGGGTTACGTTTACCAGCTCTGTTGCAATTTTTTTTGTTCTGCAAATCGCTTACAGAGCGTATGGCTGAGTGTTCAGGTACCGCCAAAACCCACCGTACTTTTGTTAACTGTTGCTTTGCGTATACCAGACTTATCACGACCCGTATGTCTGAGCTGGCTTCTTTTACCCAATCCTCGCCAGTAAGACCAGCATCAATAATCCCTTTTTCAACGTATCTTGACATATCCTGAGGTCGGATCAATCGTACTGAAATTTCATCGTCATCAATCGTTGGGTAATAAGACCGGGGGCTTATGTGGACGGAATAACCCGCCTTTCTCATCATTTCGACAGTTGCTTCCTGGAGACTGCCTTTCGGTAGACCTAAATATAATTTTTTCATTCTTCCAACTCGCCTTTTATGGTTATATCGTTGCCTTTTATTGCATCATCAATAAGTTTTGAAATATGCAGACTCTTTTGAACCGATTCATCCAAACAAAATGTCAAGATGGGAGTATATCTTATTTGCAACTGAGCGCCTACTTTTGACTGAATGAATCCCTTTGCATGCTCTATCGCCCGTAAGGTTTTTGTGCGTGTTCCATCATCTCCCAATATTGAAATATAAACTTTTGCATTTTTTAAATCAGGTGTAATTTCAACCTTTGTTACGGTAATAAAACTTATTCGCGGATCCTTTAATTCATACAGAATGATTTTACTCACTTCCTGTTTAATTGATTCCGCCAACCGTTCGCTTCTTCTTGACGTCATAATCAACCTCCGTCTTTTTATAAATAATGGAAAGAATACATTCACAAAAGGATTGAGTAGATGACTGCGTATATTGGAGGTATGGATTAAATAAATTCGAGGTGATAATCAACCAGTTCAACAGAAATTGCGACACGGAACATATTCAGTAAGCTCGATAACGTACTGTTCAAATACTTTTTATCATTTCCTATCATTGCAATTCCTAATCGGGCATATTGACAATGATCTAAGGTGCCAATTTCTGAGATGGAGACATTGAAATTATTTTTAATACGATCCTTCAGGCTTTTCACAATGCGCCGCTTGTCTTTTAACGTATGTGCACTGCGGATTACTAATCGAACATTTAAAACCCCAACTACGGCATCGTCAGATTTAAGAAACTCCAGATTCATAGTTCACGATAGCTACAACTCTTAATACCTGAATTGCACACGAGACGAATTATGAGATAGAATATCTTTTTCCTGCCATCGTAATCAACTGAAAAGGACAATGCTTTTTTTTACACGGGTAATGACCGAGCAAACTTTTGCACCTCGTAGGCCTCCACAATATCTCCTACTTTAATATCGTTATAATTAGCAATTTTCAACCCACATTCAAACCCTGCCCTAACCTCTTTAACATCATCTTTAACAATCTTTAATGACTCCAATTTCCCATCATAGATAATAATAGCATCACGAATCAGGCGAACAGATGAGTTCCTTGTGATTTTGCCTGTCTTTACATAACAGCCAGCGACGTTGCCAAACTTTGATATATTGTAAACTTGCCTTATTTCAACCTGACCTAATACAACTTCTTTGGATTCCGGTTCCAACATACCTTCCATGGCTGCTTTTATTTCATTTGTCGCATCGTAGATAATTTTATACAGCCTGACATCTACCCCTTTGTCCTCCGCCAGAATACGTGCTTTATCCTCCGTCGTCACATAAAATCCAATTACAATTGCATCCGATGCATCCGCGAGCAACACATCAGATTCTGTAATACCACCGACACCGCAGTGCAATATTTTCACTTTAATTTCTGGTGTGGAAAGCTCTTCTAGCGCTTTTTTCAGCACTTCGACAGAACCCTTATAGTCGGCCTTTAAAATCACCTTGATTTCCTTTACTTTTCCCTCGGCAATTTTTGAGTAGAGGCTATCCAGGGTAACATGTTGATATTTTGCAAGGGCGTTTTCACGGTCTTTCTTTTGTCTCTCCTGGGCAATTTCTCGAGCCTTTTGTATGTCGCCAACAACATAAAATTTATCCCCTGCCTCAGGAACCGCTGAGAAATCAGAGACGGCTACCGGCGTGGTCGGACCTGCCTCCTGTACTTCAATCCCTCTGTCGGTAGTAATAAGGCGTACCCTGCCAAAGGTTTTTCCACATAAGATAATATCGCCCTGGTGCAAAGTGCCGTCTTGAATTAAGACATTGGCAACAACACCACGTCCTTCGCTTAAATGGGCCTCCAACACAACACCTCGTGCCGGATTCCTGGGATTAGCCTTCAGTTCCAGAATTTCAGATTCCAGCAAAAGTCTTTCAAGTAAAACGTTAATACCCTTTTTTGTGGTGGCAGAAGTCTCAACAAATTGCGTCTTTCCGCCCCATTCCTCAGAAATTAATTCTAAATTTGCAAGCTGTTGTTTTACGCGCAAAGGATTGGCGCCCGGCTTATCAATCTTGTTCACGGCTACCACAATCGGCACATTGGCGGCTTTGGCATGATTTAACGCCTCCTCCGTTTGAGGCATTACTCCATCATCGGCGGCCACTACCAGCACCACCACATCCGTAATATTTGCACCTCGAGCCCTCATGGCGGTAAAAGCTTCGTGGCCAGGTGTATCAAGAAAAACCACATGTTTCCCGTTCATTTCCACCTTATACGCACCAATATGCTGCGTAATCCCACCTACTTCACCAGCCGCCACGTTTGTTTGACGAATACTATCTAGGAGCGATGTCTTTCCGTGGTCAACATGTCCCAAAAAAGTCACAATTGGCGCACGATACACCATATCCTCAGCTTTTGTAGAAATCTGTTCGGCAATGAAATCGCGTTCTTCCACCATTTCCTTTTTTTTGATTTCAATTTCCACTCCGTACTCAATGCCTAACAACTGTACAATATCCTCAGCTAATATCTGGTTAATCGTCGATCGTACATTATGCCCAAGAAGCAGCTTGGTAATAATTTCATTGGCACGGATCCCTAATTTTGAGGAAAGGTCTTTTACGGTTATAGGCGGTTCCATAACAATCTTTGTTTCTTTTTCCTTTACTGCCGGTTTTTGCAGATCTACGGTTTCCGCTTCCTGCTCTTTCCTCTTGGTTGGCATAAAAGATGGAGGCCGTTTCTTCTTCCAGAATGTTTTTGTCGGAGCTACTTTTACCATTCGCTGTGGCTGGGGGGGACCTTTGGGAATTCTCACAATTTTTGCGGGTTGAACAACTCTGACACTGCTACTCGTTTGCGCAGCTGTTTTATCTTCCTTTTTTTGCTCAACCTCTTTTTGCTTAACCTCACGGGGCACAAGAGGCTCTTTAACTTTCGGCTCATCCTTGGTAGGAGCTACGCTAGGAAGAGGTTTGAACAATTGTCTTATCATTTCCGCTTGCTCGGGAATCAAAGTATTCGCGTGGTGAGTAATGTGAGACAAGCCCTTTTCATGACACTTATCAATCAATAGGTTGCTCTTAATCCCCAGCTCTTTTGCAAGTAAACTGATCCGGATATTTCCCATCTAAACTCCTAATAACAAGATAGACCCTTTTACACAACTTCCTCTTTTTCTTCTCCCGCTTGTATATGCTCGCCAGATTCTGTGGTTGTCGTAACCACATTATCAGCGGGTTTTTTGTTCAATTCAGCGACTTCTGTTAATCCTTCTGTACTGGTCTTTTGTCTTTCTTCAAATTCTGATTCAGTAATGATGTCAATGTCCCATGAAGTCAGCCGGGACGCCAAACGCACATTTTGTCCCCTTTTGCCTATTGCTAAAGAAAGTTGATCATTTGGTACCACAATGGTCGCAACCTGATTCTCGGCAGATAAAATAATCCCGGAACTTCTGCAGGTTTCAGCGCGTTAGGTAACAGTACCTCTGGTTCATCACTCCATCGGATTATATCGATTTTCTCACCGTTTAATTCATCCACAATATTCTTGATCCGGGAACCGCGCACCCCAACACATGCGCCAACGCAGTCAACATTCGGATCACTTGATGCAACGGAGATCTTGGTTCTGTGACCAGGCTCCCTGGCCAGCGCTTTAATTTCAATCGTGTTTTCTGCAATTTCTGGCACTTCCAGTTCAAAAAGTCTCCGGACAAAATCAGGATGTGTCCTTGAAAGCAAAATCCTGACCCGTGAACCTATTTTTTTTACATCAAAAACAACCGTTCTGACACGTTCATTCATGTTATAATGCTCACCTTCAATCTGTTCTGATCTTTGCAAGGTGCCTTCTGTTTTGCCCAGATTAATAATGATTGCAGAACCTTCAAACCTTTGTACCGTACCGCTAACGATAGTTCCTCTCCTGCTGATAAAGTCATCATATATTACATCCCGTTCAGCTTCCCGTATCTTCTGTATTATGACTTGTTTTGCGGTTTGTGCCGTAATCCTGCCTAATTCTGACGGATCGATGGTACGGTCGCCTTCCTTTGCCAAAATTTCTCCTGTGTTTCTGTCTATTTGAATAGAAACCATTTCATGGGATTTAAAATGCTTTCGGGCAGCAGTAGTTAGGGCTGCCTCTATCCCCTGAAACACAACATCCTTGGCAATTTCTTTATCCCTGTGCAGGCTATCAACCAGGCGTAATAAACTTTCTTTGTCCATACATACCTTTTTTTATCAATATCAGCTAATTCAACACCGACTGAAATATTTTTTCAGGAAATATTGCTATCCCTAAAATAAAAAAGTGGGTTATCCCCACTTTTGTAATCGATACTCAACAATCCGGTCTGTAACAATTACGGAAAAATTATAACGAATAAAACATTTTCCTTATCCCATTAACATAAATTTGGTTAAGACTATCTGAAAAGTCCATTCGACTAAAAATGTAACAAAAAAAACTATTGTTGTCAAGTTGTTTTTATTGCACGGGTATTTATCACAAATTACTGAAAGAACTGATTTCCTGCTGAAAATCCTTTTGATATTCAAAATTTATTTTGTTAATATCTCAAAGCAAGGAAATAAAAATAGATATGGTACTCATTATCGATAATTACGACTCCTTCACATATAATCTTGTCCAACAAATCGGTGCATTTGGCGCAAAGATGGAAGTCTTTAGAAATGACAAGGTCGGTCTTGATGAAATAGAGAGAAAAAATCCGGATCATATCATCATATCCCCCGGTCCTTGTACCCCAAAGGAAGCCGGCATTTCTAATGACATCATAAAACGATTTTCCGGCAAAATACCAATTCTTGGGGTCTGTTTGGGCCATCAGTGCATCGCGTACACGTATGGAGCGGATGTAGTACGGGCGCGACGACTCATGCACGGCAAGATATCCATGATCATGCACGATGGTAAAACGATTTTCAAAGACCTTTCAAATCCTTTTGAAGCAACGCGTTATCATTCCCTTATTGTAAAAGAAGACACTCTCCCTGATTGCCTTGAAGTTACGGCTAGAGCAGATGATGACGAGATCATGGGTATTCGCCACAAGGAATATCCCTTAGAAGGGGTGCAGTTTCATCCCGAATCCTTTTTAACCACAGAAGGTCCAAAACTTCTTCAAAATTTTTTATCACTCTAATTGCTCAGGTAAGAATTGAATTAAGGAAAACAAACTTGGCTGTAGACTCTGACCTCAGAGAAAATTTTGCCGACCAGCTTATCGCAGCCATCCGTGAAAAAAAATAGCTGTGTGGTAGTAGGTTTAGATCCCCATTTCAAACTCATCCCCGAAACCATTAAACAGAAATTCTCAGGTTCACAAAAACAGGTCCTTGAATATGCCTCACGGGTTATTCTGGAATTTAATATACAGGTTATCGACCTTATTGCACCGCATGTGAGTATGGTTAAACCTCAGATTGCATTTTATGAACTTTACGGTTGGTGGGGTATTTGGGCATACACAGAAACCATCCAGTATGCTAAACGAAGAGGGTTAATCGTAATTGGCGATGTAAAAAGGAGTGATGTCCCTAGTACTGCTGAGGCATATGCCGATGCCCATATAGGAAAAGTGAGCATAAACCATGGTGTTGAAGCTCCATTCGACGCAGATGCTATAACCGTTAACCCATACTTAGGAACCGACAGTTTACTCCCCTTTATCCGAACGGCACAAAAGTATAAGAAAGGCATATTTGTCCTTGTAAAAACATCAAATCCAGACTCTGGAGAATTTCAGGACATTCTGTGCGGAGAGAAAAAACTCCATGAGATTATAGCGGAAAAGACACACGTATGGGGCAAAGATTTCATTGGCAAACAGGGATACAGTGCCGTTGGAGCCGTTGTTGGCGCCACCTTTTCACATGAGATATCAATCTTGCGGAAAATTATGCCCACAGCATATTTCCTTGTGCCCGGTTACGGTGCCCAGGGCGCCACGGCAAAAGATATCAAATATTGTTTCAATCCGGACGGCCTGGGGGCAATTATCAATGCCTCCCGATCCATACTTTATGCATACACTGTTTCCCCCTGGACGGACAAATACGGCACAAGCTCATGGAAAAACGCCACAGAAGAGGCAATAGTGAAGATGAATAAAGAAATAAGAAATATGCTCGAACAATGATTATAGTATTACCGTGTAAAAACTTCTTTTTTTTGCATGTTTTTTTTGCAACCCTATCTACCCCTTATCAGGCGGTACAGATTGTTTATGAGAGAAAGATTGCTTCGCTTCGCTCGCAATGACAACGCATCACAGCATAGCCTGTGTCATTGCGAGGGGTCTTTTCCGAAGCAATCTCCCGCTTTCACAACGGGGAATTTGGTTGCGGCGTTGCTGCGCTATGGAATCAAAAATTAAAACCAGGTAACGCGGATGAAAATCTTACCTTGTATTTCTAAGAGATGTTTATATCGTGCGAAAGGATAAACCATGGAGGTGGTATATGACGCAAATGACAGTGCCTTAATTCCAAGTCTACATCAAAAATAACTGCAAGTAACTATAGGTAAAAAAGAAGGAAAATAAACTGACTTTTTCAAAACGGTTCAAGTATGCAATTTTCATGAACCACGAAGGGGCAAGAAAAAGCACGACAAGCAGAGAACATCTCCACGATGTTGAAGTAAGACCCATCAGCAGTGAGAAAGATATCCATGGGATAAACTCATCCGTTACCACCATTACCTGGGACTTCATTCCCTCATAGAGGAAGGCATCTGATACATCGCCGTGTATCTGAAACAGTGGCTTGCACTGATCGGATGGTCAGTATTTACACTCAAGTATTGTGTCCAGAATACTACCGCCATGAATCGTGTGGCATTCCATTTCTAATAATTGCTTTTTTACAGAGATTCCGGAGGCATATCCGGTTAACGAGCCGTCGGAACCGATAACTCTATGGCAGGGGACAATGGGGGGTACAGGGTTTTTGTTATTTGCCATGCCCACGGCCCTTGCAGCCAAAGGTTGTCCGATTTCTTTCGCTACCCACTTATACGATCGGCATTCTCCGTAAGGAATTTCCCTGAGTTTTTTCCATACTTTCTGTTGAAACGGCGTGCCCTGGGCCAAATCCAGAGGAAAATTGAAAGATACCTGCCTGCCCTGAAAATACTCTTTTAAGACATCTGTTTCAGCCTTGAGCAGGGAGTCGTTTCGCTGAATTTTTAAATTTGCTCCGGTCTTCTTTGCACGAGATGAGATGGATTGAAAGAAAGAACGCAGAAAATCTTCTTCTCCTTTGTGGGGGAATGAAATACGGCAGATTCCTTTTGTGCTTTTTGCAACGTACACATCGCCCACCGGGGAAGAAAAACTGCTGAAATGTATTTCTAAATTATTTCTTGGTACCTTTCTGTCCAAATGTCAGCCTGTATGCCTTGATAAAACCCATGATAATTAAAGTTACTGAAAGCAGGGTTGTGAGAGCAGCAATAATGGTGGTGGTAAGTTGCCATGATTCTTGTATAAAATATTTCCACCAGCCGTATTTTAATAAATGAATACCGGCTTTATCAAGAAAGAAGAGAATAATGGCAATTATCGTAAACCCAAGAACAAGATATTTAATATCCTGCTTGTGAGGTGCTATGGAAATAGCAAATATAATGAGTGTGACCAGGAATAAGATGTGGCGTACATCCTTTATCTGGAACTCTTTTTTAAAACTATTGAAGGTACCCCATACCGTGTCAAGCAAGTGCCGGAGTAAATCAAAAAAACCCTTCAAGGTAAAGTGAATCTCCTTGGGAAATGCATCATCGAAATGGATGGGGTTGCCAAGCATCTTTGATAGAAAAAAGATGCAAAAGGCACAGCCAAAAAGAGGGGCAGCGGCAATTGCAAAATCAAAGAGGACAGGAATCTTGGGTTTATCGTATTTAATTCCAGCGCTGTCCGTTGTGAATAGATTCAATTCGGTAATCGTCGTGCCCGTAATAAGACATACAAAGGCATGGCTAAGTTCATGTGCCATCGTACCGGGGAAGAGAAATCCGCGAATCGTTTTATCATGAATGTACTTTACCCACAGTCCGTAGATTGCAAAACTAAGAAAAATAATCAGGATAAGTCCAATCGCTAAGGAAAAATATATCATGGTATCATCTCTTAGCCACATGGTTCATTCTGGAATACGTATTGAATACCGGCTTTTAAAGCCCGAAATTTTTCTCATGGATAGGATGTACGGTTTCTCTTGCATTGAGGTACGTGTGCGCTAGATTAACAGAGGTTTTAGAATATGTCAACCTGAAAGGTAATTTAATTTAGCTGGATTTATACGAAAAGAATTGCGTTGCAATTTTTAACATGGAATTTATAATATGAATTTAGCTTGACACAAAGGCGCGAAGGGCGCGAAGAAAACAGACAGATTTATGGTTTGCTATTCTGGTGAAATCACAAATCGTAAATCTTCAGGTTCTCTAAAATTTCTGTGTCTTCGGTGTTCTTTGTGGCAAACGACACTCATGACTTTATGGGGACGTAGCTCAGTCCGGGAGAGCGTCTCGTTCGCAACGAGAAGGTCGGGGGTTCGATTCCCCTCGTCTCCACCAATTCAACCATTAGGGACAGCCACTTGCAACTTGTGGTGTCCTCACAGAACAGTCTCCGTGTGGTCTCTGGAAAAGAATGTAGTCGGTAACCCGGCCTTATGCGGGATTACCTTCCAGCTGCTCAGGCTGATTGCTTCTTGGTTTGATCTCAGTGAGAATCTCCCGTAACATCCGCTGGTTTGCTTCAAGCGTGGCGGGATCACGGGAAAGCAGCCAGAGAAGATGCTCTCTGAGAATCTCACGGGCTTTTTCAACATCACCCATATTAAAAAGTGTCACAACAAGGTTGCAGGCTGAATTACTCGTATCTGGGTGCTCATCGCCCAGTATTCTTCGCCTGATTTCAAGCACCTGTTCGTTGAGTTTGCGCGCACCGGCAAGATCGCCCTGAGCCCCAAGCGTTACCGCAAGGTTGCTCATGGTTCTAAGCGTATTGGGGTGCTCATCGCCCAGTATGCGGTTTTGTATATCTAGCTCCCTGCGAAATAGCATTTCTGCGGATCGGTATGCACACTGCTGATGATCGTATCTTGCAAGCCAGCCAGTAAGGTTCGCTGTTGAGATGTCATCACCCTTATTCACAAGCTGCCGTGCATGTGCGACTTCGAGTTTGAGTTCGCTGTGGATGCTGCCGTCTGCTATTACTGAAAGTCTATCAGTGAGAACACTGACCGCCGCAGCCTGAATTACATCTATCCGCTCAGGCATCGTTTCGCGAAACCGCACAGTGCGCGAGATCAGGGTGTGTACGGTTTTGGCTCCCGATTCTTCGTCAGACCCTTCTGCAAGAGAGAGATTTTCCACCTGATTGAAGGCAAGCATTGCACGATTATTGCCTGACTCTTCATCCAGCTTATCTACCTCAGAAAATACCGAGGAAACAAAGGAAGCAGGGATCTGGGCTACAGCGAGTACAGATGCCAGACGCAGGAAATCAAGCCCTTCAGGTTCAAGTTGCCGGATACTGCGAAGGAGGGTGCTGGCAATGCTCTTCTCATGCCCGGTTGGAAGTAGTTCCTTCAGTTTTGAGGCGTATTCCAGTTCATCTTTTTGGGTGTCAGCAAGGTTCTTTCTGAATTCAGCAAAGGACTGTAAACCTTTTTTTGCATCAAGCAGCGCGCCGGTAACATCCACAGCCAGCGCATGATACCCCAGATCCTCTGTCAGTATGCGTGCAGCGTCTTCTTCTGCCTTTCCTGTTGGTTTACGCCGTAAGGTCAAAAGTTCATACGCCTCTTCGGGTTCAAGTATACCCAGGGGAATGAGTGTTCCCAGTGCGTTATACTCCTTTGTGCGTGTGGTAATAAGGGTCTTTCCGGACGGATGCGGCGCCTGCCACTTTTGCAACGCGTTTCTTTCCATTCCTGAAGGAACATCATCCACAATCCATAAATACGGCAGCCCTCTGCGCTCAAGCTCTCTTGTAAGATGTGCTTCTATTTCCGCCGGGCTCCTGTCCTTAACAGATATGCCAAGACTTATAGCAAAATCCGAGATCTGCCATATGCTCTCTGCTTCACGCTCCTCTCCCATTACCGCTTTTGGATCATCGTTCCCGGGTACCCTGAGCCAGAACACACCGCCTGGAAATGCTGCTGCATAGCGAAGGGCATACTCCTCAGCAAGGAGCGATTTTCCCACACCGCCCATACCCTGCACCTGGACGACCGCGCTTGCCACAGCACCGGTTATTACGGGCACTTTTAGGGCATGCAATGCCGAATGGATACGCCACATATCGGGAAGTCTCCCCACGAACCTGTTCGAGCCTGCGCCTTTCCTGCCGTACCAGCTGGGCTGTGTGAGGGCGTGGATATCTCCGATCGTGTTTTTAATCCCTGAGATGTGATCTTTTACGCTCTGGACAAGCTTTCTCAGTGCCTCAGCATCCGCAGGCGCTTTCTGAAAGAGTTCATCACGGAGTTCCACAGGATGGATGTGCCCTTCTTTTTCTTCCGGATTGATGACCAGGATGCGCCTTCGCGCTTCACCCTCGCGTTGCGCAGCAAGGAATCCTGCGGTCAATTCCCACTGGCATGCGCGGGAGCGCCAGTAGTTGAGTGAATAATATGCCAGAAGGACTTTTGCATGCGCAAGTCCCTCTACGATGGATTTGGTGATGCTTTCAAAGTCGCGGATCTCGCTATTATCTATCCAGACTTTTAATCCCTCAGCCTGAAGCGCCTGAAAGATATTTTGGACTTCTTTCGCGTCTTTATGCGGATAACTGAAAAAGATATCGTATTCCATATACACATTCCCGACCAAAATATTTCATTTTAAGTTCCCCTTTCTCCTCCCTCATGGAGGGGGATAGGGGGAGGATTTTCAGGGGGTTGTGTTTTTCTTTTCAGGGCCATTTTGCAGCCTCTTTGTTCCCTAGTTAAGGGGAATTTTTGTGATTCATATTACCAGGAAATCTGCTTAATTAACATAAAAATCTTGTCCAAAAACTCATAAAATGCGTATACTTTAGTATATACCAATATAAGGTATAGGAATTTCAATCACCCCCCATAGTCCCCCTGTAAACGGGTGGAAACAGGGGGGTAAATCGACGAAGGCCTAATTCGCAGGAGAAATGACGAAAAGACTTTATGGGAGGAATACCAATCATGGAAGGGAAAAATTATATTCATGGGGTCTTTGTGGACGGCGCCTCCGGGGACCAGTTTGAAAGCAGGAATCCTGCTAATCGTGATGAGGTATTGGGAACATTTCCGCTTTCTGCGGTAAAGGATGTAGATAATGCGGTAAGCGCAGCAAAAGCTGCCTATAATGGATGGAGATGTTTGTCACGTATTAAACGCGGTGGGTATCTGGATGAATTTACCCAGCTTCTGAAAAAAGAACATGAGGAAATATCCCGGCTGGTTACGAAGGAGTGCGGGAAGGGGATCGTAGAGGGCCGGGCAGACGTAACGGAAGGCATCCATATGTGCCAGTATGTATTTGGTACGGTGAGGATGCCCCATGGTGATGTGATTGATTCGGAGATTCCAGAAAAAGACGCATTCTTACGCCGGAAACCAAAAGGGGTTGTTGCGGCAATTACGCCGTGGAATTTTCCTTTTGCCATCCCCTTGTGGCTCATCTGTCCTTCAGTCGTGGAAGGGAATACGGTTATTCTCAAGCCATCCAGGGAAACTGCGTGTACAGCACATAAGATTGCCGAATATGCCCATAAGGCAGGGTTTCCGCCGGGCGTGATCAACGTTGTCCATGGAGGATGCGGCGATTTACTGGTGAAACATCCTGATGTTCACGTTGTGTTGTTTGTTGGCTCGAATGATGTGGGTTCAGGGATAAAACAGATAGTTGCCGGGTTTCCTGACAAGATGTGTGCCTGTGAGATGGGCGGGAAAAATGCCATAATTGTTCTTGATGATGCCAACCTGGATATTGCAGTGAATGCAGCCGTTATCAGCGCCTTTAAGACGTCGGGACAGAGATGTACCTCAGCAAGCAGGCTTATTGTGCATGAAAAAGTGTTACATGCTTTTGAGAAGAAGTTTATAGAGCTGACGAAAAGAATAAAGATTGGCAATCCTCTGGATGAAACCGTGTTTATGGGGCCGGTGATTAATCAGGCGGCAACGGAAAAGATTGTACGATACAATGATTTGGCCAGGAAAGAAGGGGCAGAGGTGTTGTGCAATGGGGGGATTCTTGAGAGTGAGCCGTATAAAAAGGGGTACTTCATGTCGCCCTTTGTGTATCGTATGCAAAATAATGCGAAGAGTAGAGTGCTCCGAGAAGAGGTTTTTGGACCACATGTTGCAATAATTCCTGTTAAAAGTATTCATGAGGCTATCGAGGTGTACAACGATACCGATTACGGTCTTTCCTGTGCAGTGATTACCGAGGATTACAGGAAGGCGAAGAGAATCCGGGATGATTGTGAATACGGACTTGGCTATGTAAACCTACCAACGATTGGGGCGGAGGTACATTTACCTTTCGGTGGAGTAAAAAAGAGCGGAACCGGCTTGCCATCGGCAAGCACTCTGATCGATGTCGTTACACACCGTACGGCATGGACGATGAACTACGCAAAAGAAATCAAGATGGCTCAGGGATTAACGGTAAAGTTATAATTTGTATCCGAAAAGACAATTTTTATATTCCCGACATACCTGGTATTGCTGGAATACGTGTGTGATAATACAGAATATCCCTATTTCCTAATCGTAACCCTTACAATTTGTTTTGCCCCGTTTTTTTTGTAATATAAAATTTCTACTTTCAGATCGCTTACAAAGGCAGCCAGGAGAGTGTCAAACATTGCCTTACTCGCCCCACGACCGTAAGCGTCAGTAAATACCAAACTAAACCCGTACATATTAGTATCATCCTTGAGTTTGACCAGAATTTCCGCATTGAGATACTCCTCGGTACCAGGACGACCATACCCTATGCCAGTAGCTTGGCTTGTTATGTATTCAATCTTGCTCAAGGGGGTTCTTAAAATATCCTCGGTATCAGGGCGGCGATCTATGTCAATCGATGGACTTGGCGAATACTGAATATTTTTGATCCGGGTATTTGCCGTATCGGCATGAGTATTTTCAATTCCTGGCCATGTTATTAGAAACAACGATAATACGATAATAAAAAACGGTTTTAACATTTATACATCCTCTCTTTGATCAACAGTATTCCTGTTTAGTACAATATCTACCGCTTGTTTGAAATTACCAACCTCAATTATACTCACGTAGTTAGGCACAAAAATATTTACTGAAGAGCCCTTGGCAACGATGATTTTGTCTATGAAATGCAATTCCCTTAAAACAACTTCTATTTTATTATCAAGAGATTCGGAAGGTATTGCTCCTCCATCTTCGCCTAATCCTCCAGTTACTGCAATGGTTCCGGGGATAGGTTGCTTCATAATCATGGCATAATAACAGAGGGCTGCCGGAAGCCCTGTGTTTTGTATGTTGCAGCTGGAGACCATCTTTGTCATGTCTTCTTCAAAACGGTATTTTATTTGGGTTGTTGTGGGTAGGGTTGTCTTATTGATGTGCTTAGATTGAATAAATTGGTTTACCAGCTTAATGCTGTGTGAAGAAATATTTTTCGGTAATATAGCAGTGGAATCTTGCAATGAAGTTGCATCTTCCAGAAATTCACATCTCAGACAGGCAGAAAAACTTATCTTGGAATTATAGGTAAGAAGCGTCCTGACCTCACCTATTTTTGGTTTGGGCTTATATGTAGGGTTTGCAAGCTTATCATCAATGAGGATGTCCAGGAGACTATCTTCCCAGATTCCCCTTTCAGGTAAAGGTGCCTCGTTGATGTAACTTTTAATACGATCCTTGAGCTCTTTCCGTTTCTCAGGATTTAGATAGCCTGGGATTTTATTGAGAGCATATTGGATTGCAGTTAATACGTCTGATACGGTTGTACCATGTAAACCAAAATCATCCTTTTCCAACTCAGAACATACAAATTCATTGGGACATATCTTGCAGTATTCAATGCCCTTATCACATTTATTAAGAATATCATCCAGGTATTTTATATAGTTGCCAATTTCCAGATGTAGCTTCGGGGTAAGGTCCATACGAAATTTCTAAATTACTCAACCAAAAGGCCGATAATAAAATTGTTTTTCCTGATAAAGATGAAGTTGCTTTATTAACTCAATGGTCATTTAAGTGAAACAATTTGCATCCAATTATTATGATAAACGTATTTGCTGTGAATCAATATATTGGCATGCATACCCTGAATGATGAAAAAGAATTTCAAGAATTACAAATTTGGATAAAATACATGAATTATAAACTGTTTCTGGAGCATACGCATTCAAACGAATATTACAGAAGTAAACACTTATATTTTGAATAAGAAAGAGCAGGTCTAGCATGAAAAAACACTTCAAGGACGATTGCTCGCATTGTAACGAATGTCCTCATGAGTGTGATGTTTGTTGTTGTGAGGTAAAGGCATCGATCCATTTAAAAATCGCGCTCTCGTAATAACAAAAAGCGTGATTTGAAAAAGAATAATGGAATAGTATACAACAATTAATTTGTTGTATACAAGGGTAATTCAGAGACATACAAAGATCCATCATGGCACCACCGGGTAAAGTATAGATTCCTCAATTTTTGAGGAACATTACCTTACCAATAAATATCATACGCAGTGTCATGAGAATCTTAATAACTATGGGTCCTGAGAAGAAAGGGATTGACAATATGGTTATTAATGGAAATAATATGCAAAATGAGTTTGTATGTCCTCATTGTAAGGGATATTCTTTCATATTCATCGGGTTGCAAAAACAAAAGGGGCTATTCGAAAATCACGAGTTGTGGTGCTGTAAGAGTTGTCATAGCACATTTGCTAAAGAAACCATAGATGTAAAAAATTCCATGGAAAATGAATCTTTTAATAAAAGAGCTTTTCAATATTACTGCAAAAGCAGATTTGCTACCGGATGAATTTGCCTGATATAATCTTTGAAACACTGGTGGTAGGTCCCCTCGCGGTAAACTGCTTTATTATTGGATCTAAAAAAGATAATAAGGCGATAGTCATTGATGCTGGCGGAGACCACGAAGAAATTCTAAAGCTTCTCAAGAAACACAATCTCACCCTGCAATTTCTCATCAATACTCATGCCCACTTTGATCATGTGGGCGGAGTCAGACCTTTACAGAATTTAACCGGTGCAAAATTCTTGCTTCATCGGGAAGATATTCCACTTCTGAATCATCTCAATGAACAAACTGCTGCTTTTGGCCTGCCAGCCATTGCTATTCCCACGGTTGACAAACCACTGGTTGACAACGATGAAATATTTATTGGAGCGGAGAAGCTGCGTGTCATACACACCCCCGGACATTCTTCCGGGAGCGCCTGTTTCCTCATTGATAATGCGGTATTTGTTGGAGACACCCTTTTTGCAGACTCGATCGGGAGGACAGATCTCTACGGTGGTTCTTATACGAAGCTCATTAACTCAATAAAAACACGCCTCTTTACCCTGGAAGATCAGGTACTCGTATATCCAGGACATGGGACATTCACCACTATAGGAGAGGAGAAACAACATAATCCCTTTTTTCCAGCGTTGTCCGGTTAGGAAATTGCGTAAAACTGATATCAGGAAAAAATGAAAAAAATACTGTTTTGAGGAGATATATTACTTGACAATTCAGCAGAAAGTATTCGGAAAATTTTTCATAAAAACCCTAACTATAGGAGTTACGAAAAACGCCGCACACCTTTCATCCTTAAGACAAAAAACAAAACGCATCACCGTTTTACGACTTGTGGCAACCTGCTGAATCTGTTTTTATCGACATGTCTCCGCTTGAGGCACGGGGAAATAAATCTTTGCAAATGAATTTTGAACATCAACTGAAGTTGTTAGTTTTTTTACCCCCTTGAGGAGCATACTTCAAGGCGACATCTCCTGTAAACTTTCGAAGAAGACGACTTTGCGCGTGAAGTGATAGCACCACCCAGAGGGATAAAAAAGAGCCGTTTCTTTGAAGCCATAAATTCCCGCGGTCTCGAACAGTTAACCTACGTATTCCAACAACTTCAGGCAAAAGCAGCCAAAATCCTGTCCAGGGAGCATGCAGAACTGGGAAATCTCGTAGCCATTGATGGTTCATTGATCGATGCGGTTCTTTCCATGCACTGGGCCGACTATCGTAACGATTGCAAGAAAGCAAAGGCGCATCCTGGCTTTGATATCAACCAATCGATTCCATCAAAACTCTTTCTCTCTAAGTGCAAAGCTGACGAACGTCCCTTTGTCAGTCAAATGCTCTTCCCTGGCCAAACCGGAGTCTATATAGATGCGCAATAGATGCGCATAAATAAAACGACATGATAACTAAAAAAAGGGCATCAATAGGCCATACATTAAATTTGGGTTTTTCTGTATGGCTCTGAAGGTTAGAAATAGGGCATTGCAGAGCGCATCTTTCGAGTCGTAGTATCGATTATGCGTAGCCTGCATTCGGGTATAATGCCAAAGCTGCTCTGTAGAATTTAATTCTGGGCAATAGGGCGGCAGATTGAATACCTCCCGATATTTTCCGTTTTCTGTAAACCAGTCTTAGATTTCCGGTTTCTTATGATAGGAGGCATTATCCTGAATCAAATAGATGTGATGCCCTCTTTTCATTACTTTGTTAAAAAACGTTTGTAAAAAAATATTTTTAAGTCATAAATTGTTTCGCACACAACTTATGACTTTTCAATGCTTTACGACTTATTTAGCGCTTGACTTGTTCCTTTACTCCTGCTATTAATTGCACTTG
>AYTS01000058.1 GCA_002009475.1 Candidatus Brocadia carolinensis | reverse complement strand
AAAAAACTCGGAGTTGATCCACAGGCGATAAAAAGGAAAGCGGATAACCTTCAAAAAAAACAGCTTTGTAGTGAGGAAAATATTTGAAGACCCTTGTATACCAGCTACTTATGCTCTTAAATGCGTAACTTAGGTTAAATATACTAATAGTATAGCGTAAGTCAAGAGATAATTAACATTAGTATTGACATACAAAATTCTGGCTACCATAGTTTTAACTGGTTAACATTTCAAATTACGTGATATCAAGAAAACGGGCTAAGCATTCATAACTAAATATCCCTGGGAATTTTTCTGTTTCATAACGTTTGAAAACGTGCTTAAATACCGTGAAACGTCCATAAACCTCTGACTTTTCAGAAGGAACCATGGTAAATGTTGCGCTGAAGTGGGGGGGGGAACTGTCTTTCTCACAATTAGTTTTTTGAAAAAGTGAGGGCGAAGCATGTGCTCTTATTGACATCTGTGCATTCATATCCAAACGGGCAAATGCTTGACGTTAACGTTAAGGAATGTCAACGAGAAATTGTAGCCCTGAGGTTTATCCTCGGTAATTGGCAGACAACGTTCGCCCTCGACTGTGATCGGGGATGGGATCGACGCTACGTCTCAAAAAGATGCATTCAAAGGAAAAAGTCGTTGGGTTTTTTGTCTTTTAGAACCCGACCTTATTTTAACAAGGTCCCTTTTTTTTGGTACAAATCAACGTGTGACTCGCCGCCCCCTTTTTAAGCAGAAGCAAGGAATGCAGCAAGCCAACACATGCTTTAGATGATGAGCTTCGCATAAGCTAGAATATTATTGTGTAGAGGAGACCGATAGAATGAAAATCCTGGCAATCGTTTCGCTGATGATGCTCATGTTGCTTATATATATGCAGCCACTGAAGGCCAACGAGGTGTTCCTGTCCTTGAATTTTGACGCGGATCCGAATCTGTCTTCATGGTCAGCCGGTACTGTTAAGCTTGATGTCGGTGTCCCTGGTGCTGATGGTGTACCCACCAAAGGGCTCATGCTCGTATCTACGGGGAATAACAAAGCCAGAATAGCGCTTCCGATAGAACGCATGAGAGGTAAAAAAATTCTTGTCTCAGCAAAGGTCAAGGCTGAGAATGTTTCCATAAATAAAAAGCCGTATAATGGCCTGAAACTCATGATCGTGTACGTTGCGGGAGGAAAGAAATATTATTCGGCTGCGGCAATGGAAGTGGGCTCCTTCAATTGGAAGAACGTTTTCTTCTACACCGATATTCCTGAAAATGCTACATCCGCAGAACTGTACATCGGTCTTGAAGAAGTTACCGGGACGGCATGGTACGACGACATCAAGGTCGAGAGCTTCGATCAAAAAGTATTCGATGTATTCAAGAGTGAAGGATTGACCGAGAAACGAATATTTAAATCCATGATTGAGCAGGGGACAATAACTATTGCAGCAACGAACTTCATCGGCACGGTAAATCCGCTGGTGTTCGGTGCTAATATATTGGGAGAAGATGCCACGGTGATAAGGAAAAGAGCTCGCCCGTCTTACACCATCAAAAGTACAGGGGATGGTGTATGGGACCCGGTTAAAAAAAAAGTCTCGAACGGATGCTGCGGCATTCGCAAAAGAATTGAGTATTCGCGTGGTACGTTATCCCGGCGGTTGTTGCGTTCATGGTTTCGAGTGGAAAAAAACGGTTGGGCCGGTAACGAAGCGCCCAAATTACAAATTCGGGATCCCTGAATTTTTGCAGTGGTGCCTGGATATCGGAGCAATACCGGTGATGACCGTAAGCGATTATGCATGCACTCCTGAGGAGGCCGGGGAGCTTGTCGAATTCTTGAATGCACCGGCAGACGATTTACATCCGTGGGCTAAAAAACGCGCCGAGGGCGGACACCCCCTTCCCTATATGGTGAAATATTTTGAATTGGGTAATGAAACGTACCACGGTAATCATGATATGGTACCGTTTCGAGCAATGAATGCGAGTGAATACAATACATGGGTGTTGGGCTGTACCAAGGCAATGCGCAAAGCCGATGAAAAAATATCCGTTGGCGTCGTGCTCAAACACGAAGATGACGATTGGAACGAGAATGTACTGAAGGGGACCAAAGATGCCGCTGATTTCGTCATCTACCATGCATACAGTATTGGCCTATGGAGCGAAAGTGCTGCGGCTTTTGCAGTCGATAGGATCATGCGCGGCTGTCTTGTGGGGGCGGATCAGTTTGAACAAAATCTGAAAGATATTTCCTCAATGACCGTACGCTTGACGGGACGAAAGATCCCCATAGCTGTTACAGAATACAATACCGCGTGCGTTCAGGAAAAGCCAATTCCCTACCGATGGACATACGGAAGCGCTTTCTATAATGCCGATTTTTTCAGGGTCATGCTGAAGACGGAAAATAATGTGCTTATGGGGAATTACTGGCAGTACATCAATAGTTATTGGGGTATGCTGCAGTCATCCTCAGAGGCAGAGAACAACATGCTTGCCGGCAAGGATGTCAGATGGAAAAAAATGCCAGCATTCTATGCGTTCCGTTTATGGGGGCAACATACCGGCGAGAAAATTGTTTCAACGACGATACAGTCACCGAAAATAGATTTTGAAGGATACGGCAATTTAAGACCGGCGTCCAGAGATGCGATCACCGCTTTTGCGAGTATGAGAAATGACGGCAAAACGATCTGCCTCATGGTGTTCAATCGTCATCCCGCGAACCCCATGAGCGTAACCATATCGTTTAAGGACATGGCTATTTCCAGTGCCAGGATGTGGCAGATGAATTCCGAACATCTTACCAACATGAATTATGTAAGGGAAACGGCTAAAGAAACCGTATCTGATGCATCGGTTCCGATAGCGGAAGGCGTCATCTCTGGGCTCGTGCTGCCCAAACACTCAATCACGGCGCTCGAGATTCAATAAATAACGGCACGAGGTAATAAACGATAGTCATACGAGGGGCGAGTCACCAACGCATGGATTTTGATTCATTGTGCAACAAAAGAGACGACGCTATGAAATGCACTATCGGGTATTTTCCAACTCGAGCGGGTGGATTCCAGGCATTTTTCAATCACCTTCGGAGCCAGTATCCGGAGGTGGAAATTGTGGTAATGGGAGATTCTGGTCACTCAAATCGGAGGAGAAAGACGCCAGGAGTCTTTATGAGCAAGAGTATTGTGCGTGGGGAGAGATGGAAAACAGGATCAAGGAAGCAGCAGTTACCTTTGTTTGCGGACAGGGCAAGTACCGAGACGATGCGTGCCAATCAACTGCGGTTGTGGGCCTCGTCCGTGGCGTATGTGTTACTCAACAAATGAAGACGGATATGGCTTTGTTCAACAGAATTCTCACAAGCACCGTGCAGCACAAACCGCACAAAACTGCTCAAGATTGGTGCACAGGTAAAGGTAAGTGTACGGAGAATAGCTGTTTGTCTGTCCAGTGCTTATCCCTATCAAGAAATCTTTCAGCGCGCTTTTCAAAATATCCGGAAAGCGTATCCATTGCTCTGTTGAGATTCAGAAAAGATTCACCATGGTAAGTGTGATTGCTAAACCTGACGGGAGCGTTACGCCCAAAATACGCCTTTTGACATCACAAATTACCCTCGGTGAGAAATGCGGGTTAGTAATCATCCCTTTTTGCAAAGGTAAGACAAATATTTGACATTAATCTTTTGATATTCATGTAAGAAATAATTTTATCATAAAGTTTGCCTAATATTCCTAAAAAAGGAAATAGGGAAAGGTATCCTTCAATAAATGGAAAGTGTTTAATTTCAACTACTTTAAAACCTGCCGATTCAAATATTTCAATGAGTTCTCTTACACTGGAATAAGCATAATGAGTTTCCCAAGCATTGTTACCTCTTACAATTTTATGGAACCAAAAAGGTGTCCATTTTGATAATAATATCTCAAATGATGTAGGATTAGGGATTGTTGTGATAAATATGCCAGACGGTCTCAAAACTCGAAAAATTTCACTAGATACTTTATATAAGTCCGAAACATGTTCTAATACCCAATTAGCGAACGCTATTTGATATTTATTCGCATCGAGCGGAGACATTGTTTCTGCAGAACATCGATAACATTTTTCAACAAACTGATGGTTTACTGTACAATCATCGGCATCAACACGGTCACAAATAAAGTTGCATTTGGTGTCTTTTAAATAATTCTCAATCCAAGTTGTTTTGCCTGCACCGATATTCAATATTCTAGGAGATACATCATTTTCCATGAAATTTTTAATAGTTATATCAAGCTGTTCTGAGAGATACTTCGCGCCTGGAGATTTTTTTAAATTTTCTTTTCACTTTGTTTATTCTCTCTAACACATCCTCATAACTTTACAAGTACCACCAATATAGAATAATGGTTCATTCGTAAAAAAGGTTGAAACCAGGAATACCTAGTCTTATAACAAATTAATTACGAACATAGTGCCTTGACAGCTTTTGATCAGCATCTTGTCGTGTAAACTTCCAATCTATTGTTGATTTGGCCTGATTGCGTCGGTCAGTCCACGCAGCAACTTCCGACCGAAGGGTTTGTTCGTTTGGTATTCGGCACCCGGTACACTGCCGATCCATGATGCCGATTTCAATTTCGGCCATATTCAGCCA
>AYTS01000057.1 GCA_002009475.1 Candidatus Brocadia carolinensis | reverse complement strand
TTTTTTGCTTGTATTTCTCTTGAATTATAATACTTACAACAAATATTTATTCAAACGTCCGGACAGTAGTGCAGCAAAATATAAACATTATCGCATGAAAACAGCTTTTCAACATGTAAACACTGCTACAATCAGTTTCCTTAGAGAGAAAGTTGGCAGGATAACCGATTATGAGGAAGCAAACGAACTATTAATTCAGTTATCAGGCATTGATAGGTTTTTTAGAAACAAGGATGAATTTTTAACTTTCTTGGATTTATTGAAACCATGTTCGGTAGTTTGTGAGAAAATAGCCAGGCGGGAATATGGAGATTTTCAAACACCTTTAGAACTGAGTAACACCATATGTTTATACCTAGCTAGCGAAGACATATTGCCTAATGTGATAATCGAACCAACGTTTGGAAAAGGGTCCTTTATCATATCCGCTTTAAGACATTTTTCTCAAACAAAGCGAATTTACGGAGTAGAAATTTACGAACCTTATTATTGGCAAACCAAGTTTCTCATACTTGAACTGTTTATCAACACACCAAATCTAAATAAACCGAAAATCTTTCTTTACTGTGATGATATCTTTAATTTTGATTTTAGCTCAATCGAAAAATCAATTGAGACTCATAGCATTCTGGTACTGGGCAACCCACCTTGGGTTACTAATTCAGAGTTGAGCACTTTAAATTCATCTAATCTTCCTGCAAAAAGCAATTTTAAATTTTATACTGGTTTTGAGGCTATCACCGGAAAGGGAAATTTTGACATTGGCGAGTACATTATTTTGACGATGTTCAAATTATTTTCAAAACGTTACGGGCATATGGCTATGTTAGCGAAGAACTCTGTTATCAAGAATGTAATATACGATCTTCCCAAAATGAATTATAGAATTGGCGATATGGTTGCGTTGAAGATCAATACAAAATACTTTTTTGACGCTTCAGTTGAAGCCTCGTTATTCAAATGCAGCTTTAAATTACGCAGTTCGTCTCCTATTTGCAAAGTGTCTTTGCTAAATTCTCCTCATTTAGTTGAAAATGAATTTGGCTGGGTAAACAATAAATTTGTTTCTGATGTATCCCTTTATGAAAAACACAAAAAGTATGACGGAGTGTGCTCCTATATTTGGAGACAAGGGGTTAAACACGACTGCTCTAAAATTATGGAACTTGATATGGTAAATAACAAGTATGTCAACGGATTCGAAGTGGAAGTAAATCTCGAAAACGATTTAACCTACGGTTTAGTCAAAAGCTCAGACTTGTGCTTACCAGTTATAACAAAGCCACGAAAGTATGTTATTATAACTCAAAAAAAAAATTGGTGAGGACACTTCTTATTTGCAGGATAAATTTCCAAATCTTTATAAATATTTATCTGAGAATGAACAGGTTTTTTTACAAAGAAAATCGAGTATTTATGCAGGCAAAGCACCGTTTTCTATATTTGGTGTAGGAGATTATTCTTTCAAACCTTACAAAGTAGCAATATCAGGGCTATACAAACGTTCCACTTTTTCTTTAATTTTGCCTTACAAAAGTAAACCGATGATGTTAGATGATACATGCTATTTTCTAGGGTTCGACTATATTTCTGATGCAATAATAATCTGGGCAATTCTCAATAGCGAATATATCCAAAAGCTCCTCACGGTAATCACTTTTCTAGATTCAAAACGCCCTTACACAAAAGAAGTCCTAATGCGTCTTAGTCTTAATGAAGTAGCTGAGGATCTTACATTCGATCAAATTAAAAACATTATCAAAGACTTGCCTACAAACATACCAATTCATCTAACTAAGAATGAATGGGATGCGTTTCTTACAAAAGACGAAAATAAAAGGTTAAAACCAAAGCAGCTTTCATTATTTGAGACATTCCACAATGTAAAGCAGGGAGGCTTCTCTTGAGGGTTTCTATTCTTGTAGAAATGGAAATTTCTGGGTCGGATTCTACTTACAACATAAATTCTAGACCATTTAATAAGTAAGGGGGGAAACATGGTGACAGATTTCATTAACAAGGTAATCAACCTTGGTTTTGGGGCATTGCTGATAACGAAAGAGAACATCGAGGAAGTCATTGATGACATGGTAAAAAAGGGGGAGATCAAAAAAGAAGAGGCAAAGGCACAGGCAAATGAACTTTTTAAAAAAGTTTTATCAAGCAAGCAGGAACTTGAGTCGAAGATAGAAAAGATCGTGGAAAATGCACTCCATAAGCTGGATATACCTACACGAAAAGAACTTCAGCAGATGCAGAAAAAACTCGATGAGATTATCAAACGGATGGAAGCAAGAGAAGACCAGACATAGTAACAAGATACCAAAGTAAGAGGCATCAAAAACACTTAGCGCTGCATGGCTGTAATCAAAAGAGGCTATTTGGTACTGATAATAGAAATCAGCGCTTATTTTTTGGCAAATTTAAAATTCAAATATTGAAATCTGAAACGACTCATTCATGCAAATCAGAAAAATAGGACAAAAGATACGGGATATACGCCGTTTTAATCAAATCCTCAGAATATTGACCAAGCATGGGTTTGGATTCGCCATCCAGCAGCTTCATTTAGAAGATCATCTTATCGGAAGGGGCATCATTAAAACGCGGCTATTGCGCCGTTTTACCGAACCTCTGGAGTCCCGCGCCGTCCGGCTCAGAAAGGTATTAGAGGAACTTGGTCCTACCTTTATAAAGTTTGGACAAATTCTCAGCGTTCGCCCGGACTTGATCCCCTTAGACCTCTGCAATGAACTGAGCAGGCTCCAGGACCGTGTGCCCCCATTTGGTTACGAAGACGTCAGAAAGCAGATAAAGGAGTCCTTTGGAAAATATCCCGAAGAATTATTTGCTTCATTTGATCCTGATCCCCTGGCAGCGGCCTCACTCGGGCAGGTGCATCGGGCGCAACTCCAGACTGGTGAGAGCGTCGTCGTAAAGGTGCAACGTCCCGGCATCCGCAGAATGGTAGAAACGGATGTCGATATCCTTTACACCCTCGCCCAACTGGCCAGCCGATATATGCAGGATATCAAATTTTTTAACCCCGTCGGCATCATTGATGAATTTTCTAAGGTAATAACAAAGGAGATTGACTTTACCTGCGAGGCACATAATATTGATAGATTCCGCAGGAACTTTAAGGATTGCGCAACGGTTCGTATTCCCGGTATCTTTTGGGACTACACCAAATCACGGGTCATTACCACGGAAGAGATCAAAGGCATTCGGCTGAATGATTACTTAAACCAGCCCCACACCGCCGAAGAAAAGAGAGCCGTGGCTGCAAATGGCGCCAATGCCGTCCTGCAGCAAATATTTATTGACGGCTTCTTCCATGCAGACCCGCATCCGGGAAATATCTTCATTCTGCCCAATAACGTAGCTGCTTTCATAGATTTCGGCATGGTAGGCAGGCTAGACGAAGACACGAAAGATGTTATTATAAGCCTCCTGATTGCCGTATCCATGAAAAATATCAATGGCATCCTGAAGGCATTGGAAAGATTGGGTACCTTTGTTGAGGAAGAAACCTTACAGGATTTCAAGAACGATATCGATGATTTTCTGGAAAGATACTATGATATTCCGTTGAAACAGATTGAACTGTCTGTCATACTGCCGCAAACCATTGACGTAATGACACGACACAAATTAAAGATACCCCCGCAATTCCACATCTTAATCAAGACACTCGCTACCATCGATGGCGTTGCCAGACAGTTGGATCCGGAATTTAACACCATAGCGCACACGAGACCCTTTGTAGAAAGGCTGGTCCGTGAGCGATACGACCCGAAGCGCGTCATTAAAGAGGTAACGTCATATTCAGCGGAACTCCTTGATATTCTAAAACTCATACCAAGAGACACCTATGAAATTGTGAAAAAGATAAAAAGGGGGAAGCTCAAGATCGAATTCGAGCACCAAGGTCTCTCAAAATTTATTTCTGAAATGGATAAATCCAGCAATCGGATTTCATTCAGCCTTGTTATCTCCGCCCTGATTATTGGCTCTTCCCTTATCATCATGACCAACAGAGGTCCCCTGGTATACGGCTTTCCTATACTGGGCATCCTGGGATTTGTCTTTGCAGGGTTTCTTGGATTGGGACTTGCCATAGGAGTATTGAGATCCGGACGTTTGTAAGCATCCCGGACAACCTCTTTTAGAGCTTACAGTTGGACAATTTTTTTGCTGGACAAATTATCCATAATCAGATTGAGGTATACCCATAGTGAGGGAAACACCTATCAAAATATCAGCAAGCCTTCGTATTCCCCTCCACATTACCTCCACGCCAGGTTCTCTCCCTTTGCCCTTTATAAATCCCCCAAGCGTTGCAATAATAAGAATTGCATCACGCAATGATAAACTCTTCCCCTTATTTGCCGCATATTCTCCACGGTATTTGATCAGCTTTAAAACTTCTATTTCCTGCTCACGAAAAAACAAATCACTGGCAACCCCCGGCGTCTCTCTGCCTTGCATGGTTAAATACATCAACCGCCACGCCGTAATCATATCAATGGTTAAGCACCTCTCCAGCCTATCCAGACTCCCCAGCCTCCTGTCCTCACTCCTGCGACCACTCTTTAATATCTTGTGAAACACCTCTATCCGAAATCGTACCGTATACCACTGCACCTTTTCACACGCCT
>AYTS01000056.1 GCA_002009475.1 Candidatus Brocadia carolinensis | reverse complement strand
AGAAGAGAATATTTCGCCTCTATCGCTTCTGTATCTAACGAGAATACGACCTCTTTGACTACTCTGCACAGATGGTCTTTCGGTATTACCGTTTCGACATAATCTAAAAACGCTTCAGGGGTAAATCCTATCAGGGGTTTCTGGAATTCATGAAACGGCTTAAATTTAGCCATATGATTGATTCTCCTTGGCTGGGTATCTTCTGGTAAGGAAAAGAATGATACGGTTGGTTTGCTCGGTAAAAGGATCGGCTCAATGAAAAGTTTTAACTGCTCCGTGTGGTTTTGCTCTGAAGATTTCATTTCGCCTTATTATATCATTCAATTTCACCATCGCAACCGATTTACCCTATTTTTTCTGGCTAAATGAAGAAAATCGGAATGCCGCATTCTCGGACAACCTGATAACTTCTGGTTCTTTTGTTGTGAACGTCTACCATAAGTTTTAATTTTTGTTTCAAAAAATCTATAAAACAAATCTTTCTCTGAGTCTATTTACCCCACAGAATTTGTTGAGAACCGTTTTGATCTGCTTTTATATAATAGATAATCCGATACAGGCCTTCTACCACTTCACGAATTTGCGGTATATTCATTTCAGGAACTATTCGTCCAGACAGTGGGAAATTTACCATCTGCTGTGATCGTCTTGTCAGGCGATCTACAATTCTTTGAGCGTATGCCGGTGAATTTTGTTTATGGTAAGTATGAATCGTAGATAGCTGTTCTATTGCGGTGTCTGTCCAGTGAACTTTCACTTTGATAATCCGAATTTTTTGCGAACTGTTTCAACCGCTTTAGTCCGTCCAGCCTCGCTATCAGCAAGTCCCGCTTCGATTGATTGACGAACATAAATTTCATGCATCAAGTCTTCCCAAGTTGAATTTTCTGGCAGTTTTTCTATTAACTTCATGGCTTCTTTTTTAATGCCCGGCGTTTTCATACAATTACTCCCAAATAAAAAAAATTAATCCTAATTAAAACAACAATTTGTTTTACCATGAAATTTATGCCGGAAACCTTTCCCAAACAGGAATTATCTAACGATGATTTCCGGTTTTGTGTCCTTGCCCCTGATCGTGGACATATTATACCTTCTGGTTTTCTTGTTATGAACATCCGCCATGAATCTTCCTTTTCCTGTTTCATGAATTTGTTACTTTAAAAACATCTCATTCTTCAAGCAACCAACTACAATTCATTTTCTTCTATTTCGGCAATTTTCATGATTGCTCTTAGCAAACCTACTTTTAAATCTTTATTCCCATGAACCGGAACGCTTATCCGTTCCTTCCTTCCTTCCTGCCTTCATATACACATGGTGACTTCCACGGATTGTTTTTAACTCCCAGCCTTTCTTTTCCAGCATTTTGCATAAATTCTTGCCAGAGATACTTTTCATACAGCAATTTCCAGCACCTTGTCTTCCGGTTTTATTTGAACGCTTTCAACGTCAACAGAAAGACATGCCTCAATTGCTTCATATATATTCTGCAATAATTCTTCCCATGTATCACCCTGCGTAAAACAGCCTGGGATAGCTGGAACTTCCGCCCAGTAACCACCTTCTTCTGCCGTATGAACTACTACTTTTAGCTTCATATATTCACCTCTATTTCATTTTCAAAGTTTGTTTATTGCATCAAAATATATCTTCTTTATCTGTCCACAACTCCTCTTTTATCTTATGACAGAATCTTCTAAAAAATAGTATGACATTTTTAGCAAAAATATAAACAAGGTTAACCCTGACAGGGTTGACTCACAAATTCGTGCTTCGGATTTTGCCTCTTCCGGCTCGTTCGGGTTAGGTACTACAAAATACTTACAGTCTTCATAACCATACCAGAAACAACTATGAATAAATACAAGCATTTTATATTTTGGGAAGACGATTTCCGGTTTCCCGCCTGCTGGTCGGACAGGTGTGTCCTTGCTCCTGATCATAGACATATTATAACTTCTGGTTTTCGTGTTATGAACGTCTGCCATGAACCTTATTGCATTTTAATCTTCTTACCTCAACAATTCATCAGTGTCTCCCTGGCCACTTTACGCCAAAGGGTTGAAATATCGTATAAGGCTTGTAATTACTATAGTTATTTTTCATCTACGTTCCAATTGATAAATCCTGACCTCATAGTCTTCAATAATAAGACGTTTTTCTGACAATTTATCGTTATATTTGTCAAGGAACCGTTTTATTGTTTTAAGCAGAGAACCTGTTTTCGATAAGGTAAGTTTTATCAAGATTATACCAGCTACCTGATAATTATTAAATTTCTGGATGCTCTGAAAATCTGCATCCCTTGTAATAATCCACATCTTATTTTTTTCTGTAAATTCAAAAACTTCACCTTTTCTGATTCCACCCTTACCGATCTTTTTCAAATGCATGGCAGTAAAGCCTCTGTTTTCAAGTAAGTCAATCAGTGCATATGGTGTATTCTCATCGAGCAGAAATTTTATGCTCATATCGCATATGCCTCATATTCGCATAGTTTCGCGGCGTAATGGACAGCCGCTTTCATATCATCGGGATTGAGTGACGGATAGTCCTTTATGATATTTTCTATGCTTTCTCCCTCAGCAACAAGGGAAACTACCAAATAAAAGGGATACTCTCCGTGAAGCAAACCGCACGAAATCAAATCGCTCCGTATCGAGGAATCATACTACGACTCTTAAGAAGAAGATTCAAAAAATAAGATTCCTGTAAACATCATTATTTGTATCCCAATTTATGAAGTTTACTTCTATCTTTCCGCCATTTCTCCATCACCTTGACCCAAAGTTCCAGGTACACCTTTCTGCCTATCTGTTTCTCAATCTCTTCCCTTGCAATGAGACCAACCCGCTTGATGGCCTTGCCGTTTTCACCGATAATAATGCCCTTTTGTGAGTCTCGTTCTACATAGATTATGGCCTTGATAAAATCCTTGCCAGCCTCGCGCTCTTTGAACTCCTCAATTTCAACGGTGGTGGAATAGGGGATTTCCTCCCCGTAAAACGCAAAGACCTTCTCCCGGATGATTTCAGAAGCGAGGAAGCGTTCGTTGTAGTCGGTCATGTAATCTTCAGGATAAAAAGGTTCTCCTTCGGGCAGATATTTCACAATAAGAGAAAGCATCAGGTCGAGGTTTGTCCCCTTTAACGCCGAAACCGGCACAATCTCGGCAAATTTGAACTGCTTGTCATACGCAGAAATGATGGGTATCAGACTGTCCTTTTCCACCAGATCTACCTTATTAATAGCCAAAATCACGGGTATATTGAAGCGTGATACCCTTTCAAATATTTTCTTGTCCAGAGTAGCAGGTGGTTTAAATGGCTCCGCCAGGAACAAAACCGCGTCTGCATCTTCTATGGCATCGTAGGCAGTTTTTACCATGTATTCCTGTAATTCATATTCCGGATTCATAATGCCCGGGGTATCGTAAAAGACGATCTGATAGTCTTCCCTGGTGAGTACCCCCATAATTTTTTTTTCGGGTCGTCTGAGGTTTCGGCGTAACAATGGATAATTTACAATCCATAAAATCATTGATCAGGGTCGACTTCCCCACATTCGGCCTGCCGGCGATAGCAACATATCCGGATTTAAAAGGTTTTTTGTCTGGTTGCATAAAACACCTCTACCAAAATTCCTTGCATACAAAGGTTAATATCTATTATGATTGTACTTGAACCGTCAAGAGTCGTGTTTGCCTGACAAATTCTATACTTTGCCTTATATTGAATCAAGTCTTTTCATAATGCAACCAATGGGAAAAACAAAAGCCGACAGAGAGTGTCTTCGTACCTTGAAAGAAACGGTGACGACGTCATTAAAAAAATGAAAAGGCAAAAATAATACTTTTCGGCTCACGTGCGAGGGGTAATAATCACCTATCTTCTGATGTTGACATAGGAATCATACCGGCTGGCGAGTTTGATGAAAAGCCGATTACCCTCCTCAAAGAAAAGATAGAAAATTTAAATATCCCCTATAAGATAGACATTGTAAATCTGTCTGAAGTTTCAGAAGAATTTAGAAATGAAATCATGAAGGATTTTATTGTGTGGAAAGATTAGTACTGAGATATAAAGATGCCTTACGAGCTTTACATACCCTCGGTGAAATTTTACAACAACCATTTTCGGTCATTGTAAGGGACGCCACAATTCAGCGTTTTGAATATACATTTGAAGCCCTATGGAAATTTTTAAAAGAATATCCCAAAGAAAGAGAAGGTATTATTTCACACTCACCAAAGGCATGTTTCAGAGAGATTTTTTCATTGGGCATTATCAATGAAGAGGAAACCGTTAAGTTTCTGGAAATGACAGACAGGAGAAATGACACCTCCCATACATATAAAGAAGAAGTCGCTCAAATTATATTTAGTAAGATCCCTGAATATTTTTCAAAGATGGAAGGTTTTCTGAAGAAATTTCAGGGATTCCTTTCATGAATCATTCAATTTTGATAAAAATTAAAAAAGCATGGAGATACGTCAATTGGAAGAAATAAGGCAAAGTTCATCTTCTGCTTCCGGTCAGGAAGTTTATGGTAAAAATAAACGGACGGAAACCAGAAAAGCAGGCAAAAAATCCCGAAGAGGGTTTAATTCTCAAAAGCTGCGTTGGTGTGTGCAAATAGCTTTTTTTTATTGTTGTACTTGTCATTGGCTGGCAGTTCTATACCTTTGTCAAATACTGTGAGGCGGGTGGTAAAGGATTTTACCTGCCGCGCCCGCCCGGTGTTGAATCCTTTCTGCCCATCAGCGCCCTGATGGGTACGAAATACTTTTTTGGAACAGGAAAAATTAATCCCATCCATCCAGCTGGTTTCGTTATTTTTGGGACATTACTCCTTACCGCCTTATTTTTCAAGCGTGGGTTCTGCGGGTGGATTTGCCCTATTGGCACCGTTTCTGAATGGGAGTGGCGTTTTGGTGACTGGTTTCTGAAAAAACTCCCTCAACGGGTTTCATACGTAATTCGAAACGTACCAACCAGATTTACGGCGGGTTTGAGCCTTGTCTTCACCCCCATCATCGCCTTGCTGATCCTTGACGTCATAACGATGGAGTCCTTTAAATCTCCCCTGTTCAGATACCTGACCCCCGCCTATATTCTGGCGATGGTGTTGCCATTTGCGATCCCCAGAAAAATCTGGCCGGATAAGGTTAATGACATCCTTGCAAGGGCATGGAAATTTTCGATCCTTGCTTTTTTTATTCAGGTTATTTTCATCAAAATGCCCATTGCACAACTGGAGGTCTTATACACGCGGGCACCATTTGTTCGTGTTGCAGACATTAAAATGCTCAAATTCTTCGTGAACATGTCCGGTATGGCCTTATCCGTTATCCTGACCATTTTTATTATATCCCTGATTAACAAGAACTACTGGTGCCGTTTCTTCTGCCCCTATGGCGCCCTGTTGGGTATTATTGGATACGCAAGCCCCATGAGAATTACCCGTGACACGGGGAAGTGCATCGATTGCGGGAAATGCACGAAGGCATGTGCTATGCATATCCTTGTGGAAAAGAAGAAACACGTCCTGACTCATGAATGTGTGGCCTGCTACGACTGTGTCAACGCATGCCCCGTAAACGGGGCACTTGATATGAAACTCGTTGGAGACCGGAAAAAGATTCACTACGTACTCTATGCCGTTCTGCTCGTTGGTTTGTACGTTGCCGTAACCAATACGGCACGCGCCACGGGACACTGGTACACCAAGATATCAGATGCCGAATACATCCTGAGGATATCGGAACTTGACCAACCAAAGTATCTTCACAAGGCAGGCCAGTTTGAGATGGAATAAAGAAATAAAACCGATCATGCATCATAAAACAAAAACATCCGTAGTAAAAAGTTTCGCTTTATTTCTGATGTTCGTGTCCGGTTGTGCAACCTTTAAAACGCCAGTTTTGCAAAAACCGGTTTGGGAGGATACGTCAGCCATCCTGGCAAATATCCAGGGGGAAAGACAAAATCTCTCGTTGCAACAGATCAGAGATGCCCTGCTTGCCAAGAGTGCCATGCTTACCGGGTTTCGCGCGAAGGCAGATTTATCTCTTACGACACCGGACGCCAAGGGTCCTGTCCGCTGTACGGGGTTGATATTATATCAAAGTCCCGGGAGCTTACGGGCGATGGGCGCGAAGTTCGCGACAACGCTGTTTGATATGTCTTCCGATGGAGACCGGTTCTGGTTATACATCCCCCCTGAAAACCTCGCATACACCGGTGCATCCAATACCTTTCACAGGATTGATGCGTTTGGCATCAGCATCTTTCCTGGTGATATGGCCAGCTTATTTAATTACCGGGAAATTTTGCAGGGAAAAAGCCCTACCCTGGAGACCTGGCCTGCCTATTGGCTGATCCATATGCTTGAAGTGGATAAGGAGGAGTTGAATCTGAAAGGGAATCTTTTGATTGACCGGGTTAATGCAGAGGTTGTGCGCTGTGAACTGTTTAATCAGGACGGTTCGGTTCGGCTACAGGCGGTATTTACCAATTACATAACCCAAAATGAATGCCGGATACCGCAAAAGATTGACGTTCGCTGGCCGGCATATAATACCACCCTGAGCATAACATTTTCTGATATTACCGTAAACGGCGCACTCGACCCCAAATTATTCACCCTCACAATTCCAGAAGGGGCACACATAATTACCCTGAATTAAATCCCCTCGCCGTTTTCGACTTCCATGATCTTTTTCACGCGGCGTGCATGTCTACCGCCCTCAAAGGGAGTGTCTATCCACAGCTTAACCTTCTGTTCCAGAAGCTCTTCATCGATAATATCGGCGCCTATGCACAGCACATTCGAATCATTGTGCCGCCGGCTCATCTCTACGGTGTAAAGATTATGACAGCATGCAGCCCGCACACCTCTTACTTTGTTCGCTATGAGGGACATGCCAATTCCCGTACCACAGATCAGGATTCCCCGTTCGCATTCTCCCGATCCAACGGCACGGGCTGCCAGTAAACCGTAGTCAGGGTAGTCTACCGATTCGTTATTTTTATCCGTACCAAAATCCTTCACCGTGTGACCCGTCTGGGTAAGCATGGTTGCGACACGCTTTTTAAAATCAACACCTCTGTGGTCTGACGCTAATGCAATCTTCATTATGGCCGTATCTTTTTAAAAAATTTCTGTGTGTTTAAAAATAAAAAACCACTTTTTGAGACTCCGGGAATGACTCTGTCTTTCACCGGAGGAAAAAATCGAAACGGTTGCTAAATTACCGATATTACACTTTTGCCAAAGTATTTTCAAGACAACTTCGTATCATGGACTCGGAAATAATACCATGACGGACAATCTCAAAACCTTCGTCTTTCAGCTTCAGTACCGTAGAAGGGGAACGAAAGCGTGTTGAACCGCCGTCGAGGATTATATTGATCTTCCCCTTAAAATCCATTAACACCTGTTGTGCATCTGTTGACGGTGGGTATCCGGAAATATTTGCACTCGTGGTAACAATGGGCACTTTTGCCGTGCGGATCAAATCCCTTGCCGCTGTATCATCGGGGAATCGTATGCTGATATCCGACCCATCCTTTAAAGGGAAAACAATCGCTAATGCCCCCGGCCAAAAGGAATTCATCAATTTCTTTGCGGTGCCGGAAAAATGGTCGACATACGTTTTCGCGTCGTCAGAGTCGGCAATCATCAGGGTAAGCCTCTTTTCTTCGCCCCGGTTCTTTATTTTATAGATACGGCCGATAGCTTTCGCGCTATCTCTGTTCACTCCCAGACCATATACCGTTTCCGTAGGGAAGGCCACCAGCTCTCCCTCCCGTAATGCGCAAGCAGCCTTTGCTATGTGATCTGAATACAGATTTTGATCTTTTAGGTTCAGGACTTTCGTTACCATCGCTACCGTCTAAAACAGCATATTTGCGGAACGTACCGTGGTGATGGTATTCATCACATCAAAGGCACAAAATAGAATTATCATCGAATCGTGGGCCTCACTGGTTTGTAAATACCTAACGCAGCACAGCCGCAACCAAATTCCCCTCTATTGATAGGACAAGCGTCCCCGCTTGTCCATCATGATGTCCACCGGGGACGGTTGACCTACCTCAGGATTTCGGGGGTTGTAAAAAACCTGCTAAAACTTGTCCTCATGAAAATGGGGAAAAGAAGTTTTCATCGCGTGATATTCAATGGATGTCTGCAGATAGTGTAAATACTTAGCGACAATATTGCAACTTCTTTTATACCTTGACAATAAATTACGAAATTTGTTAGAGTCTTCTGCATGGAACAAAAGACTTGCAAAATGACCTATCTTTTCGTAATTTTCAGTATCTTCTCTGTCTTCATTTCCCAGGGCAAACCTTCAGTCTTATCCGCAGAAAACGTGATGAACGTCGACGAAATTATGCCAGGCATGAAGGGCTACGGCAAGACTGTTTTCACCGGTGACCGCATAGAAATATTTAATGTTGAAGTGTTGGGTATTTTGCGAAACTGGGAAGCGAAGAGCAATATGATTTTGGTCAGGTTGTCGGGTGGCCCTTTGGAAAAATCGGGCATTATCGCCGGTATGAGCGGCAGTCCTGTTTATATCAATAACCGGCTTATCGGCGCTGTGGCCTATGGATGGAGCTTTTCAAAAGACCCGATTGCCGGAATTACCCCGATTGAAGAAATGAAAAGTACCCTTCTCAACATACCACCACAGGAAAAAGGCATTTTGCCGGTCTCGGCAGAATGGGACATCCCATCCTTTTCCCTGGAGGAACTGTTTGCAAAACCGGCAGCAACTTCTTTGATACCGCAGGAATCAACGGGTTACGATGCCGGAAAAATAAACCTTACGCCGATTCTCTCTCCCTTTGTAGTATCAGGGGTTGAAAGTGATACCTTGAAAAGAATGCAACCGTTCTTTCATGCGTATGGATGGTATCCCGTGCAGGGGGGGAGTTATGCCCCTTCCGCTGATCATCCGAAAAAGAGCGGACTTGTTCCTGGTGCGTCAGTGGCAGCTATCCTGATCCGGGGTGACCTGAGTGCGGCTGTTGTTGGAACGGTAACTTACGTGGAGGGAGATAACGTTCTTGCCTTTGGCCATCCTTTTCTCCAAACGGGAAAGGCAGACCTTCCCATGTCTTCTGCTTATGTTTATACGGTCCTCTGCAGCCAGTCGAATTCTGTGAAAATGGCATCTCCGGGAGAAATTGTTGGCAGGATACGTCAGGACAGAAGATCCGGGATTGCTGGTATACTTGGAGAGTCGTCGCGGATGATTCCTTGCCATATCGAAGTGGAGGGTTCACAAAAACTCAAATACGATTTTGAGATTGTGGATAATAAACTTTTAACACCCAGCCTCATCTTAATGGCTGCCCAAAGCGCGGTATTATCCACCGAGCGCAAGGTAGGGGAAAAATCGGTGCATATAAAATTATCAGCTCACATCGAAGGTTATGAAGACCCTATCGTTATCGAAAACGTTTTTTATGAACTTGACCAGTCGTGGTTTTCTCTGAACCATATCGTCCAGCCTTTTACGATGATCATCAACAATCAATTCCGGCAGGTGCATCCCACCAGGATCGATATGAACATTACGCTCCTGGATACCCGGAAAACAGCCTACATTGAATCGGTCAGGGTGGATAAAAAACTGGTAAAACCGGGGGATACGCTTCAGGTCGATGTGTGCCTGAAGCCTTTTACCGGAGAAAGTTTTTATCAAACCGTGCTCATGCACATACCCGAAGACACCCTTCCCGGAAGCATGTTAAACCTTACTGCCTGTGACGCTACCTATGGTCAGGCATTGAATCTGGGGCGGTCTGCAGGGAAGTACTTTCCCACGAATTTTGAACAACTCATGCGATATGTTGAAAACATGGAACGAAATAACAATCTCATGGTGCGAATCCTGCTGGCAAAGAAGGGAATTACGTATAAAGGAGAGGGGTTCCCGTCGCTCCCGGCATCCATGCTTTCCATCATGAGTTTTTCCAATTACAGCGGAATCGGCCCTCTTTTTGACGAAGTGGTATGCCGGGTTCCGATGGAATACGTGCTCAACGGAAATCAAACGATCCCCATATCAGTTAAGTAAAAGGAACCATTATGAAAGGTCTTGCATTGCGATACATCTGTACGGTATTTACCCCTATCCTCTTCACTTCTTTTGCCTTTGGTACCACAACGAACACGTGGACACAATCGACAGAATCTGATTTCGGCAAAGGCAGGGTTCAGGATGTTTCTATCAATAATAAAGGGGAAATACGGCTTTCTCCTGTCATAGAGGCTGTCGCGGGCATCAAAGGTGCCTTTGTCTGGTCAATGGCCGCAGATTTACAAAATCGGGTGTTCGTCGGTACGGGTGATCCAGGATCGGTTTATCTGATAAAGGATGGTTCTGATGCCGTGGAACTCTTCAAATCTCCCGAACTATATATCCAGAGTCTCGCCACCGATACATCCGGCAATCTCTATGCGGGGACGGCACCCAGGGGTATCATTTATAAAATAAATAACCGCGGTGAGGCAACGGTATTTTGCAGTCTGCCGGTTTCCTATATATGGGATATGTCCGTAGATAATAATTCCAACCTCTTTGCTGCGACAGGAAATGACGGCATTCTGTTCAAAATATCTCCGGATGGCACACCGTCCGTTTTTTTTTGACTCGCCGGAGACCAATCTCCTGGATGTACTCCACGACCGATATGACAATATCTATGTTGGCACAGAACCGAATGGTTTGGTATATAAAATAACGCCTTCAGGGCAGCCTCAGGTGCTCTATGATGCCAGTGAAGGTGAAATCCATTGCCTTTCGATAGATTCCGCAGGGAATATTTACGCAGGAACGGCATCGGGCGCTCAGCCACAAGTGCCGGTAGCTCAACCATCCCAGCCACCCGTACAAGCCGGAGCTATTACCTCACTTTTTAAGGATGAAAAATCATGGGATTTAAACCTTCCGGAAGAATTCCCCATGGCGCAACCAGCATCCCTGCAACAGCAAAAAACGGTATCGAAGGGTATAGAAGCGCCTCCAAAGACCACAGGCCTTCCAACCGCACCAAACTACGTTTATAAAATCAACCAGGAAGGGCTTGCTCAAAAGAAACTGGAAACCAGTCAGTCGTTCGTCCTTGGCATGTCCCTTGATGTGCAGGAAAATCTGTATGTGGTTACCGGGAATACCTCCGGGGTATATAAAATTTCTGGCGATGAAAGCACAAGCAGTCTGGCGCGGGTGGAGGAGGTGCAGGCCTTATGCTGCCTCAATACCGACAAAAATGAACTCTATTTCGGCACAGGCAATATGGGAAAAGTTTACAAGATATCACCATCATTTATGAAAGAGGGAATTTTTACATCGAATGTGCTTGATACCACTGCGCCATCGAACTGGGGGTGTATTTATTGGACAGACACACAGCCGGAAGGCACACAGCTTACTCTGTCTACCCGTTCAGGAAACGGAGAAAAACCCGATGTTGCCTGGAGCGGGTGGTCTGCGCCCTATATGATAACGGGGGAAAGAATCACAAGCCCCCCTGCACGTTTTATTCAATACAAAGCTATCCTCCAGACAAAGAACGGCGATTCAACCCCTGTTTTAAGCGCCGTGTCACTCTCATATCTTCCAAAAAATCAGCCGCCCAGGATCGTCAGTTTTGTGGTGGAAAAGGAGCTTTCCCCGGTATCACAAAAGCAGCATGAGACAAAAAATGACGGCAAGGTAGAATCAAGACCGCAGGGTGCTGCCGGCCAAAAGCCGCACCATCAGATTGCCCAAAAAAATATCCAATGGGAGGCGGAAGACCCAAATAACGATACGCTGCAATTGACCATGTATTACCGGGGCGTTGAGGAAAAGATGTGGAAGGTTATTGATAAGAATTCTCAAAAAAAGGGCTCGTTTACCTGGGATACCTTGCGCTTGCCTGATGGTGAATACCAGGTAAGGCTGGCCGTAAGCGATGATCCTGATAACCCGCCTGAGACTGCGTTCAGCACCGAGAAAACGATTGAACCTGTAGTAATTGATAACACAAAACCAGACATTAAGTCGTTGGAAGCGGTGGCTGGAACGGGAGGAAGGTATGTCATTTCAGGCACGGCTCAGGACGATTACAGTAAGATTGTAAAGGTACAATACACTATTGATGGGCAGGAATGGGTTTCGGCGTACCCTGTGGACGGAGTCTTCGATAGCCCCGAGGAATCATTTCAAATCACCACCAGATCCCTTATGCCGGGTGATTATACCCTGGTCGTTAATGCGTTTGATAGCGAGGGAAATATTGGGATTGGAAAGGTGTTGTTCGAGATGAAATGAATTAAGGATACCGATTTCTGCTTTTGCAGAGACCTTCTGCCAGTTCTTAGCATTTTATCGTTTATGGAAATACCGCAGGAATTATCTGATGACGATCTCTTTGAAGATCAAGGTATCACGAACCACTTTGAGTTAATCGACGATTCTTCTTTGCATTGGCAAAGTGAATTCGCTCACCACAGAAACGTGGATTAGCACCAAATAATGCAACTAAAAAACTTTATACTTTATTTTATCCTTGGCGGTAGTATTGTAAGTGCTGTAACTTTTATGGGTTCGCACGGCAAGGGCCTCCTGGCCGCTTTTGTGGCTACTTTTCCTACCATGACCGTACTCACCTTTGCCTTAATTCATAGCAAAGCAGGACATGCAGCCACCGTAGATTACGCCAGGGGACTGCTCTTCATGACCCCTCCGTGGATTGTCTACGTATTATGTCTTATCATGTTATTGCCGAAATTGGGATTTCTGAAGTCCCTTACAATTGGAGTGCTAACTTACATGATTCTTGCCGGTGTGGTTAGTGTTGTTGTAAAATATCTTAAATGATTGAAGGCAGGGCAAAATGGCCGAAGGTTGCACCGAATTTCCCGGTGGACGATACTTAGCGCGGCTATGGTCACAACCAAATCCCTCTGGTTAGTAAAGGAGGCAAAAGGGGTTGTGAAAAAGCTTGCCAAAACTTGTCCTCATGAAAATGGGGAAAAGAAGTTTTTTGCACAGCAATCCTACCACCATTATCCTTATGTACAGAATTAATAAATATCAATTTAAAGAATTCAAATGCGAAGCAAGTTTACATAAGTCTAACTACGCTGTTTTAACGAATGTCTCAGATACCGGCATAAAATACTCACCCGATTTTGATTTTTCTGAAGAATATTATATACTAAAGGAGCTTAGCCACCCTCAAATACCAAGCACGAGTGATTTTGGACAAGGAGAATTATTCAGAGATGATAAGTTTTTGATCAAGCAAAATTTTCTTGTTTTACAACATGTTCATGGATATGACCTGGTAGACTACTTCGCCGAAAAGGATATTGAAAACGTAGAAACGATTCATGAAGTTATCAAATCCTTTATAACCGTCTGCGATCCCCTCCAGCATGTTCATGGCAAGCATTACATTCATTGCGATTTAAAACCCGGGCATCTGATCCTCAATCAAAAAACCGGCCTGGTGCATATCATCGACTTTGAATTGGCTATTAAAAGAGGTGGAATCATTAAGGGAATTAGTAAGGAATATGCTGCTCCGGAACAACTACAGATGCTTAACTACCTGAAGGACCTGCCGAGAAAGGTTCATTACGAGGCGATTTCCACTACCATCCGGCTGGATGGCAAGGTAGACCTCTACGCCCTGGGACTCATATTCTATCAGATAGTAACAAAAAAATTATGGCAGACAGAAAAGGCTTTACCCAGTAAAATAAATACCCATATCCCACAGAAACTGGAAGATGTCCTGAATGGGCTCCTGGAGGTAAATCCCGCACAGAGAATGTCGTCTGCAGAGGAAGTAAAAAAGGCATTGCTGAGCATATAAAGCACACAACTTTTATCTTTTACGGATACCACGTGAAAAACATCATCCTGTCAGATATCCATAGTAACGTAGATGCCTTGCTGGCGGTAATCAAAGAAGTCGCCGAAAAGGAAGGCCCTGCCGTCAGGCTACTGATCGCCGGCGACATCGTTGGTTACGGCGGATCGCCAAATGAGTGCTGTGACATCGTACGTTTCTTAATCCATGGCAGAAAGGCGGTGGATGTGCAGAAGATTCAGGAAATTGTTGCACAGCCGTACCTTGACTCCCAGCAGCGGCATGATCAGCATAACGCCCTTATTGCATTAGAAAAGAAAGGACTCGCCATCGGCGGAAATCACGACAGGGAAACCGCCGGGGAATCTTCCCTTACAAGCGAAATGAATCCCGTAGCATTAGCCGCTGTAAATTGGACAAAGGGAGTGTTGACGAAAGAGAATCTTAAATTTTTAAAACGTCTTTCCCTAAGGATGAAATTTAGCAAAGAACAGTTCGAAATCGTACACAGCACGCCTTCTTATCCGCAGGGTTACGAATACGTCAAGAATGCCGGTGTGCTGAAGTACACAACGCTATGGTCACCGGTAACCTTTGGAGGCCATACCCATCGTCCATCAGCGTATATTTATACCAAAGAAACCAGGACCGTGAATGCCTCTGTTCTTGTTCCGGCAGATAATTATGATATGAGACTTATGCTCATTGAAAAGCAATCAACGAACAAGGCAGAATCTTTCGATATCGAGTCCGGCAAGGACTGGCGGTATTATGTCAACGTGGGGTCAGTGGGTCAGCCGAGGGATGGAAATCCACAGGCAAGTTATGTCGTGTTCGATTCCACCGCAAAACAGATCGGTTTTAAACGGGTGCCTTATAATACCGAAGCGGCATCAAAAAAAATAGCAGCGGCAAATCTGCCGAAAGAATTGTCAGAAAGGGTATTAAAGGGGGTTTAGTGTCTTACAAAAAATATTGTGTTTCTGTGTGAGGGGGAAAACAGAAAGACTCTCTCTTTCGACCCGTCCTGGTTAGGCAGAATTCTTATCAAAAACAAATGTCCCGCTCTTCCCGCCTGATTTTTTTACCACATGAATGTCGCTGATTACCATTCCCTTGTCTGCGGCCTTACACATATCATATATCGTAATGGCACAGACAGCGGCAGCGGTAATTGCCTCCATCTCTACCCCCGTTTTTCCTGTTACTCTCACCTCTGAAAGCACATCAATTTCATTTACAGAATTGTTTGTATAGTCGATTTTCACACTCGTTAAGTTGAGTGGATGGCACATCGGAATCAGGGTAAAGGTCTGCTTTGCCGCCATAATGCCTGCAACTCTGGCCACCTCCAGTACATCTCCCTTTTGTATTTGTTTATCCATAATAAGCCGGAAGGTATCGGGATTCATAATAATCCTTGCATGGGCGACAGCAACCCTGTCCGTAGCTTCTTTATTGCTGACATCCACCATACGGGATGCGCCTTGTTCGTCAAAATGGGTCAACGGTGTCATAGTCTGATATTCACCTCCAAATTTCATTTTCATCATCATAAAATAAACTAAAGATTTTTCAAGCCATAAAAATTTTTTACTTTTGTCAGATGAGTTTTCATACATGAAAAACTGAAAAAGGATTTCCTTGATTCAATAAAATTATTCACTAAAATATCTGTACGATTTTTTGATATTATAAATTGCTTTTAATCTGAGAAGGGAGAAGTCATGGCAGAGTGGGTAAAATATTTCATAGACTTCGTTTTGCATCTGGATAGTCACTTATTTGAATTGGTCAGCACGTATGGCGTCTGGGTGTATGTATTCTTATTCCTGATTGTATTTGCTGAAACGGGATTCATAGCCATGCCTTTTTTACCAGGAGACTCTTTGTTATTCGCCGCTGGCGCCATTGCCGCCACGGGGGCTTTGAATGTGTATACCCTGGTTGTGGTTTTGGTTATTGCAGCAATTCTTGGCGATACGGCAAATTATTGGTTTGGTTACCACATTGGCCCGAAGATATTCAGGAAACATAAATCCGTATTTTTTAATCCTGAGTATCTTGAGCGAACGTACCGGTTCTTTGAAAAGTACGGCGGCAAAACGATTATCATTGCCCGATTTATTCCTATTATTCGCACCTTTGCGCCATTTGTTGCGGGTATTGGCCGCATGGCGTATTTCCGCTTTGCTTCGTACAATATTCTCGGGGCTATTTTCTGGGTGCCGCTCTTTGCCTTTCTGGGTTATTTCCTCGGCAATTTACCCTTCATGAAAAAGAATTTTAGTTTTATGATTATTGCAATCATCATCATTTCACTGACCCCCGCAGTTGTTGAATATTTTAGGCACCGGCAAGCGATTCGGAAGAAGTCTCTCGTGTGACGCTGAGTAACTTGCTTCCATCATGAAAATATCAAATATTATTCTTGTCGTAACTGCTGTCGCAGGTGCTTTTGCTCTGGGGGTAACTACCCAAATATTCTGGCCAGCAGAAGAGGTTAACGCACTCTGGCTTGTGATTGCCGCTGTCTGTTGCTTTGCCATATCCTACCGCTTGTACGCAGCATTTCTTGCAACTAAGGTGCTGAGTCTTGATGACAACCGGACACCGCCTTCGATACGGCTGCGTGATGGCAGAGACTATCACCCCACGCATAAGTGGATGCTTTTTGGTCATCACTTTGCTGCAATTGCCGGAGCGGGGCCTTTGATAGGGCCGGTCCTTGCTGCTCAATTCGGATATCTCCCGGGGTTTTTGTGGATACTGATCGGTGCGTCCGTCGGTGGCGCTGTCCATGATACTGTCATTCTTGCGGCATCCGTCAGAAGAAACGGCAGGTCACTGGCGCAGATTGCAAGGGATGAGGTTGGCCCGGTTGCCGGAATTACCGCAGCAATAGCGATTTTATTCATCATTATTGTAGCCCTTGCAGGGCTGGGGCTTGCAGTCGTCAACGCCCTCTCCCACAGCGCCTGGGGTGCCTTCACGATAGCGGCTACCGTACCGATAGCGCTGTTAATGGGGCTATATCTTTACAAAATCAGATACGGAAAGGTAGCAGAAATCAGCATTATCGGGGTGATTCTCCTTGTATTGGCTGTCTTTTTTGGCAGCTATATCCCCGGGTCTCCTCTTGAGCCATATTTTAACCTGAACAGAAATCTTATTGTTGGCCTTATGGCTCTGTATGGATTTACCGCATCAGTTCTTCCCGTATGGATGCTCCTTTGCCCCAGGGACTATCTTTCGACCTATATGAAGATCGGTACGGTCACACTCCTTGCCTTGGGGGTGATATTTCTGGCGCCTGCTATCCATATGCCCGCAGTGACAAAGTTTGTCAACGGTGGCGGTCCGGTAATACCAGGAACCTTGTTCCCCTTCATGTTTATTACCATTGCGTGCGGGGCAATTTCCGGGTTCCATGCCCTTGTTTCGTCAGGCACTACCTCCAAAATGATTGAACGCGAGTCAGAGATAAAGATGATCGGTTTTGGCGCTATGCTGGTAGAGGGGTTCGTCTCCGTGATTGCTATTATTGCCGCAACAATACTGATACCGGGGGACTACTTTGCAATCAATACACATCTTTCATTTGATGCATTGGCAGAATTGGGTTTTCCGGTAAACCGGATATTTCAACTCTCTGAAGATGTAGGTACCGACGTTGCGGGAAGGCCCGGCGGTGCAGTTTCTCTGGCAGTTGGCATGGCCTCACTCTTCTCAAGTCTGCCCGGCATGAAATCCCTCATGCCATACTGGTATAACTTTGCACTCATGTTTGAGGCGCTCTTTATTCTCACCACCGTTGACACGGGGACAAGGGTGGCCAGGTTTATCCTTCAGGAATTAGGCAGTTATGCATACAAACCTTTAGGGAAGACAAGCTGGCTTCCCGGGACGATTGTATCCAGCCTTCTCGTGGTTGGCTCATGGGGTTATCTCATCTATTCGGGAAGTATTTCAACCATTTGGCCGATGTTTGGCGTTGCAAACCAACTTTTAGCGGCAATTGCCTTTTGTATAGGCACAACGATCATCATAAAGATGGATAAACTCAAATATGCATGGATGACATTTCTGCCGATGGTCTTTATGTTTGTAACAACCTTTGTGGCGTCTTACCAACTCTTCCTTGATTTTCTTGAGAAATCTGCTTCGTCAAACGTACCGGGGGACGCCTTTACTTTTAAACTCGATGCAGTTCTCATTGTCATTATGGCAATCCTTGCTGTCGTTGCTCTTGTTGATTCGATTCATAAATGGTATGGCTATTTTATAAGAAAAAGAAGGATGATGATGCCTGATGTCCCTGGTCCGCAACAACGCCAGGGAAAAATGGATTTGCATTCTCAATAAAAATTTGAGTATAATACCCCTTTTGTTTAAGGAAAAGGAGAATGATAACTCTATGTATTCACCAGAAGAACAAAAGTATATTAACAAGCTTATTTCTGTCCTGAGGGGAAATAATGACGACAAGAAGGTTACCGCAAAAACTATTCTCGATGCACTCAAGCGGGATATATGGGACGATTCATTACGGGGAGCTAAAAAGACATGAAGCGACTTAAAAACTCAAAGCGATGAACCGGTAAGTATATCGGATGCTTAGCATATTCATATCTAAAGCGTTTCATCTAATAAAATGTGGTGTTAAGAAAGGAGAGGGAAATGACTATTTTAAAAGAGTTCAAGGCGTTTGCTATGAGGGGCAATGTCCTCGATTTGGCAGTTGGTATTATCATAGGAGCTGCTTTTGGCAAGATCATCACTTCGCTGGTTAATGATATCATCATGCCGCCAATTGGTTTGCTTCTTGGGAAGGTGGATTTCAGCAATCTCTTCGTTAACCTATCAGGCGCTTCGTTTGGCAGCCGCGAAGAAGCGAAAGCTGCCGGGGCGGCTACTATCGGTTATGGGGCATTCATCAATACCATCATTGATTTTACCATAGTCGCATTCGCCATCTTTATGTTAGTTCGCGTCATTAATAAAGTAACACAACCAAAACCAGTAGCTGCGCCCGTAAAAACAAAAGAATGTTCATACTGCATTTCAGCAGTTCCAATCAAGGCTACGCGATGCCCATTTTGCACTTCAGAATTGAAGGCGTAATAGCAATGTACTGGGTTTGCCCGTTAATCATGATAAAAGATGGAATTACGATTGTTTACCCATTGAAAAATAAAAGCTCTTATTATCTCTGAGACAAAAGAAATCCTCTGAAGATCGTTCAAGTATCTTAGTAGATGAGTTTCTTGTCAGGACCATTTTCCAGACAAGCAAGATACTGGAGCGCAACCTCATTATTCGGAGCAATTTCCAGAACTTTTTTTATACCAGGAGATAGCGATTTTATTTTCATTAATCTGGCGGTAGGCATGGCCAAGATTTAAACGAATCCGAATCTTGATAAGATCGTCTGAACCCGCCAGGAGGTCTGCCTTTCGATAGTTTTCTATCACGAATTCATAGAGATCCGACCGATAATATTTTGCCAGAGGCCATATGGTGTCTGCCGATTCTTTATAAAAACGTCCTGATTTCTGGTTCCATTGTTTTCCCCAGTTCAGAAGTTCAATAGCTTGATCGGCTTTCCCCTCACCATCCGGCATTCGGTTCGGATTTTTTGTCCATGACACCCATTTCGACCACAACAACCAAGCCATCGTAGTATAGGTATCAATATCTTTATGATCAACACTGACAATTTGATACCCAAGGCGAATAGCCTTGTTATAGCTTCCCTGTGGACTGTCAAACTGTTGGTTATCTATATAAAATCCCATACATTCCCTTAACAGATCTGTGTCCTGTTGACCGTTTAAATCCTGAAGTACTTGCTCACCCAACTCGTAGATGATTTGGTCTGCATCGGAAAGCCTCTCTTCTTTTTCAGTTGCAAAAGAAGATATGCAGGACGAAAAAACCATACATATAGCCGTTGTAATGGGAAATAGTAACTTCATCGATAAAGCTCCTTTCAAAAAAAAAGCCTTACTGCAAAAGATATAAAGAACGAAACTATCTTCGGCAGTAAGGCTATCTTTTCTCATAAGCGGTTTAAACAACTTAAACCGCTTATAAAGACCCTTTACTTTGCGCCTCCTGATCGCTCAAGATTTGCCTTTATCGGTATTGAAATATTCTACAAAATTACACGAATATCCTTTTATGTCAAGGAAAAAGATTTTTATTACTCTCGTCAAACTTTTCTGTGTCAGTTGTTGCATCATGCGCTTCACTTGTCTTCTCTGTCAAAGCTAACGATAGCTTGGCCACGATCTTCCTTAAATTACTATATCTTGTGGTAATGCCATCAAAAATATCTTTATATTTTTGATGCATTATTGCTTGCATCTTCGTCTGATCGGTATTTTTTACAATCTTCCACATACCATCTTCCTTCTTAAGGATTTTTGTGATCCTTGGTGGTACTTTTTTGTGCCGGTCGCCACGTTCGTCGGTCCATTCGTCCTCTCTGTCAAAACTAACGACAGCCTGGTCGCCATCATCCTGTAAATCAATTACTGCGTTTTTAAGAGAGACACTAACATAGTTAATATACGAATCCTGCTTCCGGAACTTCCTCTCTTCTTTTTTTGAAGATATGAACCCCACTTCTTTTAAGGTCTCAATATCTGCCATTTCCAATGCTTTTTGATAATCCTGCAACCACCTTTGTATCTCATCTTTTATTATCTCTTCCTTGTCTGGTATTGCTTTCATATCATCAGGAAGAGTGTTATATTTCTGAACTTTATCAACAACTTTATCGGAAGAATCTTTGCTTGTGGGTTTTTCCAATGACGTGCGCATGAGACCGTTATCGTTGTTATACGGTGGACCCAAAACTGGTTTTGGGATGAGGCTGGTCTTGTATACACCATACTTTATGTTAAATTCTTTGTTTGAAGACGTTTCTGCGATATTATCCTGAACTGTGTGCGTATTATTGCCGTTATCACTTTTTTTGAAAACCAGGTAATTTTTGGGGATGTGCCTTATGAAGAGAAACTCTGCTTATGGGAAGCGTCATATTTTTTTTTGTTTCTACCAGACCAAAGGAACGTGTACAGTGACCAGGGAAGCAATAGAAAGATGAGTATCATAACAAGCACTGTACGGCTGGAATAATTCGGGAATGTGGACTTTATGACGTCTTTCTCATTTTGCAACAATGTTTTTAGTTCATCTACCGATTGGGGTCTTTTGTCCTTATCTTTTTCTAAACATTTGAAAATAATGTGTTCAAGGTACTTGGGTATTTCTAATTTTTTGCCTAATTTCCGGAAAGGTTTTGGTTTTTCATTTATGTGTTTATTCATTAATACTATTTGATCGCCCTGAAAGGGAGTCTCTCCAGTTAGCATTTCATACATAATTGTTCCCAGAGAATAGATGTCTGTCCTTTCATCACACTCTCCCGTCCATTGCTCAGGTGCCATATAAAGAGGGGTCCCTACAATGCTTCCGGTGAGAGATACATTGTCATGCAACCAAAGTTTTGCTATTCCAAAATCCAGAACTTTTACAAAATCTTCTAACTCTCCAACCCTGGACAGCATGATATTTTGAGGGGTAATGTCCCGATGGATAATTTTTTTGGGGTGTTTGTGGGCTGCTGATATAACATCACACACCTGGAAAATAATGTGTAACATTCTTGTCGCCGTGAATGGCCCATTCTCTCGAATGATTTCCTTTAAATTCTTACCGTGGATAAACTCCATTGCCATGTAAATCGTGCCATTTGCATCCCTGGCAAAATCATACAGATAAATAGCATTGGGGTGGTGTAATTCACAGATAGTTGCGGCTTCATTATAAAATCTTTTGATATCATGAGGGTTTTCTCTCAAGTTTATATGCAATATTTTCATTGCAACAACATCGTCAATATTAAGCAACTTTCTCTTGGCTTTATATATCGTGCTCCAGCCGCCAACAGCAATTTTTTCTACGATTTCATATTTTTCTCCCAATAATTTTCCTATGTAAGCATCGCACGTTTGCTGGTGAAAAGAAGCCAGGGTTTTTCCTGATGTTATTGATGTTTGACTCATGTCTGTCTGGCCGATATTTTGGTATTCAAAGCTTTTCTCACAATGGCGACAATACATGACTTCCTGAATATCGGTATCCAATTCTTTGAATCCTTTATCGCAATGTGGACAGGAAACAAAGGTAATTCCCAGAATCTTTAAAAGTCCATCCCGTTGCTCCGGTGTGATATAACCGTGTTCTGTCATGACGACATCGAGGCTTTTTCGTGAGTCTTCATCCTCAAAGGTATCTGCAATGCGTTGGCAGATATAGACCTGCTCTGAAGTTACAAATCCTTCAGAAACGGCGAGATTTCCAAATTCTGTACCTAAATCTAGTCTACTTTCCATAATTAATTCCTGATGAAAAGGATACTACGAGATTATAGAATTCAGAGGAAATATTAATTTAAGATGTGAATGCTTAGCCCGGACGCAGATTAACATTATCCTGCGTATCTATCGATATGATTTTTCGACGTATTTGTTTTTGATTTCCTCTCGTCTTTTCATAGATACTTACTGCTAAAATAGACAATAGAAAGAAAATGAAACCGCAACCTATCATTCTGACATCTTGCGAATTTGGGTAGATAAAACAAATCTCTCTTCCTATTAGACTGCCAATTATCAGGCTAATAAGAGGAAGAAATAAAACGAGAATTATACCCTTATATGGAGAATGCTCGATTCCTTGAAGCATTACGAGCTCCCCTACCTCCAAACCAGGAAATGCTTTAACTTCGAAAAGTTTTGGTTTGTTTTCTGCCCCTCCACAACTGCTGCAGCTTTTACATTCCTGTGAATTCTGTCTTACTACTTCCACCGTTGCATAATTATTATTAATATACCTGATAACCCCTTTTTCTACAATGCTTTTTTGTTTAAACATATTGGATAACCACGACCTCATGCCCCTTGGGTAGGTTGTTGTGTCTGGGTTGGACTGCCAACCTTTTCTCTCATCAATTTTCCAACTTTAAACACCACCACATTCTTTGCTGGCACAAAAGCTACCTCGCCAGTTCGCGGGTTTCTTGCCTTTCGTGCAGCGCGTTGCCGTATTTCGAAAACCCCAAAATCACGTAATTCTATACGATTGCCTTGTGCAAGCTCACTAATAATCTCATCCAAAAACATCTGGATCGTTTTCTTTACGACCATATGGGTGTTGTCTGTTCTCCGGGCAATCTTCTCACATAGGTCCCTTTTTGTCGTTGTTTGCATTACAATTCTCCTTTTAGAACGATAGATATGTAGGTGGTAGTTTTATGGAAGATCCATATGGATGGCAAATCAAAACAAATTTTCACCTCCTCCTGCTTAATTCAGAAGGAAAGCAAGCACATTTTCGTTGGTCTTAACTAATTTCCGGGTATATTATTTACGATTAATTGCGACATATTATCAATTCAAAAGATTAATGTCAATACGATTTTAACACTTTTCTAGGTCTAAATTTATGATGTAAGAAAAAAAACTTTGACTCAAGAGTCTTTCAAAAGGTCTTGACAAAAAATTAATAAATATTATATTGTATCGTGTATTACAGCGGTTTATTATTAAGTCTCTTGAAATATTTTAAGGAGTTACACGAGCATGAAAGTCAATATTAGGAAAAGTTCTATAAAGCATAAAAAAAATGTGCGGCTTCAGGAAAAGAATGCGTACCAAGGGTGGCCGGGCGATTATAAAGAGAAGAAGAAGGATTGGTAGAAGACCGCTCCTCGATGTGTAGTACATACGCAAAAAAAACCTTACATAACCTGTAGATTATGTAAGGTTTTTTTTTGCCGTTAAATTAATCTTCAATTATTATCGCTTCTACCGGACACTCCTCGGCAGCCTGCCTGCAAAGATCTTCATTTTCAGAAGATACATCGGCATTTTTCGCTTCAGCCACATCTCCCTTCATATAGAAAACATCCGGACACGTCTGTGTACAAAGCTCACAACCTGTACAAATATCGGGATCTACTTTTGCTCGCATGATTAATCTCCTTATTTTTCATATCTCAAAATGTATTAAATCCTCATAATAAATAAAACACCAGGCGACTCCTGCTTATCCCTCCTTTCCAGAGCAATTATAAAAAAAATTATGTTCAAAACTCAACAAACATTTTAAACGATAAAATCCGATATGCTATCCAGTTGAACCCCCTGAACAGCTATTTCCGGCGCAAGCACAACTTCTTCTCCGCCCCAGACGATTGTCTGTCTTTTATCGTTTGATATCGCAATAATCTTCTTTACGATATCCATGATGTTACTATTAATTCTCACGGTATTAGGTCTGAGAGGATTGACAATTTCTCCTCCTTTTACTACGTAAGAATCTGCAATAATGGTACTGGTAAAATCACCAGCGGCAAGTCCATTCATGGGATAGGTATACCAGATTCTTCCAATGTAAATACCGTGGTTTATTTTTGATAATAAAGATCGGCCTGACACCTCATCTTTGCCTTCTATGACAATATTTGTTGGAAATATCCCTGGCTGCCTCTCATGGCTCCGCTTCCCTTTTTCAAAACGGAATCCATTTCTTGGCACAAATGAGGCAACGATACTGGCTAATTTTTTCGAAAGGTAATTATTTGCAAGAAACCCCACAAGAAAACCGTTATGAATAAGGTCTGTCCTTCCCGTGGGTATTCCTTCACACGAGATTTTTTTACTGCCAATAGCGCTCTTTATGGTGCCATCATCATAAACAGTCAGCAAATCAGATGCGACCTTTTGTCCTAATTTCCCCAGGAATGGGGTGTCAGTCGTATTGACCGAAGAAAGACTTAATGCCGGAATAAGCACATTGACAAATATGTCTGCCACCGGCTGTCTTCCAAAGACAACATCATATGTTCCGGAAGATATCCTTTCTCCCCCGATTGTTTTTATCGCACTTTCAGCAGATTCGCGTCCCGCCTCCTCAGGGTTAAAATGGGATAAATGGGTACTCGTATTCCATCCTGTGCCCTTCACGTTTTCCCTCTCAATCATAGAGGTTATGTTGGCGGTAAGGATAGTTGATTCATCAAAGTCATCAATACCTTTGGTACTGGCAATGGCCATGCGCTCCTTGAGGATCGTAATATCGCCACCGGCAATAATTGATTTGCTGAACCGTTTTTGATGGTACTCCCCGAGCGCCCCTTTCAATCCCTGCCACCCTAAATGAACGATTGACTCGTCTGAAATTTCGAGCGCTGCAGGATCGTGGTAGTTTTCCAGCACCGCTTTACCAACAGGGACAGGAAGGGAGAGAAAGTCGGGGTCGTATATTTTATTCCGTTTTGCCTTGTTGAATGCCTCCACGACTCCCCCCGGCGTAATATTATTGGAAGAGTTGCCGAATCCTACCTTTATCCCTTTCCCCGACCCAAAAACAACACGTACGGCTATCCCGCACCCTTGAGTCGATTTCGGTTCGTGGATACCGTTACAGGGAATATCCGAGGTATAGTTAATTCGCACCGTTATATGCTCGTTCCACGACGCAAAGACTTCTGCATCAATGACGTCCTTCTGTTTTTTCAGGAAGTCTGTTCCATCACGGACACATGTTCTTAACGTTTCGGTATCCATCATCCTGCCCGATGTCCTGTTAATTTTGCCCTGGACCGTAGCGTCGGACCGCCATTGCCAACGCGCATTATCTGCATCGGTTGCCCTTTCCCGCAATTGGGGATAGGAAAGATTGAAAAATCATTTCCCACGGCATCGATATTCATAAGGAAATCCTTAGCGTCGGCCGTAATGCCTCCTTGCCGATATAATTTGGTAATTTTCCCATTTTCCACCTTATATACCTTTTGCGCAGAAATCCGAAAATTTTCCCTGGATTCGCTGATAGACGGAATTCGATGGTTGACGATAAAATATCCATCCTTGACCTCGGCAAGGATTTCCGCAGGAGATCTATTTCCGTTTGCAAAGACGGTGTTGGTCATTCGCACGAGAGGGACATCATGAGACTCGGTTGACCTCATAGAACCATTGGGATGATGCTTCAGAATCGCAGCATGTTCACGGCCGTTCATGAATTCCCTGAATACCCCGTTTTCGATAAGATTTACCCGCTTTGCAGGAGTTCCTTCTGCATCGTACTGGTAATGTCCATACCCACCCATGCAAGGGTCCGAGTACGCATTAACTAAGGGTGATGCGATCTGCTTCCCCAATTCGTTGTCCTGTAAATCTCTCAACAGCCAGGATCGTCCGGCGTAGGCCGTCTCCAGCTTCAGCGCCCGGTCGGCTTCTGTCGGATGCCCGACAATTTCATGAACCAAAAGGGCATTAAAATGAGGATTTGTCACCACGACAACCGGCTCGTTCGTCGCAGGCAGAAATTCAGCTTCGGTAAGTTCCAGAGTTTCATGTGTCCGCATCCATGCAAAATCAGCAAGCGACTGCTGGTAGATATTTTTTCCCTCTAACACTTCCCATCCGCGGAGATCCCCCAGAGAATCATGGCAAACCTCAGAGATACCCCCGTCCCTTTGTGCCACAACGGCTATCGTTCCTTGGGTAAGCGCATGCGCCTGATCAATGCAAGCACCTTCGGTGCTGCAAAACAACTCCCTGTGTATGCCTGTTTGTGCATCTATAGAGGCATACGCCACATCCTTACCAATCCCATGCATCGCCCCTGATACTTTCAGACAAAGAGCAAGGATGTCTTTCAGTGGTACTGCCCTGGGATCTACATCAAAAACGGATTGAATCGTATCCCGGCAGGCATCGGTTCCGGCAAGTGTTACCTCCGTTAATGAGGGGGCAAAAGGTTTAAACTCTGCCTTTTCATTTGCGTTAGCAATGGCACGTGCGTATGCCTTACGCACACCAAGGTCAAGTATTTTGCCGAGACTTTTAGGGCCAGCATCGATCCCCCCGACGGGTTGACCATAAAATCCCCAGGCGCACATTTCTCCTGCAAGCATCCTGATTCCAAACGAAAGTGATGCATCTTCTCCCATACCTTTAGCCTTGCCGTTCTCAGCATGGGCGTACTTCGCTTCATATATGCCAAGTCTGATATCCGCATACCTGCAATTCCTGAGGGAACCGGTCTGTTGAACAGCCTTTGCAACCGTTTCTTTCAATGCATCCATGAGTTCGATTTTTATGCGACGCACAATAGGAATGCCTCTTTCAATGTCCTTTTTATTTATCGTTATGGCCAGTCGCAGCCGCTGATGTTATGCCTGAATCAATATGTACCAGCAAAGGGTGTTACTCCAATATCTTTGCATCCGTTTATTTAACAAAATATCCTTCGCTTTTCCATAAAAATTTTCCCCTCTGCAAACGAAGCTGACCACATGCGGCATTGATATGACTGCCCTTTTTTTTCCGGATGGTTACCACGAGACCGTGTTTTTCCAATATATTACAAAATATTTCAATTGCTCCCTCGGAAGGAGGTCTCCAGTTAAATTCTTCAACGGGATTTACCGGAAGCACATTAATATTGCATTGAATACCCTTCAGCACCTGCGCCAGTGACTCCGCGTCTTGCTTCGAAGCATTGACACCATCGATCAGGATATATTCAAAACTGACGTCCCTTCCCGTAACCTCAAAATATTCCCTGGCTGCGGCAATAAGGCTCTTTATGCCAATTTTCTTATTCAACGGAATGATCTTTGACCTGGTAACATCATCAGATGCATGGAGGGATATTGCAAGGTTTACCTTGAGCCCTTCGTGTGCCAACCGGCGGATGCCTTCAATAACTCCAACCGTCGAAATCGTAATATGGCGTGCACCAATCCCTAATCCCCAACCAGCATTTATAATTCTCATGGATCTGACCACGTTATCGTAATTTGCAAGCGGCTCACCAATGCCCATGAAGACGACATTGGTAAGACGCTCGCCGGGAAGAAGATGTTTTTTTATATGAAGGACTTGTTCTATAATTTCGCCCGTGGTAAGGTTTCTTTCCAGACCCGGGATGCCGCTGGCACAGAACCGGCACGCCATGGCGCACCCTACCTGGGTTGAGACACACGCAGTGATCCTTTTACCTTCCCTTAGCAGGACACACTCAATCACATTTCCATCGGGTAAATGAACTAATACTTTCTCTGTGCCATAGGCAGTTTGTGCAATGGCGCCAACGCTCGTCTGAAAAACCTGGTACTGCTCAGCACATTGTCTTTGAAAATTTTTCGGCAGGTTAGACATCTGGTCAAAGGCCGTTGCCCCTTTTTCGTAAACCCACGAAAGCATCTGCTTTGCCCGGTAAACAGGCTCTCCCATGGCAACACAGATTGGCTCTAGTTCGGCCAAAGTCAAGCTCGTAAGTGATATGTTCTGGGTTTTAATCGTCATATTTCAGATGATAATTTCAATAAATAAACCATTTAAGGGATGCTGGTTCAAATTTGCAGTTTGAGCCAGACGTTTTGTCGCATACCATACATTCTGAACAATCACTTGTCCTGGAAAAGCAACGTTTCTTGTAACAAGAAACGTTGCTTTTCCTTTGATTGCCGTCTCAACAATGAGATTATCATCGCCATCCCGGCAGATGGCAATGTCGTTAGAAATTAAAACAGGTTCTGAACGTTCTTCTATCAACATCAGAAGTTCTTTGATATCATTTTTAGAAATTCCGCATTTGTATTTTATTTTGGGACGATTAAGAACTTCTGGAAGTTCTTCTAATATTTGGATGCGAAATGATAGTCTGGAAAGCGCCTTTTTTCAAAGGATTTTCTTAATCTGGCAGGAAATCCGATGTTGAGTAAAGCTCTATTGAACGCTTTGTTTTGAATCGATGAGATGATAGGAAATTGCATTTTTCTTTAAAAATATAACAAAGTAAAAACGAAAAAAGATTGCAAGCTTTTTTTAAAATATATTTCAGCTACAATAATCGCGCAAGAAGATCAGGGAGCAAACAGGGTTGCAGGATCCTTTCGATTGGGTGCGACTGTGATGTCAGGCCTTGCATTTTGATGTCAATATTTTGGCATTTTCCTTTGCAATTCAAAATGCAACTATTACGTCCTTCTTAAGGATACTCTGACCAGGTGTGCAAACTCTTCTGATTTCATAAGCAGCGTAATTTTGCTTTTGTCGATTAAAAGATATATTCGGCAGTTATATTATTGGCTTTGGAGTAAGGCATTGATTGCGTCTACAAAATTTGCTGCTGCTTCTGTTGCATGGTCGGCTTGTTGCTGTGATACATGCGCTATTCCACCATAATCGCCCACGCTTCGCATCTCAAACAACCAGTTTAAATCCTTTCCGTGTTCTTTACTTAGCTTCCCCGTTTTGACAAATCTCTGATGAATTGAAGCGATAACGCCACTATGTTTACTCAACTCAATGCCTTCGCTCAATAACACAGCAGTTGCTGCATAGAACGCCCCATAATATGCACGCGATGCGGCAAAATCATAGTACCCTTTGATTGCCAGGTCTCTTGCTGCCTCTATGGATTGCGCAGCACGTTCGAGATTCGCTGCGATTTCTTCCGGATTGAATAGTGTCATACCAAAACACCTTCACGTTTGGCATTCCGGTAAAGCTGAAAACGCCCTTGCTCAAACTCATCCAGGGAAACCGGTTTAGCAGAAATCAACCGGTCAGTTTCCAATTGAAGGGGATAAAGTATGTCTATAATTCGACGGAGTTCACGAAAGTAATCAAATGGTGTGTCCAACAAAACAAGCAAATCAATATCGCTCGTTGAATTGGCCTGGTTACGAGCCACGGAGCCATATAATACCAGTCCTTTGAACTGTGAACCATAATGGCATTCAAGGATAGTTTTGCATTTGCTTACGACCGCATTTATCGTTGCCATATAATATCATTCTATAAAACTTATTCATGGTTATTTAGTTTGCTCCGAAAATCAACTTGGCAATGCCTTGTATTATGATGAATACTAAACCTAACAATGCAATATATTGTGCTTTCCGGAGTAAACTCAATAAGCATTAAACTTTTTTTAAGCAAGTTTTTACAAACCCCTTTACCCCCTTTGTTACGGGGGATTTGGTTGCGGCTTAGTTATGCTAAGAAGTACATGATTCTAAAAGATGGCGGGCTGTCCAATCCATAATCATGCGAAAATTCTGTATATCATGATGATATTTGAGTTTACAGAAATTTTAATGAAAATCATTATAACTGTTTAAATTGTTTCATCAAGGGAAAATTTAATGAAAAAAAGCGGTTAGTAGGGTCAGGTATTGCTTGTTGATGTCAATATTGTGGCATTTTTCTCTACATTCAAAATGCAACTATTACGTTCTTCTTAAGGATAGTCTGACCAGGTGTACAAACTCTTCTGATTTGACAAGCAGAGAAGTTCCGGCAAACGCTGCAGACGCTGAAAGCATAGGAATGAAAAGCCGAAGCCCTTTAAAATAAAGACTTCCGCCGTTTACCTCAGGAAACATTCTGAGGACGAACCAGCCGGCGCCTGCCATTGCTAATGAGGCAACGACCGTTTTCTGCAATGAGATAAAAACTTCGTTTTTTATCTTTATACAAAGCCTTTTTTGTAAGATCAGGGTTAGGATAACAATCTGTGCCATGGAACTGATGGCAGTCGAGAGTGCAAGGCCGCCTTCCTGCAATACCCAGATAAGCGACAGATTCAACACGAGGTTTAACCCGACACACGCTGCTCCGACCTTTACCGGCGTAACAGTGTCTTTCACTGAGTAAAATGCCCGGATTAAGACATGCAAACCGCAATACGCCCATATGCCAGAGGCATAAAAGAGAATAACACGCGATGTCCGGTAAGCCGATTCCGCATCAAACTGATTCCTCCGGTAGAGGAGGTCAATGATCGGTTCCCGCAGGACAATGATGGCCAGCGACGCAGGAATTCCAATGAAAAGGATAAATTTTAACGCCTTGTTAAAGGCAATCGAAAAATTGCCCCAATCTTCCCGGACCGCATGGGTGGAAAAGAGAGGGAATACTGCGGTAGCCATCGCAACGCCGAATACCCCCAAGGGGAACTGAATAAGACGGTCGCTGTAATAGAGTACCGATGCAGCGCCGGCCTTCATGGGAAAAGGGACGGTCATCCCTGCAAAGGTAAAGCTGGCCGGCCCGCCTTGCGGGGAGGAAAAACCAACGGCAATAATGCTATCCAGCAAGACATTGACCTGCACAATGCCGAGCCCGAAGACAATGGGGGCCATGCGAATCAACACCAGTTTCAATTCCGGATGGGAAAACCTGGGAATAAATCGGTAGTATAGCTCTTTTTCCCGCAAAGTAGGAATATGGATGGCTACCTGGACAAGACCAGAAAGAAAGGTCGAGATGGCAACGGCATAAATCATCGTATCCAATGTCTTTCCGGTAAAGGGTGCAACAACTGCCCCTGTGATCCAGCAGAGATTCATAACAACCGGCGCAAAGGCAGGCATAAAAAAGTGACGAAGGGTGTTCAGTACTGCACCCATAAAAGCAACAAGGCAGATGAAGAAGACGTAGGGAAACATGATAATGAGCAGCTTCAGGATGAGTTGCCATTTTTCCTGTATCTGAAATACCCGTGGAATAAGGAAAAAAGACCCTTCTCCCAGCAAGATAATACCGCCGAGAATAATAACAAGCGCGGTAGCCACGACGTTAAAAAAGACGAAGGCTTCTTCCCTGCCGCGCTTTTCGATTTGTTCGGTAAAGATGGGGATGAAGGCTGCACTGAGGGCGCCTTCACCAAAGAGCCGGCGAAATAAATTCGGGATCTTAAAGGCAACCGTAAAGGCGTCCCATACCATGCTTGTCCCAAAGATACTAGCGCAGATCACGTCCCTTGCAAGACCCAGGACGCGGCTTAAAAAGGTACAGACACTGATAATTCTTACAGACTGAAATAAATTTCCTGATTCTGACATGCGGTCATTTTAGCATTTTTCAAAAATTTACTTTGTTGTCATTCCGTTCTTTATCAGATTTTAATGGTATTTTTACTATTTGCAAAGCATTTTGCGTTTTTCTTAATAATTTGAACCTCTGTATTTTATATGATTGATTTCACCATCGCACTCACAAGGCGTTATTGCCGAACAAATTCATGGGTTCAGGTTGCAATTCTGAACCCGACAGAAGGGTTGGTTGAATGAAATAAAACCCAACGGGATTAGGTAAATGTGAAATAGGAGATGTTGGGTTTCGCTTTAGCGAAACCCAACCTTGTACCACAGGGTTATTTTCAAAAACGAAACTTTTACAAGATAATTCATGGCAAGGAATGAAGTTGATTTTTTTCATCTTGAGGCTATAATTTAATTTTTTTAATTCTATTCCGGTCTATTTCGATTGTGCACGTATCTTTGTTTTGTGACTCTCTTGTATTGAACAAATGCGCCCGTAGCTCAGCTGGATAGAGCAACGGTTTCCTAAACCGTAGGTCAGACGTTCAAATCGTCTCGGGCGCATTAAATTTTTTTTTAGGTAATTCCATCAATGATCGATTTGCACACGCATACGTTATTTTCCGATGGGGTACTCTTGCCGGCTGAATTAATCCGGCGTTGCGAGGCAAAGGGTTTCCGTGGGCTGGTAATAACAGACCATGTCGATTACTCGAATATCGATATGGTGATCCCGAATGTTTTAAAGGCTTGCAGGGAAATAGCCGCGGTTTCAAAGATTAAGGTATGTGGGGGGGCAGAATTAACCCACCTTCGTCCGGAGCATATTATATCCATGGTAAAACGGGCAAGAGACCTGGGCGCCTTTATCGTGCTGGTGCATGGTGAAACGATAACGGAACCGGTGCTCCCGGGAACAAATCGGGCAGCTATTGAGGCCGGCGCTGACATCCTGGTGCACCCGGGTATTATTACGGAGGAGGATGCACGACTTGCCAAAAAGAATGGGGTACGACTGGAGATCTCCGGGAGAAAAGGACATGCTTATGCGAATGGACATGTAGCGAAAATGGCAAAAAAGGTCGGGACAAAACTTGTCTTTGGTTCGGATTCCCATACGCCGGATGATTTGTTAGACCGGAGCCGCGCTGAATTCATTGCCCGCGGGGCAGGCATGGAGGAGTATGACATTCAGGAAATGTTTCAAGAGGCAGCAACTTTAATCGGTTTATAAACACCATAAATTTGAAAAGGGATGCACATGAAAGAAGCCGTTCTAAATGTAGTAAAAACATTGAATAAATATAAAGTCTATATTGCGATCGGTGTCGGTGTTGCAATTGCCGCCGGTGGTGGTTCTGCTTTTTTTATTACCCAAAAGGCAAAAAAGAATGAGTTTGCCTGGCAAAATCTCTGGAAGATCAACAACGATCTGGTGACGGCAGTGCAACAAGGAAAAACGGAAAAGGATAAAACCGCAGCGCTAAACGCAACGGCGGAGGCATTCAAATACATGAGAGAAAATTTATCATCCTCCAGCGCTGCCCCGTGGGTAGTATTTCAGCTGGGAAACGTGTATTATCGGCTGAAAAATTATGATGAAGCCATCCGGGCGTATAGTGATTTCCTGTCCAGCTATAGCGGCCATTCCCTTGTGCCTATTGTGAAACAGTCACTGGGGTATGCTTATGAAGAAAAGGGCCTCTTCCCGGAGGCCGTTAAACAGTTTGAAGATATTTCAGCGAATAGCCACAATTTTCTTGTAGCCCAGGGAAACTGGGATGCAGGTCGTTGTTATGAAAAGCTGGGCCAGACGAGCGACGCCATCCGTTCATACACCAAGACCATAGAACTCTCTCCGAATAGCAACTGGGCAACCATGGCGCAGTACCGTTTGTCGGTGATTCGATAAGATGCAACCGGATGTTTCGCAAATAAAAGAAGTAACTTTTGAGATAAAGAAGGTGTTTGACGACAAAAGGATCGATCGATACCTTGCTGCACGTCTCCCTGATTATTCAAGGACTTTTATTCAAAAGGTGATAAAAGAGGGCGCCGTGCTGGTCAATGGCCGCACAGTTAAAAGCAGTTATGATATTCAGAGGGGAGACTTTATTTCTGTCCATGTGCCGGTACTTGAAGAAAGTAAGATCGTCCCTGAAGATATTCCCTTACGCATCGTTTACGAAGATGATTATTTAATGCTTATCAATAAACCGTATGACATGGTTGTGCATCCGGCCGGAGGCCATCCATCTGGCACACTCGTAAATGCAGTAGCCTTTCATTGTCAAAATCTTTCCCAGGTCAACGGACCGTTAAAGGCAGGTATTGTGCACCGGCTGGATAGAGATACCAGCGGGATTATGTTGGTTATCAAAAGTGACGCTGTGCACTCGCATATTGCTATGCAATTTGAAAAGCGGTACGTCAAAAAGGAATACGTTGCCGTGGTGGAAGGCGAAGTCACGTTTGATTCTGATGAGATCCATTTGCCCATTGGAAGACATAAGAATGACCGGCAAAAGATGGCGGTGCGGCGGGATATCGGCAAGGATGCGGTGTCTGTCTATGAAGTGATGGAGCGTTTTCACGGTTATACGTTGGTACGAGTAATGCCAAAAACGGGACGGACCCATCAAATTCGGGTACACATGCGATCTATTGGGCATCCGGTTGTTGCCGACTTTATGTACAGCGACCATGAATCATGTTATCTGTCTGATCTGCTGGGAAAGGAAAGGGAAATCGGGGAAGCCCCCATCATCGAGAGACAGGCGCTTCATGCGCACCGGATCGAGTTTTTTCATCCCATACAGAATAAAAAAATGGGATTTCAGGTTGACTTGCCCGAAGATATATCCCGGCTCGTGCAGACGCTGAGGGAAATAAGGCCTTGTAGAAACGGCAATAATTAATGGCAGCTTTGCAGGAAACACCAAAAACTGTCCTATAACACATCGCAGCCACCCCCTGTCAACGCAGATTTTTACAAAACAAATTCATTGATTTTCATTGGTACAATGATATAATTTATTTGTTTATAGAATTTTATATAAGGAGGCATGGATATGTTTAGTATGCCAGGCGGTTGGGAATGGCTTATTATCCTGATTGTGGCGCTTCTGATCTTCGGCAAAAGACTACCTGAGGTGATGAAATCTCTGGGTCGGGGCATTGTCGAGTTTAAAAAAGGCGTCAAGGGAGTCGAAGAGGATGTCGAAGACGCAAGCAGCAAATCTGCGCAGAAGAAGATAGATACCGAGAAGGACATCACCAAACAGGAAACAAAGTAATCCATTCAGAATAATATTCAAGATTCTATAGCAGGGGCGGTGCTGTGTCCTTGCTAATTGCAGGTAAAGAGAATTCAATTCTTTCCCGGTTAAAGGGGAAAGGTGTGAAGGTATAAGAAAGATTAATTTTTCATGAGGGATAATCAGGAATGAAAGACAGGAGAAGACAAAGATTAACATGGCGCAGCAAACGCGCGAATCACGGAAAGATGGGATGCAAGGGGAGAAGGGTTGGGAGATACAAATAAATCTAATCTCTCGTGATCGGTCAATTGCTTGGAAGAAACCCCCAACGCTGTGATGTCACAGAGAACTCCTTAACACGAACATTGAGAAGCCACTCGTAAGCAGAGTGGCTTTTTCTTTTGGTATTTTTACTATCCAAAAAACAAAACTGTTGACATGGATATGCAAAGTGTTATTATGCTTGCATAGAAACAGACCACGATTTTAATCGTTTTCCCGGTTAAATCTTACAACAACTCGAATAAGAAAACTGCGTGAATCACAACAGAAAGGGAGGTATTTAATGTCTCACAAAAGGAACTGCTTGCTCAAATGTGTTTGCTTCGCGATGCTGTTTCTTTTTGGCTGTACTACCTCTTTTGATAAAAAAAGCACAGAATGAACATCGGGTTAAGAGTAAATTGCTGGAAAAGAAGGTTGACGATTTAGCCGGTAAACTTAACCTTGTAGTAACTGATGCAAATGTACTCCATAACGAAATGGAGGAAACAAAGGCATATAACACAATCATTCAACAAAGGATTAGTGGGTTAGAAGCAACTGTGAGGAATTTGAATGAGCGGATTACCATCCTTAGTACTCCCGCAAAAATTCCAGAGATTGTTTCTACCCCTTCGGAAGCGGTACCCCTTACGCACAACGTATCTGTTAGCGATAGCAGTAAACCACCAGATACACCAGAATCAAACGCTCAACTGCAGGAAGATACCAAAGGTCGGTTGGCTATCGCTAAGGGATTCTGGGATGCGATGAATGCTAAAGATATTCAGGAGGCAAAACGGTATACCACAAAAGAAAGCGGTGACAAATTATTGACAACAGATACCGATGCCACCGCCAGCAGCAAGGTAACCTTTGGCGAAGTTAAAACAGAAGACAATAGAACCACCATTGAAACTGCCATGCAAACGCTTCGTGGGACAACAACGACTGAAGCCCAGATGCAGACCATTCTCGTTGAGGAAGATGGGCAATGGAAAGTTGATGCTGGCCAAACCATGATGTCCATGGTGGGCGGAGCAATGGGTGAGATGACACAAGATGTTGGCAAGACGCTGGAACAAGGACTCGGGAAGGGTGCTGAGGAAATGGGAAAGGCAGTAGCAGTGGATACCCGGAAGGGCGCTCAGGAAGTGCCACAGGCAAGTGATGCGAAGTCTGATGTCGTGCCGCCAAAGCAGGAAATAGCTGCGACCAGTAAGAGTAGTGAACCTGCGGAAAGAGAAGCATTTCTGAAGGATAATATCGTTTCACTGGCAGAGGCTGAGTTTCCCAGCAATAAGGGGCTTCAATGGAAGATACTGGGTTTTGAACACAAGGCGCATCTAACTTATGTAGAGGTGGAACCTACGCCTGCAAGCGTTGGCTACCCACGACTAAAATTTGCTATAACCTTCAAAAATCCTGAAACCCCACGGGTTATTGGAACCTATGGTTTTAAGGATGGTCAATATAGCTTACTTAGCACAAAGAAGAACTGACGGAGCTTTTCATTATTTTCCAGGAAATACCTTGTTACTCCATTTTTTATGGAATAGGTGACATCGCCGCGATTCCTCCCGTTGAAGAGGCTGCGACGGCATACAGTGGTCTTCGGCGCACCCATAACTGCCTCTTGCGGAGATATGCCTTGTGGAACAGAGAGGCAAACCAAATCAAGGAGAACCCATGAATAAAATTAACGTTACTCTGATCAGTTGTGTCCTGGCTCTTGTCGTGATCAATAGTGTGTTGTTCATCGTTACTGCTGCAGATGAACCACCCAGAAATATAGGGTATGGGAGAGGCGGAAGGATGCAGGGTGGCGCAATCTCTGAACATGCAAAGGAGCCTATCCAGCCAATTCCCATCAGCTTTGATTACGATGCCGCAAAGATAGAATTAGGAAAGAAATTATTCTTTGAACCGAGATTGTCCAAATCAGGCTGGATTACCTGTAATTCCTGCCATAACCTTTCGACGGGCGGTGTGGACAATTTGCCAACCGCCATCGGGCACAAATGGGTCTTTGGGCCGATAAACTCACCGACTGTTCTGAACGCAAAATTCAATCTGGCACAATTCTGGGACGGCCGGGCAAATGACCTGAAAGAGCAGGCAAAGGGTCCCATAGCCAATCCTATGGAAATGGCCTCAAACCATGAGCTTGCGGTAGATGTATTGCAATCGATACCGGCATATGTGCAATGGTTCAAAGAAGTCTATAAAGACGAAAAAATCACTATTGATAACATTGCTGATGCCATTGCGGCATTTGAAGAAACGCTAACCACGCCAAACGCAAGATTTGATGCATGGTTAAACGGTTATGATGATAAAATTTCAGAATCAGAAAGGCAAGGATATGATCTCTTCAAGAGCAAAGGATGTATCATTTGTCACAACAGCATTGGTGTAGGAGGAACTTCTTTTCAGAAATTTGGAGTTGCAAAACCGTACGATAAGGATACGCAGACGCTTGGCAGATATAACGTAACAAAAGAGGAAAAAGATAAATATGCATTCAAAGTGCCCCTGCTGAGAAATATTGAATTAACAGCCCCTTATTTCCACGATGCAAGCGCATGGAGTTTGAGTGAGGCAGTTAAAATCATGGCTGAATATCAGCTGGGAGGAACGTTCGCGGAGGATGAAACGGACAAGATTGTCGCCTTCCTGCGAACCTTAACCGGAGATCAGCCGTCAATTCTTTTTCCCATTCTGCCACCATCAAATGAAAATACGCCGAAACCCAACCGGAATTAATTTTAAAGGAAAAAGGAGTCTGTCTTTGACGTTGTCGTGATATAATCTCGTGAAAGCAAAAAGTCCGATGAAAGGAAAATATATTTCAGTATTTTGTTTTATTAACAGGAATTCTCTGTATAATACGAGGATACTTTAATCGTTAAGCGGCATTGTCGTATGTAGCATCGGTTTCAGATAACTTGCTACATTTAAAAGATAACAGCGTAACCTTTCACATCTTATACTCATTGGATCTTGTGTCTGATAGTATAGGCAGTATTACGTAATAGTCGCTAACTGAAGCAGGTAATTGGCTATTCGTAGTTTCCTGACAGCTATCAGACGGATAAGAGCCTCTGGCTCACGATGCAGGTTCGCAACTCACGTTCAAATCGTTTCCTCCCAACTTTTGAATAATCCTGGTCAGTTAGTTTCGAATGCTACAACAGCAATTGGACTGTCATTTATCAGAGGGCCATTAACTAAGGTGACCTGGCCCATATTTTAACCACAAGGAGTTTCAGTGAATTTTAAAATGTTTCAATTCCATCCGCACATTGCGGCTGGCGTGCAGGCGCTTGGGTATATTACCCCCACGCCGGTACAACTTCAATCTATTCCACCAATTCTTCAGGGTCGCGATATTATGGCCCTGGCCCAGACCGGAACGGGCAAGACGGCTGCATTTGTATTGCCGATTTTGCAACGTCTGATGCAGGGGCCGCGCGGATGCCTTCGCGCGCTCATAATCGCACCTACGCGTGAGCTGGCAGAGCAAATACACGAGACTATTTGTGGGCTGGGTAGTCAAACAGAATTGCGCAGTGTTACCATTTATGGGGGCGTGGCTATAAACCCACAAATTCAGAAATTGCGCCAAGGGGCAGAAATTGCGGTAGCATGTCCCGGTCGCCTTCTCGATCATATTAGCCAGGGCACGATCAGTGTATCACGGCTGGAAGTACTTGTACTGGATGAAGCAGATCGTATGTTTGACATGGGTTTTTTGCCCGATGTCCGGAAGATATTAAGGCATCTGCCAGCACAGCGGCAGACACTATTTTTCTCAGCCACGATGCCTTCAGACATCCGCCGTCTGGCACACGACATCCTGCGTGACCCGATTACCGTACAAATCGATCACACGGTACCACTCACCACCGTCTCGCATGCGTTGTATCCGGTCGAACAGCACCACAAAACTGCCATGCTGATGGAAATTTTGCATCACACCGATACCGAATCAGTACTCGTTTTTACACGTACCAAGCATCGCGCCAAACAGATAGCACGGCAACTGCAAAAATCCGGCTACAGCGCGACTTCGTTGCAGGGCAATCTGTCGCAGAATCAGCGTCAGGCAGCCCTCGATGGTTTCCGTAACGGTTTGTACAAGATCCTGGTGGCAACCGATATTGCCGCTCGCGGTATCGATGTTTCGCGTATTTCGCACGTAATTAACTATGACATACCTAACACCGCGGAAGCTTACACGCATCGCATTGGTCGTACTGGCCGTGCAGCCAAAACGGGAGATGCGTTCACTCTTATCACGCGGGAAGATGCATCCATGGTGCGCACCATAGAGAGCACCCTCGGCGTAAAGCTGGAACGACGGATACTGAAAGATTTCAAGGACACAACACCTGTGCAAAAGGCAGAATCTGCACGACATCAACCGCAGCGGCGCCACAAACAGATCACAGCACGGCGGACCAGGCCGCATACATCAGCCACTTTCGGCTCTACCACTCAAGCGGCATCAACCACAAAGACAAAGAGGCAACGCCACCCTCAGGTTTCCCGCGCGACTGGTTCGTCAGCACGCAGATCTCGCTACTCGCACGACGCACGCTAATAATCAGCGTCATGAAATGAAACAAGGAATGGTAATGATCGTCAATTCATCATAGGTTGTAACCTATGATGAATTGACGATAGAAAAATCTTTCTAACCGGCAAACAAAAAAGTCCCCCCGATCCTTTTGCGGATAGGGGGGACTTTCACGTCGAATTATAACGATACGATACGTTGAGTAACTACTCCCTCTTTTTATTTCATGAGGGAATGAATCCTTTTTGTATCGAGCAATGCCTTTTCCATGGGTACAAGGGGTGTAATTTCTATCTCCGTAAAAAACGGGAAGAGGGGGAGTTTTGAGACGATTTCATCCATTTCTTCCGTGGACTCTGCATCGATAATAGCGGCAGCCCCTCGTTTGCCCGCCAGCTTTCCGCCGGCCAAAATCCTTCCCCGGCGCTGAAACCGTGAAAAATATTCCCACTCCTTAATCACGTAACCCAGAAAGTCCTTTACCGGGATTGGGGGCATCTGTTTTATCTCGACCTTTAAAAGAAATAACATGCGTATTACCTTTCATTGTTCTGTGAGGGTACAAAGCAGAGATGAGACTAGAAAACCCCACACACTTTCCCATAATAAGGGCTGAAGAGGGTTTTTTGTGCTCGTTTGCGCGATCACGTCAGAGTCTCTGCAATGAACTGTTGTCGTTTTTCTAGATTGCCAAACCGCCATCCACGCTGATCACATGCCCGGTAATGTATTTGGCGTCATCTGATAACAGAAACGCGGCAACCTTTGCAATTTCTTCAGGTTTCCCAAATCTCCTTACCGGGATCATTTCAATCATTTTATCTTTATATTCCTGGGGCAGAACAGACGTCATGTCTGTTTCAATAAAACCGCAGGCAATGGCGTTCACGGTAATATTGGCTTTCCCCACTTCCTTTGCAAGGGCCTTGGTAAAACCAACCATACCCGCCTTAGAGGAGGAGTAATTTACCTGCCCGGCAATCCCTACTAAACCACTCACGGAGGTAATATTTAAGATATTTCCTGACTTTTGTTTGATCATCTGCGTAATGACCGCCTTGGAAAAGTTATAAACACTCTTGAGATTGGTATTGATAACATCATCCCAGTCACTCTCGCTCATAAGGGCAAGGAGTTTATCCCGGGTGATACCAGCATTGTTTACCAAGAAATCAATTCTTCCAAACGTCTCTTTAACCTCCTTTACCATACTCTTGGCGCCTTCAAAGCTGGCAGCGTTTACTTGGAATGAGACCGCCTTCGCTCCCATAGCCTCTATCTCTTTTACCAGTGCATTTGCTGCATCAGTATTTTTATTATAATTGAAGGCGATGTTACAACCGTTCTTTGCCAGTTCCAGAGCAAGTGCTTTTCCAATACCGCGTGTTCCTCCCGTAACTATTGCTATCTTCTCCTTGAATTGCATCTCCTTATCCCTCCCTCCGGGGAACTTTTTTGAAAAATCAAAACCTGTAATCTGTTAGTTCACAACTCATCAGTCGGTTTATAGTAAAGAAATAAATTTTGAAAAGCAAGGTAAAAAATATCCAATGATTTTACGTCTCTTGTATTTAAGCTGAAAGCATAGGGTTAGGGTCAGGAAATACACAGTACTGATGAATGATGAATCTTAACCGAACTTACGCAAAAAGTGTAGCCGAAGCGGTACTTTTGCATAGTGAGCAAGTCGTAAGTGGTTGAATAATACGGGTCGAGAATTTTTGCCGGCGATGTAGTGTGTGAATAGTGAGGATTGTGTTGACATTTTCGTCTTCTCTGGTATAATCATGGTATGTATATCAGAGATGCATACAAAAAGAGAGGTGATAAGAAATATTCCTGTCTGGTCCTGGTTGAGACCATAAGGACGAAGAAAG
>AYTS01000055.1 GCA_002009475.1 Candidatus Brocadia carolinensis | reverse complement strand
TGAAGTCGTCAAGAGGGTAGGTCGGCACTACAAGCCGTTTTTGAAATCGACCCCAGTAAAATCAATGGCTTCCAGGAGACAAATGCCCAAAAATGACCTTTTTTGGGTGCGAATTGCGAAAGTCGGGTTAGCCAATAGTGAGAAGTCTATCCGCAGGAGGAGAGTAAAAAACGGTATTATGCCCCTCGGTGAATGCTGTTCGAGGATTCATTCTTGAAAACATGCTGCAACTTCTTCTGGAGTTATGATTTATCAAACAGGGGTATGATTCAGCAAAGTCTTATTTTTTTCCCTTTCCAACACCTCTTTCGCCAAATTTGTGTAATCAACTGCACCGGGGCTGTCCGGTGCGTACAGGGTAATCGGCTTGCCGGAAATAGGACATTCTGCCAGGCGGGTATTTTCTCTGATGATGGAATCAAACACCTTCTCCTTAAATCGCTCTTTAATCTGGCTATACACCTCGTTACTGAGATTCGTCCGGCCGTCAAACCGGCAGGCAATGATACCAGTCACCTCCAGATGGTGATTCAACCGTTCTTTCACCACTTGTACCGTATTCATAAGGGTTACGAGACCATTCAACGCCAATACCTTTGTTTCCAAAGGAATAAAAACCTCTTTGACAAAGGTTAATGCGTTAATAGTAATCAGGCCGAGAGAGGGAGGACAATCCAGCATAATATAATCGTACTTACTTACAGCAGGCGACAAACGCTTGCGCAAAATAAGGTCTCTCCCCTTTTCATGGGCAAGAATCCGTTCGACACCTGCCAACGCCACATTGGAAGGCGCCAGGGTCAGGTTCTCAACGCATGTCTTCGTAAGGATTTCTTCAAAATAGACCTCTTCCAAAAACACATTGTACATGGACCGTTCGAGATTATGGATATCCAGACCGAGCCACGAACTGAGATTTCCCTGAGGGTCCAGATCGACCAAAAGCACCTTTTTCCCCATCTGGGCAAGGCAGGCGCCAAGATTCACAGTAGTTGTTGTCTTCGCTACTCCCCCTTTTTGATTTGTGAGTGCAATGCTTCGCATATTATTTCAGAGGCTTTCCAAAGAATTCAATATCCTTACTATTGCCTACAACCACGAGAATGTCTCCTTCCTGAATCTTATAGTCAGACGCAGGTAATATCTTCACAAAAATTTCGTTTTTCATACTGTGGTTGTCCATAATAAATCACTACATCAGATGCATGAAATCAGCACCTCAAAATAACTTCAAAATAAAAATAACAAAATCGCCAAAACTAAGCAAAACAAAAAGGCAGAAACGCTCGTTATCCAACCAACATAACACCTTCCGGATATTTAATCGGAACAATTTTGCATTTACCCCTGGCGGAATATCCGATCGCGAGAGGCCACACCCGCCCGTTAAACTTAGCAAGGAACTCATACCGACTCAAAACCACAGCGTCTAAAAAACTCGAAAGCAAACGCAACAAAGATGACCATCTTACTAAACCGGACAACTTCTTCATACTACGGACTGGTCAGCGATTCCAGCAAGATCAATCTCCCGCTCAATGACAGATGGATGCAAAGTTCCGACCTGACCAAAAAGGGAATAAAAATTACCCACATCGACAACAATCATTCCTGTGGTAGAGACGGCTGAAGCAGCAGTAAACAGAGCAGCAAGAAACGACTGTGAATTACCGGTGTCAGAAGCTATAGGCAGTTTCAGAAGATAAGAGCCTATGATGATAGAAATAAAACCGCCAAGAAGGAGCCGACGCGGAGATAAGGCTGTATAGAACATATTTATTCCAGGAACGCTTTTAAAGAATTTATCCGCAAACGCCTGACAAGAGAATGTCATTGACACACTTTTGCATGTCTGATATATTACGAGTTAATAATTATTTCATATTATTACGACATACGAAACAAAATACAAGTTGTTTTGTCTCATGGCATTTTGCAAGAGACAGAGATCTCTGTGCAAGAGACGTAAGGAATCATGGCTATGGAAAAGATAGAGCAACAAAACACGGTCAAAGAAATTATCGAGAACTTTCCGGTAACCCGCCGCATCTTTGAGACCTATGGCATTATGTGCGGCGGCAATATCCTCCCCGATAAGCCGCTGTCATTCTTCGCCAAGATGCACAATATTAGCCCTGAAAAACTGATTGACGACCTCCAAAAACTTATCGACGGGGCAGTCGATTCGAACAGTGACGTAGCCATTACAAAACCTCAAACCGAACATGTTTACGAGATCTTTGTAAAGACAGCAATCCTCATTGTGCTTTCCACAGGATGTCTTTACGGGGCATCATTATTGGCCTACATGGCATTCCGGAATTCCATGACTTCTGTCTCCTGGATACTGCTTGAAACCCATGGCGATACTCAGGTGTATGGATGGGTTGGTCTGTTCATCATGGGGATATCCTATTTTGCCTTACCGAAATTCTGGAACACCATGCTGTATAGCACACCGTTAGCTTATAAATCTTTTTTCCTGATGATCGCCGGCATTTTCCTTTCCTTTGTCTTTAAAACGCTTGCATACTATTCGGGATTCTTCTTCTTCAAGATACCTGTTTTGTTTGGATGTATACTTCAGGCTGCCTCAATAGCGCTTTTCGTCTATGTTATTTGCAGGACGTTTTTCTCCTCGGAAAAACAGAAATATGAACCATACGAATGGTTTTTCCTGTCCAGCTATCTCTGGTTTATCTTCCAGACTATAGCCTTCATCGCTTTATACTTTCATTTTACTGTTGTGTTGAATACCAATATTCCCGATGCTTTTAAAAACCCCATCCGGCATATCCAGATTATGGGATTTGCCTGCATGGTTATTATAGGAATATTCACCAAGACCCTGCCAATTTTCCTGGGGATACAGGAGCCTAACCAAAAAGTCAGCAGATACGTCTTGCATATCTTAAACATCTCAATTGCATTACGAACGGTCTCAGGTTTTTATAAAGAATATACCACCAACCTTCATGGTTTTTTTGCCGTAATATTTTGCATTGCAGGTATCCTCGAGACATTTGGCGTATTTTTATTTATTTATAATCTGAATTTGTTTAACAGAAGAAAAACGGTCAAAAGCACAACCAACTTGCCTACGGGCTTTCGAAAATACATCAGAGCGGCGCTCATGTGGCTGTTTGTTTCAGAAAGTGCACTCTTAACTTTCACGATTTACGAAACCATTTCGGGCAAACAGGTTTCCCATGCCTTGTTTGGCGCATACCGACACGCTATTTTTGTTGGGTTCATTAGCATGATGATCCTTGGATGCGCATCCAAAATGATACCTTTAAGCAAAGGGGTAAAATTATGCAGCACCAGACTCCTCAACATGACCTTCGTATTCATCAACATCGGATGTTTCTGCAGGGTGGTGGCACAACCCCTTTCTGCACACTTTTATCCGCAGTTGTATCCAGTGATGGGAATCAGCGGTTTTCTTGAATATGCGGCCATGTTTTTCTTTGGTATCAACACATGGAAAACCCTGCAACTCGACATGGAAGAAGAACCCTCAGAACAAATCAAAACTGCAACTGCCAACACCAATGTTTATCAACTCATCAAGCAGTATCCACAAACCCTGGATATCCTGATAGGATTCGGATTCAAACAACTGAAAAATCCCATCCTCAGGAATACCCTCGCCCGAACAATCAGCCTGGGACAAGCGGTACAGATCAATCCCGTCAACCTTGAAGACTTATTGAGAGAATTAAATGCTGCAATAAAGGCAGGCATTGAGGTAAAGGTGGCTTAGAGGGTATATCATCAAAATCAAGGCAGGGATGGAAACGTAAAGGTCTTTATATGGATGCTTTGATAATTCTAAAACAAGTCTGATTTTTGATTCAAAACGTTGCGCCCTTTGCACACGAGATCGCTGTAGTGAGACATTGTATTAAGCCTAAATCAAATCTTATCAACCCCCTCCTTTCTTCTTTGCAAATTCCATAATCTCTACAAAAGATGACAATGCCTAATCATTGCTGTCCAAATTAGCTGAGAAGCCCAACTATCCCCCTTGAATTTATTGGCATTTTGGACAAGTTTTCGTTGTTTTTAAAACCAGGTTACCATAGATGCTGTCCGAATTAAGTAAAATTGAAACTCAATTGTCTCGGTTCGTAAGGGACAGGTGGTATTTCAAACGGTTTATCAATCCATGCCCAAATATCCCGATGAGTAAAGAGGTTCTTACGCAAGAGCGCCACCACATTGGAAAGAGACCATGCGAACTTTGAGCTCAGCTGGAGGTATTTCAGTATCAGCATGGCGATGAGTGCTGTCCAAATTTGAATCTTTACCGCGTTGGCACTGGTTCCCACAAAGGTCTTTATCTTGAGGTTCTGTTTGAGCGCTTTAAAAAACAGCTCGATTTGCCAGCGGTCTTTATATATGGCAGCAATAGTCGTAGCGCTTAATTTCATGGTATTGGTAAGAAATACAAGGATTTCATCTTTCTCTGGGTTATAAATCTCTATCCGCCGGAGAGGATGAGGACACTTTTCATCGGCTTGCGTTCCCGTAAGACGAATAATCTCATCCTTGAGAATATGGCCGTTCTTCGGGATTTCCTGTTCTTTGACAACCTCGTACCGGGTGTTATTCTTCATGCGAGTGACAAAAGAGACGCCTTGCTCAGTCCGCTTGCCAAAGAGGCGGTAATCGTTATAGCCTCTGTCGTCTACCACCATGGTACCAGACTCAAAGGGTAGCTGATGCGCCACCTTCACGTCTGAAACATTGCCTTCTGTGATA
>AYTS01000054.1 GCA_002009475.1 Candidatus Brocadia carolinensis | reverse complement strand
GAGGTATCATCAATCCCTGGGGTACAAAACACCGTATGAAGTTCATTTTGGAGTTCCTTACGGGAACAAATAAGGAAAAGGCGGCGAGGAGGGATGGCGAAAAATTGCGGAGTGTGCAGAAGGGTAATCCAGTCGCCCTACGGGCTCCTTCCGTTACCCTTCTGCACACTGTTATTAATAAAGTGATGCATCTAAATATTAACACAAATTGGTCTTGACAAACCCGTCCACTTTAGTTGCTGATAAATAATTGAACAAAGCTTCTCTTTCAGAAATCAAGTCAGGAAAAATTTTCAAAACATTGTCAATAGAATCGTTGATGTCTTGTGAAGAAGGATTTTTAATTTTCCTTAAAAGTTCAATGCAGATATTTTTCGCTTGGTCAATCATATTCAGTTAAAAGGTTCAAATTCTATTTGATAAGAAGTAGGATTTCTTTTTGCCATTTTTTTAAGAATCGGTAATCTTTTCATGTCAATAATCTGAGAAATTGTTTCTTTGAATTTCGCATCAATTTTTTCCCCTACTATAACTGATTTGATTGCCGTAGATGGGAAATGAAAGAACTCGCCTGCTGATGAGTCATTTTCAGAGTAGATGATTAATCGGACCTCTTTTTCATATTTCCATTGTATTGGCTTTGATGCAATAGTCTTTTTGTAAAGATTTTTAAGTAATTGTCTTGCATCTTTAAGTCCCTGCTTGTATTCATTTACATAATTGCCATTCGGTTCTTCCTCTAATGCCATTTCATTATACCAAACCTGGTCATTGGCTAAGGAGTAAAGCATCTTGTCAACTACAGCTGGTTGCTCAATGTAGGAAACAGGAATTATGGAAGCATTCCTTTCTTTGTCTTCAGATAGAAGTAATTTTTCATCGAACTCAACACAAAATCCCCTGAGTCCATTAGCGTAGTGAGACCACATTAGTAAATTACCAACTTCCTTAGAGAAACAAGAAATTTTAGCTCTGTCAACATACCCTTGTATGTCGGGTTGGTATGTTTCCAATTCTTCCATATATAAAAAATAATCTTCAAAACCTGAATCCATTTTGTCGCTTGGATAGCCCCATGCCTTGCAAACTGATTCAAATCTCTCTCGTTCTTTTTCCGGATGTGGGATGCCTTCTTTCAAAATGAACCAACATTCAAAAGGGTCATTAAATGATTTATAGTTTTGACAATAGAGTTCATTCCTAACCAAGTTAGAGATTGAGTTTTTATTTATTTTGAAATACTTGTAAATCATTCAATCAAGGGTTGCGAAGTATTCAGGATAATGATTAAAAGGTTCAAGGTTTATTATTACTGCCCTCGCTTCCTCTTTTGTTTTACCCTGTTGAGTTAATGAATCAAAAATATTTTTCATCAAAGTCCAGATGTCGTCATGCTTTATTCCTTCAAATGGTTTTCCCTGTGCTTCCGGTTCTTCTGATTCTCTGATGTAAATTGATTTTACCGGAATTGTTTCTTCAATGAACTTCAACAAAGTGTCAATTGCTTTTTCAGGTCTGTCATTTGCTTGCTTCTTTATTTTTTCAATCAGCGGATGGTCCCTGTTGATTTTGTAAAACCATTTATCACCTCGCTTGTGGTCAACCCAAAGCGGAATAAATTTTTGTCCCGGATAGGGTTTTACATTTTTTCCTTTGTGCCTGTAAACTTCAACTGCCTGTGCTCTTACCTTACCTGCGTATGCTTTCAGTTGGCCACGTAATGAAAGCGGTGGTCTTGCAATGGATTTCCTAATATCAATCTGCCATTCTGAATCAAGATTGTTCGGAAGGTTAATTTCTATTCGTGCAAGTTTGTAATGTTCTTCCTTGCGAAACATTCCTAACCAATCACCCGCAAGCAACAATCTTTCATTCCTGTAGATGTAAAAACCTTGTTGCTCATTCCAACCTTTCGGCCCCTCTGCTTCTTTGAATTTATCTTCACTGATTTTTGACTTATGTGGTAGTACATATCCCTTTACGATTACTTTTCCATTATAAAATGGTTCTTCGGGAAATCCTTGCGTTGCAGGTTCGTTTGGCAGAAAGGGACTCCATGCTCCCACTGGCCTATCCTGGAAAGAAATTTTTATCCTGCCATTTTCAATGAAGCGATGAAACACCATTGCCAAATGTTTTTTCACCTGTATCATTATTTGAAGAAATTTATCTAAAGCATTTTCATCGCCTTTCTGCAAATCTTTTACAAGGCGGTCAATGTCATTCCAGATTACAATCGTTCCCGATTTAACGGCATTGATTTCATTCGTAAAATTTTCTTCTGGCAAATATTTTATCAAAACCCATTTGCCGATTATATTTACAAAATCCAAATCCCAAGTCCAGAACACCGGTTTACAATTTTCTTTTTTGCTTATGACCGTAAGTTTTCTGCATTGAGAAAAAGATGCAGTCTTTAATCCCAGACCAAATCTTCCCAAATCTTTTGTTCCTCTGTCTTCTAATGGATTTTTACTTCCTGGTCGCATTGCCTGAATCAGTTCATCATTGTCCATTCCATGTCCGTCATCTTTAACTGAAAGCCATGTATAAGAGCCTTTCCATTCAAAATTTATCAGGATGTTTTTTGCACCAGCCGATATTGAATTATCAATTATGTCAGCTACTGCAGCTTCAATGCTGTATCCGATAGCCCGAAAGGTTTCAATCATTGAAGATGCTTCGGGAATCGCTTCTTCTGTTTGATATTTTGAATAATCAATAGGGGATGTCATATTTACAAAAGTTCTTTCATCATTGGGGATACTCACTATCGTCTTCATTTCAGTTATCCTATTAGTATTTTTGCAATTTTCTCTATCATGAGAGGTGGAACGGCATTTCCAATTTGTTTAAAAGCAGCGGTCCTATTTTTTCCCTCTTTTACTCCCTCAAAATAATAATCGTCTGGAAATGACTGAAGTCTGGCAGCCTCCCGAACTGAGATAGAGCGATTTTGTTCTATATCAGGATGAATGTAATAGTGTCCGTCTTTGGCGATATGTGCTACAACTGTTTGTGAATACGACATGTTATCAGCTACAACCTTGAATCTGTCAAGGAAAGCATTCCTGTTATTATGGGTTTTAAGCCTTTCCGGAAGATCATTGTAATCAAGTCTTTCCTTGTTTCTTTTCCATTTTTCAACTGCAATTCTGTAAATTTCTTTATCCTGCTCTGTGTGTGATCTTGTAACGTGTTGCGTTAGAATATCAAAACCATTTCTTATTTTTGCAAAATACAGATAATCGTTAATCTCTGTGGTATAGGTAAGATATTTGTCTATACCTCCTCCTGCATGTAATTTTGGCAGATCATTTAAAATGAATTCCACTTGATATTTGAAGTTGCATTGATCAGCCAGATTGCTAATAGGAGTATTCAGGTCTTTCTTCCATCCTAAGATTATTACTCTCCTTCTGTTCTGAAGCACTCCGAATTCGTTCGCGTTTACTATGAAGGGTTCTACAGTATATCCAAGACGTTTAAAATATGACTGGATATTCCTGAAATACCTTCCCTTTTCCGCAGACAATAGTCCGATCACATTTTCAAAAACAAATATCTTTGGATTGTATTTCTTCAGGAATCTTCCATACTGGATATACAAATAACTTCTCGTGTCTCCCTGCATTCCATTTTCGTTACGCGCTCTGCCAGCCAGGGAATATGCCTGACACGGAGGACCACCAACGATAATATCAATATCTTTTTTACCATTTAATCTTTCTATTATCTGGAAAATATTAGAGTTATTTTCATCACCGATGGACAGATTAATTACAGATTCTATAATATGAGAAGGTATGAACGTATAAAGCTGGTTTCTGTTTATTTGCCCTTTAAGATATTTGATGTAGATATCTGACTTATTATTTTCTGTAAGGTAATAGTAGGAAAGACGTGTCTTTAGAGTAAAACATGCAGCGGGATCTGACTCAACAAGTGCAACGGGTTCAAAACCAGCCCTTTTAAAACCTTCTGCAAAACCGCCTGCTCCTGCAAACAAGTCAATAAATCTCATTTTGTTAATCTCGTTGCTAACTGATTCAAGGTTTTTTTCATATTCCTGGATTTTAGCTTGCACTCAAACACAGTTAAGATTTTCCAGCCCAGCTTTTTTAATTTGCCTGAGTTTTCGGCATCAAGCTGTTTATTCCGGTTAATTTTATTCAGCCACCATTTCGTCCGTGTTTTGGGTACTACGAAATATTTACACCCCTCATGACCATGCCAGAAACAACCGTGGATAAATACAACCGTTTTATATTTCGGGAAGACAAGGTCTGGTTTGCCAGGTAATGTTTTATCATGAAGTTTATACCGAAAACCATTTCCAAAGAGGAATTTTCTGACGAGGATTTCCGGTTTTGTGTCCTTGCCCCTGATCATGGACATATTATAACAGGCTGTCCGAGAATGCAGCCATGAATAAAGACACAGGAAATTGTGTATAAAGGAAATACGGTCGATAAACAAATCAGAAAAAGGTTAAAATATTTCCATCCAAATCATACTTTTATCTCAGGAGCATAAAGGGTACCTGAAACTGCTTAAGGAGGGCTTGTTTTCCTTGTATTACCTTATACCGTGGCGAGCCTTATTCCCAATTTCAGCATCTTTTTTAAATTCCATCCAATACACATCAGTTTAAACTCCGCACGTACTTTTTCCAGTCCTCGCAAGAGAAAGTTGCGATACCCCACATTAAATTTCAAATGCCCAAAGACGGGTTCGATGATGTACTGACGCATAAAATATTTTCGCCTCCCCTCATCCGATATCAGCTTTTCTCTCATCTTTTGTAAAAGAGGTTCACGAATATCTATGAGGAGTTCTCTTGCCTTTGCCTTCGTACATAATGATCGCTTCTGACATGCCCC